>JBDTQT010000015.1:0-31539 GCA_039932055.1 Thermoanaerobaculia bacterium
GCGGTACCAGCGATATTGGCGATATTGGAGCGAGCCCGCTCTTCGGCACCGCCCATCAGTTGAATGTCGTCCCCGACCGCGCCCTCGTCGAAGGCGAGGCCCGCTTCCTGCGCGCCGCAGAGGCCGAATATCTAGGCGCGGAGATGGCGGCACTCGCGGCGGCGATTTCCGCCCGGCACGAGGTCGCGATGGACTATGTGCGCGAGGTCGCCATCGCACCGGTCGACCCTGCCGGGCTGCAGGGGTCTCACGCCGCCCGCGCCGTCGCGCTCGCCGCCGCGGCGGGCTGGGAACTGGTGCGCGAGGACGACCGGGGAGGCATCTCGTTTCCCAACTTCCTCGCGGACTCAGGGCGAATCCCGGTCCTCGACGGACTCGGTCCGGTCGGCGGCGGCATGCACACGCGCGAAGAGCACGTTGAGCTCCTTTCGCTCGCGCGCCGCATCCGTCTGCTCGCCGACCTGCTGCAGGCTGCGGCGGCAACCGGCTCCGGCGCCTCCGACACCGCCGACGTCTGAGCTGTCAGCGGGCGAGCGCGCTCGCGGGGCGGATCTTCACGGCGAAAAGCTTCGGCCAGTCCTTGCCGGTGATCAGAAAGAGCTTGCGCTCCGGATCCCAGGCGATGCCGTTCAGCACGTCGGTGTGCCGGCGCTCTTCCGCACTGAGCAGCTGCGAGGCGTCGAGCGACCCGGTGACCTGGCCAGTCTGCGGGTCGATGCGCAGGATCTCGTCGCTCTGCCAGACGTTCGCCCAGATCTCCCCGTTCACCCACTCGAGCTCGTTGAGATAGAACTGCAGCTTCCCGGCGCGTACCACCGCGAGCTCGCGCTGCGGCGAGAAGTCCACCGGCGAGCGGAAGGTCAAACGAGAGCCGCCGTCGCTCTGGATGAGATGGGAACCGTCGTAGGTGAGTCCCCAGCCCTCGCCGGGATAGTTGAACTCGCCCAGGCGCTTGAAGGTCGTGAAGTCCCAGATCCAGCCGATCTCGCTCTGATAGGAAAGCTGGAAGAGGCGGTCGCCGGCGAGCGCCAGGCCTTCGGCGAAAACCGCCGGGTCGAGGTCGACGCGGCGCAGGACGCGGCCGGTGGCCAACTCCACCTCGCGCAGCGACGACCTGCCATACATGCCCGTGCTTTCGTAGAGCTTGCCACGGTGCCAAAGGAGCCCCTGCGTGAAGGCCCCGGGATCGTGCGGGTAGGTCGCGACGACCTCGAGCTCGAGGCGGACTTCAGAAGCCGCGCTCGCGGCGGCAGCCGCGCCGGCCGCCGAGGAGCCCGGGGAGCCGCAGGCTCCGGCGACCGCGAAGGCCGTGGCGATCAGCGTGGCGGCGAGAATTCGCAATCGTCCGCCCGCTGGGAATCGAAGTACTCGCCGCCGAATGCCGACTCCTGCCGGGTCGCGCCGATCGGATCACCAGGCGGTTCGGCCGGGGCCAGGCGCACCGGCGCGCTCGCAGCCGCGGGCCGCGCCAGATGCCGCCCGATCTCGGCGGTCACCGCCGAGAAGTGCGCCTTCTCCGCCGGGTCGAGCGGCACGAGCTGATCCATCCGCTGCAGAAGATCGGCCAGAGCGCCGTCGGTGCGCGAGCGCACCCAGGCCGGCGCCGCGGAGTTGCCCGAAAGCTCGATCAGCCGATCGATCAGGACCCGCTGCTCGACCCGGGCGATCTCCGCCTGGCGCGGCTCGAGCAGGGCGGAGTCGAGAAAGACCCTGTCGCACAGCGCGGTCAGGACCTCGTCGAAATCGGGTTGTGCGGCGTTGCGGCGATGGAAGTCGACCAGCCGCGCGGCACGCGCCGGCTGCAGCAGCAGGCGGATCGTCATGTCGGCGGCGGTCGCCGCCGCGTCCAGGGAGTCGAACGCCGGCGCTGTCCGCGACGCGAACATCTCGCGATTCACGTCATAGCCGTGCGGCCGCGGGAGGAGCTTGCGCAGAGTCTCCTCGGGCAGGTCGAGCACCGACGGATCGAGGGTCTCGAGCAGGACGGCGAGCGCTCGCCGCTGCCGCTCCGGCGACACCGGCCGGGCGAGAGCGCCAGGAGTCGCGTCGCCGTTCAACGCGTATCGATAGTCGAGTCCGCCCAGCACCTTCGCCGCCGCCTGGAGCTGGAAGCGATGGTGGAAGTAGACCGGGACGAGCGTCTCCTCGAGCAGCGCGAGGGGCTCTCCGGAGCGCAGATTGGCTTCGCCGAAGTGCGCCAGCGCAATCCGTCGCACCCGCATCGTCTGCTCGAGCGCCGCCACCGGGTCGTCGCCGTTGTCCCACAGGCTGGCGCGCGGATTGGCAGCGCCGGCGGGGCGGGCGTCGGCGTCGGTGAGGAAGTGGAGATTCCGGCGCAGGCCAGACTGCACGATGGTCTCGAGCGCGGCCTTCTCGTCCGTGCCGGGCGGGAACTGCCCGTATGCCCACTGCGTCGCGTGCACATCCCACTCGCCGACCCCGACGCTGTAGGCCTGGGAGAAGTCGAGCTCGCCCTGCCCGTTGACCCGCACCAGCGGCGCCGGATAGTCCATCACCGAGGTACGGCCGTCGGCGCTGGCAGCGAAGTTGTGGGCGAAGCCCAGGGCATGGCCGACCTCGTGGGCGGCGAGTTGGCGGATGCGCGCCAGCGCCAGGACCAACGGGTCGTCAGGCCCCCCACTGCCGCTCTTGCTGGCGCCGGCCAGGCCCTCGAAGAGCAGGCGATCCTGGCGCACGCGCAGCGAGCCGAGCGTGACATGCCCCTTGAGCTGCTCGCCAGTGCGCGGATCGATGACGCCGCCGCCATAGGACCAGCCGCGCGTTGCGCGATGCACCCACTGGATCACGTTGTAGCGCACATCGAGCGGGTCGACGCCCTCCGGCAGAAGCTCGACGCGGAAGCCGTCATCGAAGCCGGCAGCCTGGAACGCCGCGCTCCACCACCCCGCCCCCTCGAGAAGAGCGCTGCGCACCGGCTCGGGAGCTGCGCGGTCGACGTAGTAGACGATCGGCGTGCGGACCGCGGAGCGCGCCGCCGCAGGATCGACCTTTTGCAGACGGTGGCGGACGATCCAGCGGCGTTCGACGGAGGCGACCAGCGGCGCCGCGTAGTCCTGAAAACGAATCGCGTACGAGCCCATCCGCGGGTCGAAATCGCGCGTCGTGTAGCCCGCATCGGGCAGACGCACGAACGACTGATGCTGCACCAACGAGAGGAATTCCGGATCGACGGCGACCGCGCTCACCTCGTCTCCCGGCCTGCCGCCGGCGAAGGTGATCGTCGACTCGAATTCGAGGTTGTCGGGAAACGCGACGCAGCGACCGACGTCGATGGCGCTCTTCTCGCGGTCGAGAGTGAAGCTGCCCTGGCCCGATTCCGCCAGCCGGGCGGCGACACCGTGGGCGTCGCGCAGCAGGAAAGGTCCGAGATCGATCAGCAACTCGCCGGCGGCATCGCGCGCGACGATCTCGGCGCTCCAGATCACCGAGTTGGCGAACGATTCCTCGACCGCTCGGGTCTCGTCCGCTGATCCGGCGAGCGCGCGGAAGCGCAGATTGACCAGCTCGAAGAGGACCTTGCCGCCGAGCTCCCGCAGACGCAGGATCTGCGGTTCCCCCACCTGTCCGCGGTCGAGCCCGACCGGATTCGAACCTAGCCCGGTGACGATTCCCTCGTAGTAGATGTACTCCCCGATCGTGCTGCGGGGACCGCGCGCCGGCGGCAGCCGGACCATCACCTTGCCGAGATCAGCGTCGACGAAAAGCTCCAGCAGTCCCGGCCGCGAGGCGAGACCGGCGGTCTTCGCCGCGATCAGCGACGGCGCGGGCGGCCGCCGATCGCCGGGCGCCGTCGCGGCCGCCTTCCCCTTCGACGAGGCACAACCGGGGAGGAGCGCACAGACCAGCAGGATGGCGACGCGCGACAACGGCAAATTCGACCTCTGGCAACTCATCAGCACTCCGCTCGCGGAGACAGGCCCGCTCGTCTTCATCCTAGCCTGATCCAGTTGGCTTCCCGGCGGGAGCGGCGCGCGGCGCGAGCTCCGGCTCGCCCAGCCAGCCGGCGACACGGCGGGCGAGAAGCATCCATGCCAACGCCCAGAGCAGGCCCAGCAGCGCAGCGACCGCCACGCCGGCGAGCATTCCGGGTTGCGCGAGGCCGAAGACCTCCGCCACCTTGGCACCCAGGTCGTCGCCCACCAGCAGCCGCCGGCCGCTCCAGGGCGGCAGGTGGACGACCGCCAGCGAGGCGATCTCGTAGGCGTCGCCGGACAGCGAGAGCAGCGGTGCGAAGGCCGCCGGCAGGGCCGCCCCGAACGCCACCGGACGGCCCAAGCGCGCCGCCCGGCGCAGCCACCAGAATCCCGGGAACAACGCGAGGACGAACGGCGCCAGGTCGGTCACCAGATAGATCCAGTCGCTGCCGCGAGTGTCGAATCCGGAGAGCCTCCCGGCATAGGCGCCTCCCGGCACCACGAACGGAAAGAGCCCCGCCAGCCAGCGTGCGCCGTAGAGCGGATCGATCTCCAGACGCGACACTGCCCCGCCAGCCGCCCAGCAGCCGAACGCGTGCAGCAGCTCGTGCGCCGGAACGTATATCCACCAACCGGCGACGAGCCCCGCGCCAACCAGGAGGAGGGAGCGCAGCCCGCGGCGCAGCACCGCGTCCAGGCCCTGGAGAAGCTCCCGGAAAGGCCCCGCCGCGAGCTCGACAAAGCTCGAACCGATGGTGCTCAAGGCTTTTCGAACTGCCAGTCCTGCGGCTCGATCGTGAGGTCGCGCCCGTCGGCGAGCAGGAAGCTCGCTGAGACCGCGAGCCGAGGCTTGCGCTGCGCCAGTTTGAGCTCGACATTGCCACTCGCAACCTCGTGGTTCTCCTCGAGCAACGGCAGGTAGAAGCGCACCGTGTTCGCCTCGCGGAACGCCCGCATGGTCCCCTTCTCCCCGTCCACCAGCAGCTCGATACGCTGGAATTCACCGGGCGCCACGTCGCCGATCGTCGCTCCGGAGACCTGGAGCTGCACGAAGTTGCTGTCGAAATAGGCCAGGTCGGTGCTCTCCGAGCTGCGGTTCGCCAGCCGCACCTTGACCACCCACCGGCTGCCGGAAGCCGCGACCTTCTCCAGGGAGAGGTCGAGGACCGGTGCGGCTGCATCCGGAGCGAATACGTCGGCGAAATTGTCGACGGAGAGCGAAAGACGCTCGTCGTCGCGGCGCAGACGATAGAGCACGTCTCCCAGGCGGTGCGTCGACTCCCAGGCGCCGAGGCGGCGACGGAACTCCTCGAGGAAAGGCGTGGCCGTTCGTACGACCCGGATCGACTCGCCGGGCGCGAGATCCCACGGTCCTGCATGCGCCGGGCCGCGCGCGACGAATTCCCAGACCTGGCGATCGATCCCCTGCAGGCTGAACCCCGGCTTGAGCTCCAGATTCCGCGTCTGGATCAGGTCGCCGAGGGAGAACGCCGTCGAAACGGCGCGGGTCTCGCCTCCTCGCGCCCGCAGGGCCGCTGTTCCGAGAGTCACTGCGCCGGTGAAATAGGGCCGTTCGAGCCCCTCGAGCCGGCGAAAGCTCTCCTCCACCGACTCGAGATCCCAGGCGGTCGGATCCTCGGGCTCTCCGGGGCGCTGGCCGTAGATCATGCCGACGACGAAGTCGACACCGGCGGCGATTGTCTTCGCCTGCGCCTCGGCGAGTGCCTTGCGCCCGAAGCCGGCGGAGACGAAATATTTGCTGCCAAGCAGCGTGCGCAGCCGTCCGAGCGTCTTGCCGAGACTCTCGGCCTTGTCTCCCGCCTCGACCTCGAAGTGGTAGCCGACGATCACCAGCCCGCGCTGTTCGGCTTCGACGCGCAGCGCGGCGAGCTCGGCGAGCATCGCGGTCGCCAGGCCGTCGGGCGGGTGGTCGCCGGGCGACCAGCGTCCGGAGACGACGAGCGTCGTCGGCGTGCCTCGGGGCAGCGTCGGCGCGGCAAGCCGGCGCAAGCGAGGATTCCCGGCCCACTCGATCTCGGCGGCGTCGAGAAACACCTCCTTGACTCCGAACGCGGCGAGGCGGCTCTGCGCCTCGGCGCCGAGCTCGCCCGATTCCGCCGAAATCCACAGCGCCGAGCCCGGCGTCTTCTGCGGCCTCGATCCGCCGAAGCAGCCGATCGCCAGGCTGCAGATCACCAGGAGCGTGGGACAAGCGGCGCGTAGAAAGGTCATAGCAGGGGCATTGTAATCGTGACTTCGAGTCCGCCGGCAGCGAGGTTTCTTGCCCGCATCGAGCCGCCATGCTCCTCGGCGACCCGCAGCGCGATCGAGAGCCCGAGGCCCGTGCCTCCAACCTGGGTCGAGAAGTAGGGCTCGAAGATGCGCGCCAGCATCTCCGGCGGCACTCCGGGCCCGCGATCACCCACCCGGATCTCGGCGCGGTCGCCGATCCGTTCGATCTCGATCGTCACCCTGCCGCCGCCGGCCGAGACCCGGATCGCGTTCTCGAGCAGGTTGCGCAGGGCGCGTCCCACCAGCCGGGCGTCGAAGCGGGCCGGCAGGCTCTCACCACCGCCTTCGAGCACGATCTCGACGCCGGCGGGCGGCGCCGCCCGGTAGCCTTCGACGACCTCGCGCACGGTGGCCGCAAGATCGCCCGGAACGCGCACCGACTTCGGAATGCGGCTGAAGGTGGAGAACTCCGTGGCGATCGTCCGCAGCTCTTCGACCTGGCGCAGGATGTTCTCCGTGCAGCGGTCGAACACGCTCTCGAAATGGGCGCGATCGCGCTTCCAGACCTCCTTCATGTGCTCGGTCGAGAGACGGATCGGGGTAAGCGGATTCTTGATCTCGTGAGCGATGATCTGCGCCATCGCCGCCCAGGCTTCGAGCCGCTGGGCGCGCAGCACCTCCGAGATGTCCTCGACGACGAACAACGCAGCCGGCTCGCTCTCGCCGGCGAGCGGGACCCAGACCAGCGACCAATCGCGCTCCTGACCCGGCGCACCCTTCGGGCCGCCGAGGCGGAGCGTCGCCTGGGCGAGCTCGTCACGCCGTTCGCTGACGAAGCGGCTGGCGCCGGCGAGCTCGGGGCTCCGCGCGAGGCGCTCCGCGATGCGATCGCCCGGCTCGACCTCCAGCAACTCACGCGCCACGCGGTTGGCAAGCAGCACGCGGCCCGCCTGATCGAGATAGACCACTCCGGACGTGACGTTCTCGATGATCCCCTCGACCAGCCGCTTCTCGCGCAGCAGCTGATCGCGACCTTCGGCGATCCGGCGCGCCATGCGGTCGATCGCTTCGGCGAGAGCCGCGAGCTCGAGCACCGACGACTTGACGCCGAGCGCCGCCGCGCCGCCGGCGATGCGCTGCGTTCCGCCGACGAGCTCCATGATCGGGCGGGTGAAGGCGCGCGCCAGGCGCGTGCCCAGGGCCGCGAGCAGCAGGAAGACGGCGAGCGTAGCGAGCAGCGTCCGGCGTCGGATGAGTGCGGTCTCCGCCGTCGCCTCCTCTTGCTGCGCCAGGAGCGGCATCGACAGGAAGAGCCGCGTCTGCCGCGCGTCGAGACCAGGCACGGCCAGCGGCGCGTAGAGCTCGAGGTACTCCGAGCTGCCCGTGCGTGCGGTTCGCGAGGCCTCGATCTCGCCGCCCAGCGCCATGCGCGGCCAGACCTCGCCGGGAATCCGCCGCGGCAGGAGCCCGGCGGCGAAGAGCTCCCGCTTGCTGGAGGCGTAGACCTCGCTCCCCCAGTAGAGGCTGATGTCGTGCCCGATGACCCGCGACAGCCAGACCAGAATCTCGTCGTCGATCGCCGTGCCGAGGCCGAAGCCGGGTTCGAGCGTGAGCACATATTCGCCCAGCACGCGCTGCGCCGAGGAGAGCGCCGCCTCCGCCGCGAAACGCTGCTCGCGCGCGACACGGTTCTCGAGCGCGCGCGAGAGCAGGGCGTAGAGCAGTACCAGCGGCACGAGGAGCAGCAGTGAAAAGAGCAGAATCAGGCGATTCGCATAGGAGCGCGTCATGCGCGCGAAAAGGTCGCGCGCCGTCGCCCGCGGAAGCGCGAGCAGAAAGCCGACGAAGATGAGCGTCGCCGCCGCGAAGAGCGCCCCGGCGGCGTGCACGCCGACACGCTCGAGCGCCGCCGCTGGCGCGAGCTGGCGAGCGAAGAGGGCCACCGCCGCGCCACCGCGCTCGCGGAGCAGGACGCGTGCGCGGCCGTCCGGCGTCGCGATCGTGGCGCCGCCGCGCGTGCCGCGCTCGCCCGCGGCTACCGCAGCTCGCACCTGGACGAGCGCGGGCGTCGCCTCCCGCCATGGCGAGGCGAGCACTTCTCCATCGGGCGAATACAGCACCGGTGCCGGGTCGGGCCCGGGAAGCCCACTCGAGCCGCTGCGCGTTCGCGCCGCCCCGCCGCGCAACAGCGCTGCCGCGAGGTCGCCGGGCGCGGTGGCTTCGGCGCCGAAACCCGGGCGCGGCACCAGCCAGAACCGCACCTCGCCCACCGCTCGCCCCCCGCCGACCAACGGATAGCGCCCCTCGACCCGCTCCTCCCGCCAGGCGGGCGGCACCAGACCGCTCCACCGCGCCGGCGCCAGGTCGAGGTCGAGTGCGTCGGTCAGGGGCAAGCCGTAGGCGAAGCTCGAAGGCCCCATTCCGGGACGCTCGATCACCAGCGCCGAAACGGCGTCGAGACGCGCCAGCGGCGAGCCCCGCCAGAGCACGAAGGCGAGGTCGTCGTCGCCGGTCCGCGGCAGCGCGTCGGGAGCCACCTCCGCCAGGTCGAACTCGTCGAAGTACGACTCGAGCCGGGCGGCGAGCGCCGCCTTGCGCTCCGGATCGGGCGGCAAGAGCGCGGCGAGCGGCTCGCTGAGCCGCGCGAACGAGCGCTGGCGGAAACCTACTTCCCAGGCGGTCGCCGAGATCGCCACCGCCACCAGCAGGACCGCCGCCACCCCGGAGGCGGAGCGTCCAGAGGTGGGCGAGAAGGACCGGATGGCGAGCAGGGTGCCGGCGACGAGCGGCAGCAGCGCCCAGAAGCCATGATCGTGTCCCGCGGCGGCGAACAGGATCAGTCCCAGCGAGGCAGCCAGCCGGAGCCTTCCGGCAACTTTCGGGGTCACCGGGGTCACCGGGGTCGCGCGGGTTGCCGCGGTAACTGGCTTCTGCGCCGCCAGGACGAGAATGCCGAAGAGCGCCGCCGCGAGCCCTAGGCGGGCCGCTCCGGCTGCTCCAACGAGAGCGAAGTCGGCGCCGAGATCGAGCTTGCCGGCGGGCCAGAAGCGGGAAAGCAGGGCGATCCCCGGGACGGCAGCCAGAAGAGATGCCGTCGCCAGCGCGTTCGACGCGGCGCCGCCAGGCGCTCCGTTGCGGCTCCAGACCAGGAACCAGCCGAGCCCGGCGAGCGCCAGCCCGCCGGCGAGCAGGAGGAGCTCGGCGGCGGGGACCGCGAGCCCCAGCCCCAGGACGGCGACGCCACACAGCGCCAGCGCCGCGACTTCGAAGATCCGCAGCGGGCGCTTGAGGACCGTCCCGGCAAGGACCGCCAGCGCGAAGCCGCGCAGCGCTGCGAGGCCAAATAGTCCGGTTCCCACGAAGAGTGCCGCCCGGTCGCCCGCACCGCGCGGCCCGTTCCCGGCATCCTCCCAGCCGGCCGCGAGGACGAGCGGCGGCAGGCCGGGAGAGAGGATCGATCGGCTTCCGGGCACCGCAGTCGCCGTCGACTCCGGCGCGACGGCGCCGAAACCCCAGAGCCACTCCGCACCGCTGCCGATGACCGCGCTCTCCGCGCTGCCCGCGGCCTCCACTTCTGGTCCGGCCGCCTCGCCGCGCAGATCGTCAAGCAGCGGCGGGGCGCCACGGCGCGATCGGCTCTCGCCGCAGACCAACTGGTAGCGGCTGCCGTCCCGGCCGGGAAGGGTGCGCAAGACGATCGCCGTCGCCGACGCCGCGCTCTGCAGGAAGAGCCGGCGCCCGGAGGCATCGCCAGCCGCACCGGTTGTGCCGGGCGTATCGGAGCGAGCGGAGATGCCCTCGGCGCCGGCCGGCCCGAGGTCGTGCAGGAGTCCCGCCCCGCCCCACGCGACCGGCTGCCGGTCGGCGTCGAGCAGGAGCAGGGTCAGACCGGGCAGACGCGACTCCCGGGCGAGGCGGCCGAGGCGGGCGAACGCCTCGAGCTGTCCGGCGGTGTCGAGGGGCGGCGACGCAAGGTCGCCGAGGGCCCGCTCGGAGCTCGCCTGGAGCTCCTCCCAGTAGGCCCGGTATGCGCTCGCCAGGCGCTCCGTGGACGGTTCCGCGGCGCGCTCGCGCTGGAGATCCCGGCCGGCGGCCAGCGCCAGGATCAGCGCCGCGAGAGCGCCGCAGACCGCCACCAGCCAGCGCTCGCGCAGCGGCGGCGACCAGCGGAGCATCCAGACAAGCCAGGCCGCGAGCGCCGCGAGCGCAAGCCAGTCCTGGCCTGCGAGGAGAGCCGCGCCGGGGACGAGAAGCAGCGCGAGCTCCGCCAGGTCGGGCCGGCCGGCCGTGCGGGCCGCGGCGGCCCGCGCGCGCGCAGCGGAGTGGCTGGGCATGCGGCTGGAGCTAGCCCGACCCGGGGCGCGCGACGTCCCGAATGGAGACCATCGGCAGGTCGACGCCGAGATTGGCGGCGCAGGCCAGAGCTTCCGGGTAACCGGCATCGGCGTGGCGCGCGACGCCCATGCCCGGATCGCTCGCCAGCACACGGGCGATACGGGCGGCGGCGGCGGTCGTGCCGTCCGCCACGATGACCATGCCGGCGTGCAGCGAATTGCCGATCCCTACCCCGCCGCCGTGGTGCACCGAGACCCAGGTGGCACCGTTCACGCTGTTGATCAGCGCGTTCAGAATCGGCCAGTCGGCGATCGCGTCGGAGCCGTCGCGCATCGCTTCGGTCTCGCGGAACGGCGAGGCCACCGAGCCGCAGTCGAGATGGTCGCGGCCGATGACGATCGGCGCCGAGACCTTGCCGGAGGCCACCAGCTCATTGAACGCCAGACCCGCGCGGTCGCGCTCGCCATAACCCAGCCAACAGATGCGCGCCGGCAGACCCTGGAACTCGACCCGGCGCTGCGCCATGCGGATCCAGCGCTCGAGCTTGCGGTCCTCCGGGAAGAGCTCGAGGATCGCCTCGTCGGTCACGCGAAGATCCGCCGGGTCACCCGACAGGACCGCCCAGCGGAAGGGGCCCTTGCCCTCGCAGAACAGAGGCCGGATGAACATCGGCACGAAGCCGCCGATATCGAAGGCGTTCGCGACGCCGGCGTCGCGGGCCTGTCCGCGGAGATTGTTGCCGTAGTCGAAGGTCACCGCGCCGCGTCGCTGGAGCTCGAGCATCGCACGCACGTGCGCCGCCATAGACGCCATCGCCAGAGCGATATAGCGATCAGGGTCCGCGGCGCGCAGTTGCATCGCCTCGCCATAGCCCACTCCGTGGGGCACGTAGCCGTGCAAGTTGTCGTGCGCCGAAGTCTGGTCGGTGACGACGTCGGGCAGGAACCCGTCGGCGAGGAGGCGTTCGAGCAGCTCGACCGCGTTCACTTCGACGCCGATCGAGACCGCTTCCCGCCGTGCCAGCGCCGCCCGCGCACGTGCCAGCCCGGCGTCGAGCGACGGGGCGCATTCGTCGAGGTAACGCTTCTCCAGCCGTTTCTCGATCCGCGAGCGATCGACCTCCGCGACCAGGCAGACGCCCTCGTTCATCGTCACGGCGAGCGGCTGTGCCCCGCCCATGCCGCCCAGACCCGCGGTCACCGTCAGCCGGCCAGCGAGGCTACCGCCGAAGTGCCGGCGGGCGAGCTCGGCGAGCGTTTCGAATGTGCCCTGAAGAATTCCCTGCGTGCCGATGTAGATCCAGGAACCGGCGGTCATCTGGCCGTACATGGTCAGCCCGAGTCCCTCGAGGCGGCGGAACTCGTCGATGGTGGCCCAGCGCGGCACGAGATTGGAGTTGGCGATCAGCACTCGCGGCGCGTCGGCGTGGCTCTTGAAGACCGCCACCGGCTTGCCGGACTGCACCAGCAAGGTCTCGTCGTCGCCCAACCGGCGCAGGGCGGCGACAATGGCGTCAAAGCAGTCCCAGTTGCGCGCCGCTTTGCCCGAGCCGCCGTAAACCACGAGATCGTCGGGTCGCTCGGCGACTTCCGGGTCGAGGTTGTTCATCAACATGCGCAGCGCCGCCTCCTGCAGCCAGCCGCGGCAGGAGATCGCGCTGCCGCGCGGCGCGCGGACGAGCCGGCTCTTTCCACTCTGGTTTTCGTTCATTGGAAGGATTCTATTCGCAGAGGCCCGGGGAATCAGAGGGGTGCGGCTACGCCAGCCATCAGTCGTCGGCGCCGGCGTCGCTGCGCCCGCGCTTGCGCTCGCCCAGCAGCTTCTTCGCCCGCAGGCGGCGCGCACCCGCCGCGCGCGTCGGCTTGGTCGCACGCCGCTTGCGCGGCGCGACCGAAGCGCGCGCCACGAGCTCCGCGAGCCGCGCGACGACGTCCTGGCGGTTCTTCTCCTGCGTGCGGTGGCGCTGACCGAGCAGGATGAGCTCCCCCTCCTTGGTCGCCCGGCGCCCGGCCAGGGCGACCAGACGCGCCTTCACCTCCTCGCTGAGCGCCGTGGAGTTGCGCACGTCGAAGCGGAGACGCACCGCCGTTGCCACCTTGTTGACGTTCTGGCCGCCCGGCCCGGAGGAGCGGATGAACTCGAACCTCAGCTCTTGTTCGGGAATCTCCATCCGGTCGATTCTCCCACGCCTTGCGCGGCCATCGAGACCGCGGCCACTCACGCCGGTTCTTTCCCTACCCCTCCTGGAGCGGGGAGCTCGGGCGGCGATCGGCGGATGACGTGGGCGCGGCGCGCAGCGGCAGACTGAGCCGGAAGACGCTGCCGCGCTCGAGCTCCGACTCGAAGTCGATCGTGCCGCCCATCTGCTCGGCGAGCTTGCGGGAGAGCGCCAGCCCGATACCGGTGCCACCGTAACGGCGAGTGTTCGAGGGGTCGATCTGGCTGAACTGCTGGAAGACCGCGCCGCGCTGGTCGGAAGCGATGCCGATGCCGGTGTCCGAGACCTCGGCTTCGAGCTCGACCTTGCCGTACACCACCCGGCGCACGCAGAAGCGCACCCGAACCGCGCCGGTGTCGGTGAATTTCACCGCATTCCCGATGATATGCCGGAGGATCTGGCGCAGCCGGCGGCCGTCGCCGGTCACTTGCAGATCGTCGTCGATGCCATTGTCGATCTCGAACCGCAGCTTCTTGTGGTCCGCCGCGACGCGATGCCGCTCCGCGCCGGCGAGAAGGAGCGCGGCGAGCGGGAACGTCTCCTCCTCGATCGCCGCCCGGCCGGCCTCTAGCTGGGCAAAGTCCAGCAGGTCGTCGACCATCGCCACGAGCCCTTCCGCCGAGCGCTGCGCGGTCGCCGCGTGGCGGCGCTGCTTCTCGTCCAGGCAGTCCGAGCTCAGCACCAGCTCGTTCATGCCGAGAAAGACGTGCAGCGGTGTGCGCAGCTCATGGCTGACGCTGGCGAGGAACTGCGACTTCGTCCGACTCGCCGCGAGCGCTGCATCGCGCGCCGCCGCGAGCTCGCTGCTCCGGAGCTCGGCTTCGGCCGCGGCCCGCCGCAGGCGCGCGACCGAGACGAGGCCGGTCAGGATCACCGCCAGCACCGCCGATACCACCGCCAGAGCGTCGAGCCGGCTGCGGGCGATCGCCTTGACCCAGAGAAAGGCGTCATAGTCGACGCCGAGCACGGCTTCGACCCGTCCAGCATCGTCGTGCATCGGCGTGAAGCTCGAGATCCAGGTTCCCCAGCGATCGGTGAGCGGATTCCTCTCGAAGGCCACCTCGTCGGCGAAAGCCCGCTCGAGAGCGGGAATGCGGTTGGGATAGGGCTCGCCGATGGCAGTGCGGCTCTCGCGCCCGTCCGAGTATTTGCCGTCGCGATCGTAGTCGGTCTCGGAATCGACCACCAACGCGACCACGCCGTTCGCCAGTCGGCGAAAAGTGTAGATATCGCTGACGTTCCTGTTGGCCGCGAGCCAGCGCTTCTCGGCCTCGATCATTGCCAGATAGCCTGGATCGTCGAGCGGAGTTTGCAGACCGATGCGCTGGTGGCCCATGCGCTCGAGCTCGCCAGCGTACGTCGGCGCCATGGCCGAGACCAGGCGCTCGAGGTCCGCCGCCGCACGCGCGCCGGCGGCTTCGACGTAGAACCAGCCGCTGGCGAGCACCACGACGAGCAGCACCCAGGCTAGATTGCGACTGCGGCGGAGCCCGGCCCGCCGGGCGACCGCGATCGTCGCCGCCAGGGCGATGCCGGCGACGAGTACGAAATCCCAGGGTGGGTGCACCATGGCGTTCTGCGAATCTACTCGAGCCCGGCCAGACCCGGAATTTCGCCGGCCTGGAGCAGGCCGTCGGCGGCCGCGAGATCCGGCGCCATCTCGCGGTCCTCATCCCAGGGAGCGACTGCCGCCCGAACCCAGAGGTGCAGCGCCTCGAGCGACGGGCTCGAACGCAGCGGCCGCAGCAGATCGATCCCCTGCGCCGCGGCGAGCAGCTCGATGGCGAGCACCTGGCGCACGTTGGCGGCCACCAGCCGGCATTTGATCGCCGCCCACATGCCCATCGAGACGTGGTCCTCCTTGTCCGCCGACGTCGGGATCGAATCGACGCTCGCCGGATGGGCCAGCCCCTTGTTCTCGGACACCAGCGCCGCCGCGGTCACCTGGGCCATCATGAAGCCGGAGTTGAGACCGGCGTTCGCGACCAGGAAGGGCGGCAGGCCGGAGAAGGTGTCGTTGGTGAGCTTCTCCGTCCGCCGCTCGGAGATCGAGCCGAGCTCCGCCAGCGCGATGGTGAGAAAATCAGCCGCCAACGCCATCGGCTCGCCGTGGAAATTCCCCCCCGAGAGTGCTTCGCCGTCGACCGCGAAGACCAGCGGATTGTCGGTCGCCGAGTTCATCTCGATGAGCAGGCGGCGCTCGACGTCGGCCAGCGTGTCGCGCACCGCGCCGTGCACCTGCGGCATGCAGCGCACCGAATAGGGGTCTTGCACCCGCAGGTCTCCCGAGCGGTGGGAATCGCGAATGCCCGAGCCCTGCATGAGACCCCTGAGGTTGCGCGCGCTGGCGAGCTGCCCTGGGTGCGGACGGGCGGCGTGGATGCGCTGATCGAAGGCGGCGTCGGTACCGCGCAGCGCATCGGTCGCGAGCGCCCCGACGAGGTCGGCGATGCGCACCAGCCGGCGTGCCTCGAGAACCGCCAGCGCCAGCAGCGAGGTCATCGCTTGCGTGCCATTGACCAGGCCGAGTCCTTCGCGCGGCGCGAGGCGCACCGCCGCCAGCCCGGCGTCCAGCAGGGCCTCGGCCGCTGGTACGAATGTCCCCGCTCGTCGCACCCGGCCGCGGCCGAGCAGGGGCAGCGCCAGGTGGGCGAGCGGCGCGAGGTCGCCGCTGGCGCCGACCGAGCCGCGACTCGGGACCTCGGGCAGCAGATCGTGGTTGAGCAGCGCGAGCAGCTTGTCGATCAGTAGCGGACGCACACCCGAGTGCCCCTTGGCCAGGGTGTTCGCCCGCAGCAGCAGCATGCCGCGGACCGCGGCGTCCGGAAGCGGCTCCCCTACCCCGGCCGCGTGCGAGAGAACCAGACGCAACTGCAGCGTCTCGAGGTCGGCGTCGGCGATGCGGACGTTGGCGAGGTTGCCGAAACCGGTGTTGACCCCATAAACCGCCTCTCCCGAGGCGACCGATTGTTCGATGACCGCCCGCGCCGCCGCCACCCGCTCCCGCGCCCAGGCGGTGAGAACGACATGCTCGCCGCCGGCAGCTACGGCGGCAAACTCCTCCAGCGTCAACGACCCTCCGGTCAGCTCGATCAAACCGATCCCCCAATTCCAGCGGCTGCCGGAAGCCTCCTCGACATCAGAGGTTGCCCGTTCACCGCGAAGCCTACTCCCACTCGATCGTGCCCGGGGGCTTCGAGGTGACGTCGTAGACAACGCGGTTGATGCCGCGCACTTCGTTGACAATACGGTTGGCGGCCCGGCCGAGAAGCTCGTAAGGCAGATGGCTCCAGTCGGCGGTCATGAAGTCGTGGGTCTCGACCGAGCGCAGGGCGAGGACGTTCTCGTAGGTGCGGAAGTCGCCCATGACGCCGACGGTCTTCACCGGCAGGAGGACGGCGAACGCCTGCGAAACCTTCTCGTACCAGCCACTCTCGCGCAGCTCGTCGAGGAAGATCGCGTCGGCTTCCTGCAGCAGCGCGATCTTCTCGGCGGTGACCTCGCCGAGAATTCGCACCGCCAGGCCCGGCCCGGGAAACGGATGGCGGCCGATGAACTCCTCCGGCAGGCCGAGCTCGCGCCCCAGCTGGCGCACTTCGTCCTTGAACAGCCAGCGCAAAGGCTCGACGAGCTCGAAGCCCAGCCGTTCGGGCAGACCGCCGACGTTGTGATGCGACTTGATGACCGCCGACGGCCCGCGCACCGAGGTCGACTCGATGACGTCCGGGTAAAGTGTCCCCTGGGCGAGAAACTTCACACCGTCGAACTTCTTCGCCTCGCGCTGGAAGACGTCGATGAAGACGCGGCCGATCGCCTTACGCTTGGCTTCGGGGTCGGTCACTCCGGCGAGGGCGCCGAGAAAGTCCTCTCCGGCATCGGCGGTGACGATCGGAATCCCCAGTCCATCGGTGAGGCTCGCTTCCACCTGCGCCCGCTCGCCCTTGCGCAACAGGCCGGTATCGACGAAGACCGACACCAGATCGTCGCCGATGGCGCGTTTGAGCAGCGCCGCGGTCACCGCCGAATCGACGCCACCGGAGATGCCGCAGAGCACCTTCTCGCCTCGCGTGCGCTGGCGAATCGCCGCCGCCGCCTCGTCGAGATAGGAGGCCATCGTCCAGTCGCCGGCGGCGCCGCAGGCCTTGAAGAGAAAGTTGTGCAGTACCGCCGAGCCGTGCACGGTGTGCGAGACCTCGGGATGAAACTGAATGCAATAGATCCCGCGCCGCCGGTCTTCCATGCCGACGACGGCGGCGTTCGAAGTACGTGCTGTCTGGGTGAAACCGGCGGGTAGGCGCGTGACGTGATCGCCGTGACTCATCCAGACGGTCTCCTCAGCGTCGAGGCCGGCGAAGAGGAGCCCGCGCTCCTGGACTTCCACTTCGGCCCGCCCATACTCTCGCCGCGCGGCGTGCTCGACCTTGCCGTCGAGCAGGTGGGCGACCAACTGCATGCCGTAACAGATACCCAGCACGGGAATGCCGAGCTCGAGGAGGGCCAGTTCGGCATGCGGCGCGCCGTCGTCGTAGACGCTCTGCGGACCGCCCGAGAGGACGATGCCGATCGGCGCGCGCCGGCGGATCTCGTCCGCCGGCATCGAGAACGGATGCACTTCGCAATACACCCGGTGCTCGCGCAGGCGGCGCGCGATCAGTTGCGTGAACTGACTCCCGAAATCGAGGATGAGGACGGTCTGGTGGGTTGCCATGTGGCAGTCTATCGAATCACCGGGGACCGCGAAACTTTCATCGCGAACCGCAGCGCTCGCTCCTCCTTCCTGCGACAGATGGAACTAGTGCGCGGCCTCGTGCTTGAGATCGCGGGTCATCAGCTCGTGCAACGCCTGCTTGGCGGGTTTGCCCTCGTACATCACGGCGACCATCTGTTCGCTGATCGGCATCTCGACGCCAACCGCGCGCGCCAGTTGCAGGATGACGCGAGAGTTCTTGACACCTTCGGCGACCTCGGTCGTCTCCTCGAGAATCTCCCGCAGGCTCTTCCCCTGGGCGAGCTCCATGCCCGTACGACGATTGCGCGACAGCCCGCCGGTGCAGGTGAGAACGAGGTCACCCAGTCCGGCGAGACCCGAAAAGGTCTTCTGGTCGCCGCCGTAGGCCAGACCCAACCGGGTGATCTCGTGCAGGCCGCGAGTGATGAGCGCGGCCAGAGTGTTGTGCCCCATCCCCAGTCCGGAGACCACTCCCGCGCCGATGGCGATGACATTCTTCGCCGCTCCAGCCAGCTCGACGCCGACCACGTCGGCCGACGAGTAGAGCCGCAACGTCGGACTGGCCAGCGTCTCGCGCAGCGCCGCCGCGAGAGCCACGTCGGCGCTCGCCACTACCGCCGCGGAGGGCACCGCGCGCGCCAACTCCGCGGCGAAGGTCGGACCGGAGAGAGCGGCGAAGCGCGCAGCAGTGCCGGCACGCTCGCACTCCTCCGCCGAAACGCGACTCATACGGGCGAGCGTCTCGGCCTCGATGCCCTTGGTCGCGGAGACGACGGTGAGCGCCGCGTGCGACCCCCGCGCGCCGAGAAACTCCCGCAGGACGGCGCGATAGCCGTGCGATGGCGCCGCCACGACGAGCGGTTCCGAGTCGGCCAAAGCCGCCAGATCGTGGGTGATCGCGAGACCCTCCGGGAGGCTCACACCCGGCAGATAGCGACGGTTCTCGCGTGCCGCGTCGATCTCCACCGCCGCCGCCTCCCGCCGCACCCAGAGCGTCGCCTGGTGGCCGGCACGCGCCGCGTGGATGGCGACCGCGGTACCGAAGGAGCCTGCTCCGAGAATTCCGATTCGCGCCATTCGAAATTGACCTCTACCCTTGGCCTTCGCCCAGACGACGTTCGGTGCCGGCGAGGAGGCGTCTGACATTTTCGCCATGCCGCAAGACGACCAGGCCGGCGCATGCAAAGGTGAGCACCAGCGCGCTCGTCGGCAACTCGTGCGCCCAGCCGAGGCGGGCGAAGAGCAACGCCAGGCCCGGCAGCGCCACCGCCGAGAGCACCGATCCGAGCGAGACGTAGCGCGTCGCACGCACGATGACCGCAAAGATCGCGACTGCCGTGCAGGCCGCCAGCGGCAACAGCGCCACCAGCGCGCCGAAGCCGGTGGCGACGCCCTTGCCACCGCGGAAACCGAAGAAGAGCGGAAAGACGTGCCCGAGAACGACCGCGAATGCGGCGGCGGCGATCACTTCGGAAGGCGCTCCCAGGGCACGCGCCAGGCGCACCGGCACGATGCCTTTGGTGATGTCGAGCAGCAAGACGAGCAGCGCCGGCCAGCGTCCGGCCGCGCGCAGGACGTTGGTCGCCCCGGCGTTGCCGCTGCCCAGCTTGCGCACGTCGGCGCGCTGCAGCAGCCAGACCACCGCCAGGCTGAACGACAGCGAGCCAAGCAGATACGAGCCGGCGATGAGCCCGATCCAGTGCGCGCTCAAGCGCCGGCTCCGGGCACGCCTGGCGCAGCTGGAGCCAGCGGAGCCCGCGGAGCCAGCGCCGCGATGAGCCGCCGGCGCAGCATTTCGAGCGCCATCTGGGAGGCGAACAGACGGATACGCTCGCGGCTACCGGGCAGGCACGCGACGCGGTGCTCCACCGGCGTCTCTCCCGGACCGGCGACCGCGACATGCACGGTCCCGACCGGCTTCTCCTCCGAGCCGCCCCCTGGACCGGCGATACCCGTGAGGCTCACTCCGACATCGCTGCCGAGCCGCCGGCAGACGCCGGTCGCCATCGCCCGCGCCACCTCTTCGGACACCGCTCCGGTGCTCTGCAGGAGGTCCGGGGCGACGCCGAGCAGGGAGCTCTTCAGCTCGTTCGAATAGACCACGACACCGCCGACGAAGACCGCACTCACTCCCGGGACCCGGGTCATCCTCTCGGCCACGAGCCCTCCAGTGCACGATTCGGCCGTAGCAAGAGTCCAACCGCCCTCGCTTAGCAGGCGTGCAACCACCGACTCGAGCGTGGTCTCGGCGCCTTCGCCGAAGACGCCTTCGCCGAGCAGAGCGAGGGTCCGTCCGCGCATCGTCGCCAGACGCTCCCGTCGCTCACGCTCGCCGCCCACCGCGGTGAGCAGGACGCGCACCTCGCCGGCTCCGGCGAGGACGGTCATCCATTCCTGTCCGAACTCTGCGTATGCCGGCGCGAGCGCCTGGTCGACCTCCGACTCCGGCCGCATCGCGACCTTGATGGTCCAGGTCTCGCGGGCGGCGCCGCCCGAGCGCCGCTCGAGCCACGGCACGAGAAACTCCGCCGCCATCCCGTCGAGCTCGAAGGGGACTCCGGGGAAGAGGAAGAGCGCCTTGCCGGCGCGCTCGAAAAGCTGACCGGGAGCCGTGCCGTTGGGGTTGTCGAGCACCAGCGCACCGACCAGCACCTCCGCCTGCTTGCGATTGTTCGGCGAGAGCCGGCGCCCCATGGCGGCGAAGCGGCGCTCGATCTGCTCGAGGGCGCCAGCGTTCGCAATCAGGGTGACGCCGAGGGCGGCAGCGGCCGCTTCGCGGGTCAGGTCGTCCCCGGTCGGTCCGAGGCCACCGCTCACCAGCAAGAGATCGCTCGCCTCCCACAGCGCGGCGAGCTCGCGGGCGATCTCGGGCTCCAGATCGCCGACGACGCTCTTCTTCACCAGCTCGACGCCGAAGCGCTCGAGCAGCGCGGCGAGGCGGAGCGAGTTGGTGTCCAGCCGCTCGGTAGAAAGCAGCTCGGAGCCGACGGCCAGGATGGTCGCGCGCACAGCCGGCATGATAGCAACCACGCCCGGACGCAGGCGCCCGAACCGGCGCCATTTGACTCTTTCCGGAGCGACCCCTACGATCGCGCTCTGTCATGCGCACCCGCACCGCTCCCGCCACCCTGATCGTCGTCGCATTCCTCGCCGCCGCGCCGAGCGCTCGGGCGGCAGCAACCGAACCCGGACTGTGGAGCGCCGGAGGCACCACGCTCCGTGGCTCACCCTCCGGCTATGTACTCCGCACCGCGAGCGGCGAGCGCCCGCTGACGCTGCCCGCCGGGGTCGAAGTCGAGGAGCTCTTCGCGCTCCGCCAGCGCGCCTTCCTCAGCGGCCGGCAAGCGCCAGAGCGGCCTGCCCCCGGCGACGCGCCGCGTCGCGACCTCTATCTCGCGCTGCTCGACGCCGAGGGCCTGCACGCGCTGCCGACGCCGGCGGCCGATCCGGACGGCGGACGGCTGCGGGAGAACGCCGTGCCGCTCGCCTCGAACGCGGGCGAGCTCGCCGGGTTGGTCTGGCTCGAAGGGGCGGACCGCCAGAGCTACGCGGTGCGCGCCGCCACCTGGGACGGTCTGGGCTGGTCGGCGACGGCGACCGTCGCCGGCGCCGCCCCCGGCAGCCAGCTGGCGCTCTCGGGCGCCACGCTCGCGGACGGTTCGCAGCTCGTCGTCTGGAGCCGGTTCGATGGCCAGGACGACGAGATCGTATTCTCGCGCCTCGCCGGCGGCCGCTGGAGCGCGGCCCTGCCACTCGCGGCCGACAACGCCGTGCCCGACATCACGCCCGCAGTCGTCGCCGTGCCCGGCGGCGCGCTGGCGACCTGGAGCCGCTACGACGGCCACGACTACCGGGTGGTCCTCTCGCGTTTCGACGGCCAGAAGTGGTCGGCTCCCGCCTGGGTCGGTGCGGCCGGTTCTACCTACCCCACGCTGCTGCCGGCAGAGCGCGCGGAGCGCGCCGCACAGAGCACTGGCGCGGCGGCCTGGCTCACCTATGCCACCTCTTCCCGGCGCGGCTGGGCAGTCGTCGAGCTCGACGCCGACGGGCACGCCCTGCGCCGCGGCGAGGTCGCCGACGCCCCCGCCGCGCGACCGGCGCTCGCGGCCCAGCCTCCTGGTGAGATCCGCCTGCTCTGGGCGACGAGCGCGAGGCCGGTCGAGCTGCAGTAGGGGACCGCCGGCAGAGCGGCGTTCAGACTGGCGTCACTTGAGCCGCCGGTCGGATACGCTCGACCACGAGCGGCGGCGCGGCGACCTTCTCACCGACCTCGAAACAGGCGGCGAAACGCTCCTCGAGACCGGGGTCCGCGGCGCGCAGGTAGACCCGCGCCAGCTCCTCCCCCGCCGCGACCTGGCGGCCCAGCCGGGTGCGATAGTTCAGGGCGATTCCCAGGTCGAGCTCCGAGCCGATCGCGCGCCGCGCGCCCCCCGCCTCAGCCAGCAGCAGGCCGAGCTCTCGGGTTCGCACCGCCGCCACGCAACCGTCCTGGGAAGCCCGAATGACGACCTCGTGCGGCGCCAGCGGCAGCTGTGGACGATCGAACCAACCCTCCGCGGCGCCCTGCGCCACCGCCCAGCGCACGAAGCAGGCGCGGGCCGCTCCCGAGGCGAGCAGGGAGCGCAGACCCGCCTCGGACCAATCAGCACCGATCTGCCCGCCGAGCGAGAGCGCTAGCGCCAGAGTCAGATCGACGGTCTCGCGCGGACCCCGCCCTTCGAGACAGTCGAGCACCTCGCGGATCTCGCTCGCGTGGCCGGCCCAATCGCCCAGAGGCTGATTCATGTCGGTCAGCAGCGCCTCCGCCTTCATGCCGAGCTCCGTGGAGATCCCGGCGAGAAGCTGGGCGAGCTCGCGCGCCTGCTCGATACGCGGCAGGAAGGCCGCGTCGCCCACCTTGACATCGAAGACGATCGCGGCCGCGCCGGTGGCGAGTTTCTTGGACAGGATGGAGGCGACGATCAGCGGAAGGGAGTCGACGGTCGCCGTGCGGTCGCGCAGCGCGTAGAGCTTGCGGTCGGCGGGGGCTATCCCGGCGGTGGCGATACCGAGCGCGATGCCGCAGCGGTCGAGCAGTTCCGTGGCCCTGGCGCGATCGAGCTCCTGGCGGAATCCCGGGATGGCCTCGAGCTTGTCGGCGGTACCGCCGGTGTGGCCGAGTCCGCGGCCGGTGAGCATGATCACCGGCGCTCCGGCGGCAGCGAGCAGTGGCGCCAGCAGCAGACTCGACTTGTCGCCGACCCCGCCGGTCGAATGCTTGTCCAACAGGTTGGGACGCTCGCGCGCCAGATTCCACCGTTCGCCGGAGTCGAGCATGCCCGCGGTCAGTTCGCGAGTGCGGTCGACATCAAGCCCGCGTATGGCGACGCCCATCAGAAAGGCTGCGAGTTGGGCGTCACTCCAGGTTCCAGCGGCGGCGGCCTGCGCCACCTCGCCGAGATCGCCGCGCCGGAGCGGCTCCCCGGCACGCAACCGCGAGAGGACCTCGTAGGCGCTCAGGTGCGGCGTCCGGACTCAGCTGCCCTTCGGAGCCAGCGACGGCAGCTGAGCCGGTCCGGCTTCCCGCTGAGCGTCGGCCATGTAGGGCGACTGCGGATACTCGTCGACGATGCGCCGCCAGGTGGCCCGGGCGTCGTCGCCCTTGCCGAGCGCATCGTAGGTGAGCGCGAGCTGGTAGAGGATGACATCGGCAGGCAGCGGCTTGGCGTCCTGCTCGAGCATCTTCTTGAGCTCGTCGGCGAGGGCTGCGCCGCGGCCTTCTTCGCGATCGAGCTTGTAGAGATTGACCCGCGCCGCAGCGGCAAGCGAGCCTTCGGGCTCGGCGTCGAGGAACGCCTTCCACAGCTGCTTGGCGCGCTCCTTGTCGTTTTCGGCGACGGCGATCTGCGCCAGGTAGAGCTTGGCGACGCGGCCGGTCGCGATGGAACCGTACTTCGCGTCGAGCTCGCCGAAGAGCTCCTTCGACCGGGCGCGCCGCGCCGCTTCGCTGGCGAAGGTCGGCTTCGACGGATCAGCGGGGTTGGCTCCGGTCGCGACCACTTCAGCGCCGTCGGCGCGCAGAGCCTGGGCCAGGAGCTCGTTCGCTCCGCTCTTGCGGCTACCGAGCCACAAGAAGATGCCGGCCACGACCACGGCGACGCCGACTACCGCGCCGACGCCGTAGAGGATCATCCGCTTGTGATCCTCGGCGTAGTGAATGCTCTTCCCGAGGACCTCCTCGAGTTCGTTGCGCTTCAGATCTTCCCGATGAGCCGAGTCCATGTGCCGCAGGCCTTTCCTGGTACGAGTGAAGTGCGCCGAGGTCCGACCGGCGCCATCTGGTGCGGTCGGGAGGCTCCGAAATCGGCCCAGGCTCCCGTCCACCGCTGGGCCCCCTGTCGCCCGTGATCCTGAAGTCTACTAGCCGCGCCGCCGCGACGGCAAACAAGCCGCCTTCCCGGGGTGGTCGCACTGCACAAGAACCTGGGCAGCGATAGGCTCCTTTCCCCCGCCGACGCTGGACGCCCGGGCGGGGGTGCCCGTAGGAGTCCGTGACGGAGGATCGCCTTGACCGAAAAGAACAGACTTCTCGCTGCCTTCCTGGTCTCGGTTGCCGGCCTCTTCGCCGCCACGGCGGCGCCGGCCGACAACGCCCGAATTCTGCAGACGGCAGTCTCGCCCGACGGGCGCTGGCAGGTCGAGCTCGCGGACTACGCCCAGCCTTTGAAGTTCGAGCTCTGGACCACGCCGGTCAGCGGCGGCGAGCGCCAGAAGATCGGCGGGATCGTCCCCTTCGACAACGACGTCTCGGAGTTCCTGATCTCGAGCGACTCGACCCGCGTCGTCTACCGCCAGGGTCGCACCGCGACCGGCGACTGGCTGCTCTACTCGACGCCGATCTACAACCAGTCTGGCCACCGCATCTGCCAGACGATGACCCTGGGCGGCGCGGTCGAGCACGGCATCTTTCCCGTTCTGGACGGCAACTACGTGCGCTACCGCGCCGACCCGTACGTCGACGAGCAGTACTTGTGGTTCGTCGTGCCGGTCGGCGGCGGGACGATACTGAACTACCTCTTCGCCAACGGATTCGAAAGCGGCGGGATAGAAGCCTGGCAGTAGATTGCTGGTGCGGCTGGGAGGAGTCGAACCCCCGACCTTGAGCTTAGGATGCTCCTGCTCTATCCATCTGAGCTACAGCCGCAGTGGAAGCATTATAGCCGCCAGGAGGCGGCGGCCGGAGTTCCCGCGGACTCAGTAGCGGACTCAGTACCGGATTAGCGACTCAACCGCGTACTCCTCGAGACCGGCGCGGCCGGGGAGGAAGGTGAGCTCGATGATGAAGCCGAAGCCGGCGACCTTCCCGCCCAGTCCTTCGATGAGCTTCGCCGTTGCCCGCGCGGTGCCGCCGGTCGCGATGACGTCGTCGACGATCAGCACGCGTTCCCCTCTGGCAATCGCATCCTCGTGGATCTCGAGCCGGTCGGTGCCGTACTCGAGCTCGTAGGACTGCGAGAAAGTCTTCGCCGGCAACTTGCCGGGCTTGCGCACCGGCACGAAGCCGGCGTTGAGGCTGTAGGCGAGCGAGGGCGCGAACATGAAACCCCGCGACTCGATGCCCACCACCTTATCGATCGGCGCCATCGCCGGTTGCCGCGAAAACAGCCAGGCAAACCGGTCGACCGTCATGCGCAGGGCTAGCGGGTCTTTGAGCAGCGTCGTGATGTCGAAGAAGTTGATCCCGGGCTTCGGGAAATCCGGGACTTCGCGAATGTAGCTCTTGAGGTCTTCCACCGGTTCAATCCTCCACTGCGAAATCGGTTCTCGGGAGTCTTTCCACTTCATCCAGCACGAAGGCGTCCAGGAGCTCCACCCGCGCCTCCGATGGACCCATCCGCAGGCCGGCGGCGAACGACATCAGGGCGGCGTCCGTACCTGCGGCCTCGGCCTGCAGGGAGCCGTCGGCGTCGTTGCGCACCCAGCCGACGACCCCGCATTCGCGCGCCAGGCGCACCGCATAGGCGCGGAAACCGACGCCCTGCACCCGCCCGGTAACGCGGTAGCTCATGCGTTTCACTCGGAGCGCTCCTCCGGGTCGCGCCAGCCGAACCGGCCGACCAGCGGCACGAAGGCGACCGGCTCCAGTTCGCGCCGGCGCAGGCCGCGGGAGAGGCGTTCGTAGAGCACCAACTGCTGGCCGCTGCGCCCACCCTCGGGCACGAGGAGCTTGCCCTTCGGCGCCAACTGATCGAGCAGCGGCTTGGGTACGGTCGGGGCGCCGGCGGTGACCAGAATGCGATCGAACGGCGCCACGTCGCTCCAGCCGACCGTGCCATCGAACGCCTGGATCTTCACGTTCAGGATCTCGAGCTGGCGCATCCGGCGGATCGCCTGATGGGCGAGCTCCGGGATACGCTCGAGACTGTAGACCCAGCGCGCCAGGCGGGCGAGTATCGCCGTCTGGTAGCCCGTACCCGTGCCGATTTCGAGCACCTTGTGGGCGGAATCGACCTCCAGCAGTTCGCTCATCCGCGCCACGATATACGGCTGGGAGATCGTCTGGGCGTCGCCGATCGGCAGCGCATGGTCGCCATAGGCCTGGCTACGCAGGTGCGTGCGTACGAAGAGATGGCGCGGCACCTCGCGCATCGCGGCGAGCACTCTGGGGTCGCGCACGCCGCGCGCCTCGATGAGCTCGCGCACCATCTGCTCGCGGGAGAAAGTGTCAGCGAACATTCTCGACGTCGGGGCTCACGATACGGCCGAGGCGGCGGCGCAGGTCGCCATGCCCCTCCAGACCGCGGTAGTCCGTCAGGTCGAGATGCAGCGGCGTCACCGAGACGCGGCCGGTGGCGACCGCCTCGTGATCGGTGCCGCTCTCCGACTGCCACTCCGGAGTGCCGGCGATCCAGTAGTACTTGCGGCCCCGTGGATCCTCCTTCTCCACCACCACCTGCTGGTAGACACGCCTTCCGAGGCGCGTGAACGACAGCCCCTGCAGCTCGCCGGCCGGCAGATTGACGTTCAGCAGCAGGTCCGGGCGGAGGGCCTCGGAGAGCAGCTCGGCGACGAAGCGGCCGGCGAAGGCGGCGGCGCGCTCGAAGGAGTAGCCCTCGGCGATCTCCTGGCTGAAGGCGATCGAGGGAATACCGAGCAGCGTCCCCTCGAAGGTCGCACTGACGGTACCCGAATAGGTCACGTCGTCGCCCAGGTTGAGGCCGAAATTGATTCCGGAGACGATGATGTCCGGCTTCGTTTCCTTGAGCAGCCAGAGGACCGCGAGGTTGACGCAGTCGGTGGGCGTGCCGTCGACGGAGTACCAACTCTCCTCGATCTTCTGCAGACGCAGCGGGCGGCCCAGCGTCAGGCTGTGGCCGGTGGCGCTCTGCTCGCGATCCGGAGCGACGACCGTCACTTCGCCCAACGGCGCCAGAGCCCGCGCCAGGAGGCGCAGCCCCTCGGAGTAGACGCCGTCGTCGTTGGTTATCAGGATGCGGGTCATCGCGCGCTCGTCCCTGCCCGCCGGACGGAGGCTAGCGCCGCCAGGCGAGCTTAGCGCCGCTGCGGTCGAGGTACTTGCCGATCAACGGATCGAGGGCCGCGAGTGTGTCGGCCGGCACCAGGTCTGGATCGGTGATGAGCGCCATCGCCAGGGCGTCCGAGCAGTCGTTGGCGACTTCCGGTCCGAGCACGACGATCGCCCGCCGCACGACGCGCTGGGCGAGCGCAACGTTCTTGCGCAGGACTTCCATCACGCCCTCGCCGGTAACCGCTTCTTCTTCCTCGTGCCAGCAGTCGTAGTCGGTGACCATCGACAGCGAGGCGTAGGCGATCTCCGCCTCGCGCGCCAGCTTCGCCTCCTGCAGGTTGGTCATGCCGATGATGTCGAAGCCCATGTGGCGGTAGGCCATCGACTCGGCGCGAGTCGAGAACGTCGGCCCCTCCATGTTGACGTAGCAGCCGCCGCGGTGGGTAGTCGCACCTTCGGCGTCGGCGGCGTCGGCGAGGACGCCGGCGAGAGTCTTCGATACCGGATGCGCCACCGAGACGTGCGCGACGATCCCATTGCCGAAGAAAGTGTCCGGGCGGTGACGCGTGCGGTCGTAGAACTGGTCCGGAACGACGATATGCCCTGGAACATACTCCTTCTTGAGCGAGCCGACCGCCGAGACCGAGATCAGGAACTCGACGCCCAGGCTCTTGAAGCCGTAGATGTTGGCGCGAAAATTGAGCTCCGTCGGCAGCAGCCGGTGACCGCGGCCGTGGCGGGCCAGGAAGGCGACCTCCCGGCCGTCGAGCTCGCCCAGGATGAAGGCGTCCGAGGCCGCCCCCCACGGGGTCTCGATCTTCCGCTCCTCGGACACCTTGAGGCCGGCCATCTCGTAGAGGCCGCTGCCGCCGATCACACCGATCCGAACGTCACTCATCTGCTTCCTCCGAAAGCTGCCTGTCTGGAGCTGAAAAAGGGGTCGGCCGTCAGCCGGAACTACGGAGCAGGGAGATTAGCACAGGACTCCCGCGCCGCCGGTCGGGAGCGTCCCCGGTTCGGCGGCGGCGACGACATCGAGGGCGGTAGCGAGGGCCCGGCGCCCGGACCGGCCGTCGACCTGGCGAACGCGCTCGCCGCGGCAGGCGGCGATGAACGTCTGCAGCTCGCGCAGCAGCGGCTCCGACTTCTCGACCGGCGGGTTGGCCGGCAAGATGGCGCGCGTCCCCCCCGCGAGGTCGAGGCGGTAGCCCTTGATCTCCTGCGCCTGGTAGTCGAGCGAGAGATAGCGGTCGGAGAAGAAGGCGCGGAGCTTGCGGACTCGCTCGCCCGAGATGCGCGAGGCGGTGACGTTTGCCACCAACCCCGAAGCGAAAGCGATGCGAGCGTTGGCGATGTCGATGCGCTCGGAGAGGACGGGAATGCCGACGGCGCGGACCTCGACTACCGGCGAGGAGTCCATCGCCTGCAGGATCTGCAGGTCGTGGATCATCAGGTCGAGGATCACATCGACGTCGAGGCTGCGCGGCGAGTAGGTTCCCAGGCGCTCGATTTCGATGAAGCGCGGGGCCGAACCGGCGTCGAGGAGCGCCTGTACCGCCGGATTGTGAAACTCGACATGCCCGACCGCGAGCACCCGGTCACCGGCGTCAGCCGCGGCGATCAGGGCGTCCGCCTCGGCGAGCGAAGAGGCGATCGGCTTCTCCACCAGCAGGTGGACGCCACGCTCGAGCAGCGCCAGGCCGAGTTCGCCGTGCAGGGTGGTCGGCGCGGCGAGCACCGCGGCGTCGATCCGGCCAGCGAGGTCGTCGAAGCTCGACGCGACGGCGGCGCCGTGCTCGGCGGCGGCCGCCGCCGCGACTTCCGAGCGGGTGTCGAAGATCCCCGCGAGAGTGACGCCGGGAAAATTGGAAAGGATCCGCGTGTGGTGGCGCCCGAGGGCGCCGATGCCGAAGACGCCGAGCCGCAGATTGCGCGCGTCAGTCGCCACCGGATTCACTCGCTCCCCGGTGCGTCGGCAGCGCCCTGACGACGCCGCGGCGGGCGCTGCGCACGAACGAGATCAGGTATTCGACGTCGGGCGCACCGGGGAACTCGGACTCCAGACGCTCGAGCGCCTGGGTGGTGTTGAGCCCGGAGCGCAGAAAGATGCGCATCGCCTTCTCGACGGTGCGGATGCGGTCGTCGTCGAGGCCCTTGCGGCGCAGTCCGATCCGGTTCACGCCGAAGACCGCCGGGCGAAGCCCCACCGTCTTGACGTAAGGCAGCGCGTCCACCAGCAGCCGCGTGTATCCGCCGATGTAGGCGTACTTGCCCACGCGGCCGAACTGCTGCACGGCGGAGAAGGCGCCGACGACCGCGTCGTCGCCGACCTCGACGTGACCGGCGAGCGTCGCGCAGTTGGCGAAGATCGTGCGGCTGCCGACGTGGCAGTCGTGGGCGACGTGGCTGTAGACCATGAACAGGTTGTCGCTGCCGACCGTGGTCAGTCCGCCACCCTTGCCGGTGCCGCGATGGAAGGTGGTGAACTCGCGGATCGTGTTGCGGTCGCCGACCTCGAGACGAACAGGCTCGTTGGCGAATTTCAGATCCTGCGGATCCATGCCGAGACAGACCGAGGGGTAGACGCGATTCTCGCTGCCGATCACCGTCGGCCCATGGATCTGGACATGGGCGCCGATCTCGGTCCGATCCCCGATGGTGACGTCGGAGCCGATCACTGAAAACGGGCCGATGCAGACGCCGTCGCCGATCCTGGCGGTGGCGTCGACGACGGCGAGCGGGTGGATGCCGCTCATCGCACCAAGTCCCGGTCGATAGTCGTCGACAGCAACTCCGCCTCGGCGTGGACGACGCCGTCAACCAGCGCCCGCGCCGACAGCTTGCAGTGATTGGCCTTGAGCCGCAGAACCTTGGCCTCGAAATGCACCCGGTCGCCGGGCACCACCGGACGGCGGAAGCGCGCGCGCTCGATCGACATGAAGAGCAGCAACTTTTTCTCGCGCTCCGGGTCGTCGTGCATCAGGAGGATCCCTCCGGCCTGAGCCATTGCTTCCACCAGCAGCACACCCGGGACCACCGGGTGCTGCGGGAAGTGGCCGGTGAAGAACTCCTCGTTGATGGTGAAGTTCTTGAGCGCCACGATGCGCTGCCGCGGCTCCATTTCGAGGACCCGGTCGATCAGCAACATCGGATATCGATGCGGCAGGACCGACATGATCCAGCGTACGTCCCAGTTAGGCTTCTCGGTCGTTTCCGGCGTCACCGTCGTCTCCGACATCCTGGATCCCCATCTTCTTCTCGACTGTCCGCAACCGTTTCCATATCTCCGGCAGGCGACGCAGAATAGCCTGCTGGCGCCGCCAGGCAGCGATCGGAATCGCCGGAATCCCGGCGACCGCCGTCCCCGCCGCCACGGCGGAGAGCGCCGCCGACTTGGCGGCGACCTGGGCACCGTCGGCGACCTCGAGATGTCCGGAGACGCCCGACTGCCCCGCCAGGACCACTCCGGCGCCGAGCCGCGCGCTGCCGGCGACTCCGGCCTGACCGCAAAGAATCGAGCGCTCGCCGACGGCGACATTGTGACCGACCTGGACCAGGTTGTCGATCTTCGTTCCGGCGCCGATGGTCGTCGCCCCGAGCAGCGCCCGGTCGATGGCCGTCAGCGCGCCGATCTCGACATCGGCCCCGATCTCGACCCGCCCCACCTGCGGAATCTTGTGGTGCACGCCGCGCACGGTGGCATAGCCGAACCCGTCGCTGCCCACGACTGTCCCGGCGTGGATCTCGACGCCGTCCCCCAGATGGACACCCGGATAGAGGACGACATGGGGATGGACCACGACGTTGGCTCCGAGTCGGCAGCCCTCGCCAACGACGACATGGGCATGCAGAACCGTACTCTCGCCAACCGACACGCCGTACCCGAGGACGACGTACGGCCCGACCGCCGCCGAAGCGGCGAGCCGGCACTCCTCCCCGACGACCGCCGTAGGATGAACGCCCGGAGCCTGGACGGCGCCGGGATGAAAGAGCCGCAGGATCTGCGCCAGCGCGAGCTGGGGCTGGGCGCAGCGCAGCAGGTCCCGGTCCGGAAGGCGTGCATCGCTCCCGGTCAGGATCGCCCCGGCGGCGCTGGCGCGAGCCTGCCCGAGGTACTTCGGACTGGTGAGGAAGGAGAGGTGGCTCTCGCCAGCCTCGGACAGCGTGCGGACGCCGTCCAGCTGCCGGGCCGGCGAACCCTGCACCTCTCCGCCCACCCGCTCGGCCAGATCCCCGAGCGTCCAGATCAAGGCCTAGTTCGCTTTCTTCGTCGCGGTGGCGTCGAAGCGCTGGATGATCTGGTTGGTGATGTCGGCGGCTTCGTCGGCGTACAGCAGCCCGCTCTGGAACTTGTTGAAGATGAAAGTGTAGCTGCCCTCTTTGCCGACCTGCTCGATGACCGGGAAGACCCGCCGTTCGATCTCGCCGAAGGTCGCCTCGCGGCTCTTGTTGAAGTCCTTCTCCGCGTCCTCCTGGAAGCGGCGCAGGCCGGTGATCTTCTCCTCGAGCTGCTTCTCGAGCTCCGAAATCTTGTCGTCGGCGAGCGACAGCCGACCTTCGTTGAGGCGCTTGCGCAGGCTGT
>JBDTQT010000016.1:0-31462 GCA_039932055.1 Thermoanaerobaculia bacterium
TACGACGAGGCTAAGTCCGTCAGTCATTGTTGAGGCAGGTTTTACATAATGTCCTACGCCTGACGGTTCGCTCGTAGGCCTACGACGAGGCTGGGTCCGTCAGTCATTGTTGAGGCAGGTTTTACATAGTGTCGTAAGACTGACGGTCCGCTCGTAGGCCTCGCAGGCGGTTCTCCCTTCACGGATCTTGAGTCGGGCGCTCGACGATTCACCGACCCTTCGGCCGGCGCATCACAAATTCACGCCATTCCAACCAAGACTCCGCCACCAGCACCTTCCCTTTACCGATCTTTTGTTTTTATCGGTCTCTTTCCTTCGCTGGTCCTTTGCTTTTGGTTCTCGCTCTTGATGGAAGTATCTGCGCAGATGTCCAGTTCGCCGGGGTGCTGAAAGTCCTGGCGCTTCTTGCCCTCAGCTCAGGCGTCAGGGGTATTGCGGATCTCGTCGAGGATCTGTTCCAGAGCGCGGATGAGGTCGGATTTCTCGACTGTCGACTGGCGAAACTGGAGCTGCAGTTGAAAGGACTTGTCGGGTGCCCGGAACTTGAATGCGAAGGGGCGCTTGCGGGCGCCTCCGCCGCGCGTCTCGGAGCCCTTGCGCAGCTCGCCACGCAGGTCGTCGCGGCTCAGGCCTTCGCGTCCGGCCCGGGCCAGAAGGGCCTCGAGCGCCTTCGGGTCGCTGACCTTGGCGAGCTCTATCAGGGCTGATTTCGCCTGGATGCCGAGCTCCAAGGCGCGCTCACGAACTTCGCGCGGTAGGGCGAGCAACCCCAGGCTCTCGGCGACGGAGCTGCGCGAGCGTCCGACGGCCTGGGCGATCTGTTCCTGGGTATAGCTGTGCAACGTCCCCAATGCCTGATAGCCCTCGGCTTCTTCGAACGCGTTCAGGTCCTTGCGCTGGAGATTCTCGATCAGGGTGATCTCGAGCGCCTCGTCGGCGGTGACGTCGAGCTCGATCGCCGGAATCTCGAACAGGCCAGCTTCCAGTGCCGCGCGGTAGCGGCGCTCGCCGGCGACGATCTCGAATTTGACCCCTGTTGGAACACCTTCGGGGCTGTCGTGCTTGCGTACGAGGATCGGCTCGAGAACCCCCTTGTCGCGAATCGAGGCGACCAGATCGGCCAGATCGCCGACGTCGGTCCGCGGCTGGTTCGGATTCGGGCGCAGGCTCGAAAGCGGCAGCAGGCGGCCGATGGTCGACTCGTTGCGGCTGGCCAGTTCGTCGACGAAATGGGCGCCGTGGCGCATCTTGACGCGCAGCGGCAAGCCTCGCTTGGCAGTCGTCGGTTCAGACACGGCTGAGTACCTCCTCCGAAAGCTTGTAGTACTCGTAAGCCCCGGTCGAGCGCGGTGCGAAGGTGAAGATCGACTCCTTGTATGCCGGACTCTCCTCCAGGCGCACGCTCTTGGTGATCATGGTCTCGAACAGTTTGTCGCCAAAGACCTTGTGGATCTGGTCGACGATGTCGCGCGAGAGCAGTGTCCGCTTGTCGTGCAGGGTGATCACCGCGCCGAGAATCTGGAGTTGGGGGTTGGCGCGTTGCTTCACCTTGTCAATAGTCTCGAGCAGGTCGTCCGTGCCCTCGAGCGCGAAGTAGCTCGATTGGATGGGAATCAGTACGTGCGACGAAGCCACCAGGGCGTTGACCGTGATGATGCCCAGGGTCGGCGGAGTGTCGAGGACGATGAAGTCGAACTTGTCGGCGACACTGCCGAGCGCATCCTGGAGGCGAAATTGACTGTCGAGCTCGCCGAGGAGCTTCGACTCGATCTTCGCCAGCGCAATGCTCGACGGCGCGATCGAAAGATTGGGCACCTTCTCCGCGAGCACGAGGATGTCCTGCATCTTCACCGCGGGGTCGGTCAGCACATCGAACATCGTGCGCTCGAGCCCGTGAACGTCGAGAAACGATATCGAACTGTTGGCTTGCGGATCGAGATCCACGAGCAGTGTCCGCAGACCCTTGGAGGCCAGCGCGGCCGAGAGATTGATGGCGGTGGTCGTCTTTCCGACTCCGCCTTTCTGGTTGGTGATGGCTAGGATCATCGCGAAGGCGGCAGTGTATTCAACCGGTCGCGCGCGGTCAAGCACCCCGCATCGGTGCGTCGACAGGGCCATGTCGGCGCGCCGACATATTCGATAAGACTTTTGCAATCAAGTATTTAAGAGAAGACGCTGTGAGCTACATCGTATACTTGCCAAGGTCTTCGGGACGCGCCTTCTCCAGCCACTCCCGCAGCCGCTCGTCCTCCTCCCCCGCCGTCGCCAGATCGAGCTCGAGCGCTTCGTCGACCACCTCCCGGGCGACCCAGATCGAGGCGCCGGTACGCACGGACAGTGCGATCGCGTCGCTCGGCCGCGCATCGACCTGGAACTCCTCGCCTCCTCTGCGCAGGCGAAGCCGACCGTAAAACGTCCCTTCGCGGAGCGCCCAGACTTCGACTCGGACGAGCTCGACGGTAAGCTCGACGAGAATGCTTTTCATCAGGTCGTGGGTCATCGGCCGGGGTTCGCGGATGCCCTCGAGCGCCATCGCGATGGCGTTCGCCTCCACTTGGCCGATCCAGATCGGCAGGACCACTCTTCCCTCCACCGCATGCAACAAGAGGACCGGCGTCTCGGAGGCGGGATCGAGCAGTAGACCCTTGACTTCCATCTCAACCCACCGCTCTTCAGTTGCGACGGTATCGCTCATTGCACGGATTGTGCGCCGGCTCTCGGCGCTGGTCAAGCTTATGGGCGACAGCGGCCCCGGGGAAATATTGAAGTGGATTCTAGGAAATGGCTGCAGCCAGGGTGCCGATGAGACTGTGGGCGTGTGTGCGGGTGATCTTCACCCGAGCCATGGTGCCGGACCGCGGGACTGCGCCGGCGGCACTGGGGGCGGGGAACTGGACGATTCGGTTGCAGCCGGTGCGGGCGGTGAGCACTCCTGGGGCCTTCGCCCAGCCGGTGACCAGCACCTCGAGCTCGCGACCGACAAACTCGGCGTGCAGGTCGGTCTGGATCTCGGCCTGGAGAGCGAAAAGCTCCTGCAGCCGCGCCTGGGCGACCGCTTCGGGGACGGCGTCGTCAGCGAGTCGCAACGCTGGCGTTCCGGGGCGGGGCGAATAGCAGAAGGCGTAGACCGCGGCGAAGCGGATCTCGCGCAGAAGGTCGAGGGTGGCGGCGAAGTCGGCGTCCGTCTCGCCCGGGAAACCGACGATGATGTCGGTCGAGAGGGCGATCGTCGGTCGCGCCTGGCGCAACTCCGCGATCAGCGAGCGATAGGCGTCCACCGCGTAGCCGCGGCCCATGCGCCGCAGGACCGGGTCGCTCCCGGACTGCACCGGGAGGTGGAGCCCGTCGCAGAGGTTCGGATGGAGCCGGAACTGCTCCACCATGCGCGGAGTGAAGTCGCGCGGAAAAGAGGTCATGAATCGCAGGCGACGCAGCCCTGGCAGGACAGCCAGGCGTCCGAGGAGATCGGCGAAGTCGGCGGCGGGGCCCATGGCGACGCCAGCGCTGTTGGAGCCAGTGGACCCAGTGGAGCCGGGCGGGTCCGGGACGCCGATCGGTTCTCGCCAGTGATTGACGGTCTGCCCGAGGAGCTCGATCTCGACAAATCCGAAATCGAGAAGGTGCCGGACTTCGCGCTCGATCTCGGCGGCGGTCCGACAGGACTCCGGCCCGCGGGTCGACGGGACGATACAGAAGGTGCAGCGCTTGTTGCATCCTTCGATGATCGTGACCATTCCCTTGTAGAGGCCGTCACGCGAGATCGCATCGAATTCGTAGCGCCGATCGCTCGGAAAACCGGTGGCGACGACCCTCTCGCCGCCGGCTCGCCGGTTGAGAAGGTCGATGAGCTCCCCCACGCGCGCCGGTCCGAGGACGAAATCCAGGTCCGGCACACGCGCCAGGATCTCCTCGCCCTCCTGTTGCGCGACGCAGCCGCATAGACCGATCTGCAGATGCGGGCGGTCGCGCTTGAGGAGGCGGTATTCGCCCAGGCGCGAATAAACCTTCTGTACCGCCTTCTCGCGCACACTGCAGGAGTTGAGGAGGATGAGATCAGCGTCGATAGCCTCGCGGGTTGGCAGCATCCCCTGCTGCATCAGCTGGCCGGTCATCCGCTGGCTGTCCAGTTCGTTCATCTGGCAGCCCCAGGTCTCGACGTAAAAGCGGCGTAATACGCGCGAGCCAGTCAAGGCTTGTCCCGCGGCTCCTCCACTACGACCGGCTCGGTCGGCGCGGCGTCGACGGCCTTCGTCACCGTGGGCGTGGGCTCGATGTCCGACCCCTCGCGCAGCCAGCCGGGAAAGGCGCCGGCCTCGCGGCCCTCGTTCAGGAAGCGCTCGAGCTCGAGCGCCGAGCGCTCCGCTTCACGCCGCGTGGAGTCGAGCTCGTCGAGCGTGTGGTCCCAGTCCGGCTTGATCTGCGAATCGCGCACGTACGGGTCGTCGGCGGCGTAGAACTTCCGCCGAAGCGCTTCGGATTTCCCTTCCAGCTCGACGATGCGGTCGGCCGATTCGCGCCACTGCTTGCGGATGGTGAGCCCGCGGTTCCGCCAATAGGCCTCGTCCTTCACCGCTTTCGCGGCCGCCTCGTCCACTGCTTGTGAGGTGGTCGTTTCGGGGGCCGCCGCGCCAACACCCTCGGCGACTGTCAGCTTCTGACCCTTGGAGAACTCGGCGAGATTGCGGTTATCGATGACGGCGATCGGCTTGCTGGCCTGGGCGCGGCGTTCGCGCTCGGCGCGGGCGGCTTCGGCGAGGCCCTGCGGTTCCGCCGGCGCGTCCGCCGATCCGGAGTCGATGACGACGAGGGTCGGCGGCGTCGGGCTGGCGACCGGGTCTTCTCCTTCGGTCTTCGCGGGCGGCACCTCGACCTGAGCCACCGAGACCGGCGGCAGGGCGATCGCGTCGGGGACCTTGGCGGCGCAGCCGATGAGGCCGGCAACTCCAGCGAGGGTCAGCCCGAGCGCCCAACTCGAGATACGGAGACTTGCCGGGAACGCTGCCGGGTCAGGTTCTGCCATAGCGGTCTTCCAGACGGACGACATCGTCGAGCTCCGAGGTGGAAACTTCGAAGAGCTCGCAACCGGCCTCACCGGCGACCATGCGATGCCGGGTACCCGGAGTCACGTGGTACGACTCCCCCTCCTCCAGCCGCTGCGGCACCATGACGCCGTTCTCCTCGACTTGCAGCTCGATGCCGCCGCGGGCGACGAAGAAGGTCTCGTCCTTGCGATTGTGGTACTGCAGCGACAGCGCCTCGCCCGGCGCGATGTGCAGGAGTTTTCCGACATACCTCTCGGTGTGGGCGAATATCAGCTCGTAGCCCCACGGTTTCTCGACACGGCGCACTGGTTGCCTCATCTGTCGTTCCCTCTAGTTTCGTCCGCGAGCTTGGGGCAGCTCTGCCAGGAGTCGAGCGACCTCGGCGCCCGACCGTGCGCCACAACAGACCGTCGCCACTCTGGCGAGCTCGGCCGCGTCGACCTCGGCGAGTTTCTGGCGCAACGCCGGCAGCGCGCTCGGCGAGGCGGAGATGCGGCGCAACCCCAAGCCGACCAGAAGCGGCAGCATCTGCGCGTCCGCGCCCATCTCTCCGCACAGACTGACCGGAATTCCGGCCGCATCCGCACTCTCGATGATGAAGCGTAACATGCGGAGAATCGCCGGATGCATCGGTTCGTAGAGACTCGCGACGCTGCGGTTGTTGCGATCGACCGCCAGCGCGTACTGGATGAGATCGTTGGTGCCGATCGCCATGAAATCGACGGCCCGCGCCAGGCTGTCGGCGATGATCGCCGCCGCCGGCACCTCGACCATGATGCCGACCTTCACCTCGGAACGGTGAGCGATGCCCTCCCGTGCGAGCTCCGCGGCGGTCTCGCCGAGGACCGCACGCAGCGCTTCGACCTCCTCGATGCGGCTGACCATCGGCGCCATGATCCAGAGATTCCCGGACGCCGCCGCGCGCAGAAGGGCACGCAGCTGGGTGCGGAAAATCTGCGGCCGGGCGAGGGTCAGCCGGATGCCGCGCAACCCGAGCACCGGATTCTCTTCGGCGCTCTCCATCATCTCCCGTGCCAGCTTTCTGCCGCCGAGATCGTAGGTCCGAACGACGGCTGGAAACGGTGCGGTCGCCTCGATGAGGCGCAGGTAGACGCGCAAGTGATCCTCTTCGGTGGGCAGATTGGGGTCGGTCTCCATGTAGAGGAATTCGCTGCGATAGAGGCCGATACCGCGCGCGCCGATGCGGCCGAGCTGCACGAGCTCCTCGGGAAGATCGATGTTCGCCATCAGCTCGACCGCGACTCCGTCCAGAGTACGCGGTGGCGCGTCGCGCGAGACGGCGGCGCCGAATTTCCCGGCCGCGAGCTTGGAGCGCAGCTTTTCGTACTCCGCCAGGACCTCGGGCGTCGGATGCAGGATGACGATACCGGCGTGCCCATCGATGATGACCGGGTCGGAGTTCGTAACGTACTCGGTCACCTCTTCGAGACCGGTCACGGCCGGAAGGCCGAGCGAGCGGGCGATGATCGAGGTGTGGGAGGTTCGTCCTCCGGCCTCGATGGCGAACCCCACCACCTTGTCGCGGCCGAGCCGGATCGCTTCCGAGGGCACGAGGTCGTCGGCGACCAGGATGACGTCGCCCTGGACGTCGGAAATCTCGTGGTGCTCGATGCCCTGGAGAACGCGCAGGAGCTGGCGCCCGATGTCCTCGAGGTCCTGGCCGCGCTCGCGCAGATAGGGATTCTCGATCGCGGAGAAACGCTTGGCGAGCTCGCGCGACGTTTCGTGAACCGCCCACTCGGCGTTGACCTGCTCTTCGAAGATCCGGCGTTCCACCTGGTCGAGGAACATGCGGTCGGAGAGCAGCAGCGAATGGGCGTCGAAGATCGCCGCCAGCTCCTGGCCGAAGAGGTGGCTCGCCCGGTCGCGGGTGCGTTGGATCTGTTCCTGGGTCGCGCTGCAGGCCGACTTGAGCCGGCCGACCTCGGCCTCGGTTTCACTCTCCGCGATCGGGATGCGAAAGACCTCCAGCGCACGGTTCGCGATCACGACCGCGCGTCCGATCGCGACGCCTTGCGAGGCACCCAGACCGTGCAGCGTGATCATCGGACGGATCTCGGTCATGCGCTCTCTCCGAAGCGATCGGCGAAAAGGGCGGCGATGGCGTCGACTGCGTTCGCTTCGTCCGCTCCGTCACAGCGCACGACGAGCCGCGCCCCCTGCGGTGCGGCGAGCAACAGAAGGCCGAGGATGCTCTTGGCGTCGACGTCCTCGCCGGCGAAGATGACGCTCACCTTGCAGGCGAAGGAGCTCGCGAGGTGGACCAGTTTGGCGGCGGCACGGGCGTGGAGGCCCAGGCGATTGACGATCTCGATCTCGCGCTCAGTCACAACCGGGGCGCTTCCCTGGCGGCGGCGGTGGCACGGCGGGATCAGCGGGAACGCCTCGGGTGATGCTGCGCCGGCCCTTTTCTTCCAGCCAGCGCGCGGTCTCGACCAGCGTCGCGGGGAGAACCGAGGAGCAGCTCATCCGCACGACCATCGGCAAGTTGACGCCCGTCACCACCTCGACCCGGCCCGGGACCGCCAGCGCGATGGCGGCGTTCGAGGGCGTGCTGCCGTACATGTCGGTAAGGACGAGCACGCCCGCGCCGCGGTCGAGCTCGGCGACCGCCTCGGCGATCCGCGTCCGCGCCGCGTCGATTCCTTCGTTCCATTCGAGGGCGAGAGCCCGGATGTCGGGCCGGACGCCGGCGATCGTTTCGGCCGCGGCGAGCAGCTCCTGCGCCAGCCTTCCGTGGGTCACCAGCAGGACCGGGGTCAAGGGCGTGCCCTCTCCAGGTCGCGATGCTTCACCCGCACCGTCCAGCCGGCCTCTTCGAGCGCGGCGGCGAGGGCTTCGACGGAGGCGACCGAGCGATGCTGGCCGCCTGTACAGCCGATGCCGATCGTCAGGTAGCTGCGGTTCTCCTGCTGGTAGCGCGGCAGGAGGAAGCGCAGCAGGTCGGCGAGCCGCGCGACGAGCTCCTGGAAATCGGTGCGTTGGCGCAGGAAGTCGCGCACCGGCTCGTCGAGGCCGCTCAGGGGACGAAGCTCCGGGTCGAAGTGCGGGTTGGGCAGGAAGCGGACGTCGAACAGCAGGTCGGCCCCGAACGGGATGCCGTGTTTGAAGCCGAAGCTGACCAGGCTGACGTTCATCACCGGTTCGTGGCCGGCGTCGCGCCCGAACTCGCGGTAGATGAGACTGCGGATGTCGTGAATCGACCAGTCGCTGGTATCGAGGATCAGGTCGGCCGCGCCGCGCAGCTCGCTCAAAATGGCGCGCTCGGCGCGGATGCACTCGAGCACGGGCAGCTCGTCCGAGAAAGGGTGCGGACGGCGCGACTCCGAGAACCGCCGCATCAGCGCCTCCTCGGACGACTCGAGGAAAACCAGCGTCGTCTGCAGCCTGCCGCGATCCAGCCCTTCCAGGAGACGCGGCGCTTCGGCGGCGAATCCCGGCGCCCGCATGTCCATGACGACCGCGATGTGGTCGCGCCCGGGTACGAAGTCGAGCGGTGCGGTGACGAACTGGCTGAGCATTGGCAGCGGCATGTTGTCGACACAGTAGTAGCCGAGATCTTCGAAGCACTTGGCGACGGTGCTCTTTCCCGACCCCGAGAGGCCGGTCACCAGGACGAGCCTGGCCTTGGCCTTCATGACCCACCGCCCTGCCGCGGCTTGCTGCTGCGGCTGCGTTCCAGTTGTTCCTCCAGCTTGCGCGCGAACTCGCGCGCCGAGTGCGTTCCCTGCAGCTTCAAGACGTGATTGCGCGCCGCGATTTCGACCAGATTGGCGATGTTTCGGCCCAGCGCTACCGGCATCCGGATGTACGGGCAAGGCGTGTCGAGAATGCTGAAGACGGTCTCGTCCAGGCCGAGGCGATCGTAGGCTTGCCCCTCCCGCCAAGGCTCGAGCTCGACCACGAGATCGATCGGCTTGCGGGCGCGAATCGCCGCCAGCCCGAAGAGATCCTTGACGTTGATGATCCCCAGTCCGCGCAGCTCCATGTGGTGCTTCAGCGTCTCCTCCGAAAAGCCGACCAGCTCGCCGCTCGGGTAGCGCTTGATCGTCACGCGATCGTCCGAAACCAGGCTGTGGCCCCGGGTGATCAGATCGAGCGCTGCTTCGCTTTTGCCGACGCCGCTCGAGCCGATGAGCAGGACCCCCAGGCCGTAGATGTCGAGCAGCACGCCGTGCAGTCGAGTCGACGGCACAAGGTGGTCCTCGAGGAACCACGAGAGCTGCTTGATCACCACCGAAGAGAGGGCGCTCGACGACAGTACCGGAACCTGACGGGCGCGGAACTCGTCGAGAAACTCCTCGCCGGGAATCAGGCCCTTGGTGATCACGACGACCGGAATCGGCAGCGCGGCGATCGTCTTCAGGCGCTCCCGCCGCTCCCCCGCTGCGACCGTCTTCAGGTACTCGAGCTCGCTTTCGCCGACGATCTGCACTCGGCCCGGCTTGATGTACTCGTAGTATCCGGCGAAGGCGAGGCCGGGCTTCTGTACCCGCGGATGGGTCACGGTGTTGTCGAGATGGTTCTCGCCGGCGAGCACCGACAGCTTGAGGTCAGCCAGCTCGTCGCCGAAGAGCTCGCTCACGCGGACCTTCTGCGCATCAGACATCGGCGGTCACCGTGAGCTCGGGAGGCGCCGCTCCGGCTCTGAGCCAGCGCGCGAAGATCGGGTCCGGCACGTTTTCGACCAAGAATCAGAGCCCGGGAACGATGAGGCCGTAGTCGTCGTCGTGCCGCCGGTAGATGACGCTGACGCGCTCGTTCTCGAGGTCGCGAAAGACGACGAACTCGCTGCGCGAGCTCTCGAGCTTCAACGCCGCCTCGTTGATGGTCATGGCGTGAATCTGGAGTTGGCTCGACTTGACGACGATCGGCGACTCGCCCTGGCGCACGCTCTCGCGGGTCAGGACGTCCACCGGCCACTGCTGGGCGCTCGCCTGGACGCGGTCCCTCCGGCGAGGCTCGTCCACTTCGCGCTTGCGGGCTCGCTTTGCCTGCTCCACCACCTTGTCGGCGGCCAGCGCGATGGCGTCGTGCAGATCGACGGCCTCCTCCTTCGACAGGAACTCACGGCCGGCGCAGCGGATCTGGATCTCGGCCGTGTGCCTCGACTTGGTCGCCTCGAGGACGACGTGCGCATCGATCGGCTCGCTGAGAAACTTCACCATCCGCTCGAGCTTTTCAGCCGTCAGGACGCGCGACCTTTCCTCGACTTGAAGGTGTCTGCCGACGAATTCGATGTTCATCGATCCTCCTGACTCAGAAATGGCGAGCTCAGAAAATACGTTTGCGGTCCGAGGATGAAGGTACGTTGAGCTCGTCCCTGTACTTGGCGACCGTCCGCCGCGCGATCTGGATGCCCTCGCGGTTGAGGATACGCATCAGCTCGCTGTCCGAAAGCGGATGGCGGGCGTCCTCGGACTCGACCAACTGCTTGATCTTGCGCTTCACGGTCAGCGAAGAGATGTCCTCGCCGTAGTCGCGGTCGATCCCGCTGTGGAAGAAGTACTTGAGCGGAAAGAGGCCGCGCGGCGTGTGCATGTACTTGTTCGAAACCACCCGGCTCACGGTGGACTCGTGCATGCCGATGTCCTCGGCGACATCGCGCAGGACCATCGGGCGAAGGTGGTCGAGCCCATGGTCGAGAAAGTCACGCTGCTGCCGGACGATCGATGTCGCCACCTTGTAGATGGTCCGCTGCCGCTGGTCGAGGCTCTTGATCATCCACAGCGCCGAGCGCATCTTCTCCGAGATGAACTGCTGCGCGTCGTTCTGCCGGCCCTCCTGGCGGAGATTCTTCAGCATCTTGCGGTAGGCGCGCGAAATGCGCAGCTTCGGCAAGCCGTCGTCGTTCAGCTGGATGACGTAGTCGTCGCCCACCTTGATGACGTAGACGTCGGGCTCGATGTAGTACGTCCGGTCGTTGGTGAACTTGCGCCCCGGACGCGTCTGCAACGTCTTGATGTCCTCGATCACCGGTTCGAGATCGGCGAGCGCGATCTCCAGCGAGCGGGCGATCGTCGCGTACTGGCGGCGCAGGAAGAGATCCCAGTGGTCCGCGAGCACCCGGCGCGTGATCGAGTCGCCCGGCTCGCCGCGCGAGTCGAGCTGCAGCAGGAGGCTCTCGCGCAGGCTGGCGCAGGCGATGCCGGGCGGGTCGAGACGGCGGACGCGATCGAGCACGGCCTGCACCTGCTCGAGCGAGAGCGGCTGCTCCAGCCCGGCGTTCGCGAGGTCGCGGATCTCCTCGACTGACGCGACCAGAAATCCGTCCGGGTTGAGGTTGCCGACGACGAGCTCGGCGATCTCGCGCTCGAGCGGCGCGAAGTCGGACATGTGGATCTGCCAGAGCAGGTGATCGTAGAGGTCGGGCTCGCGCGTCAGCGTATTCTCGAGCGGCGGCGCCTCGCGGTTTTCGGACTCGCCGTAGCTGCCGCCGTCGTCCCCCGAGGCGTCGTCGAGATAGGCCTCGAAGGCGACCTGTTCGAGCCGCTGGCGCTCCAGCACCTCCGGCGTCTGCTGTTCTTCGATGACATCCTGCGTGGCAGCTTCGAGCGGCGAACCGTCCTCCTCCTCCTCGAGCTCCTCGGCCTCTTCGAGCACCGGGTTGATCTCGAGCTCCTGCGCGACGACCACCTCGAGCTCGAGCCGGGTCATCTGCAGCAGCTTGATCGCCTGCTGCAACGACGGTGTCATCACCAGTCGCTGCGAGAGCTTGAGGGAAAGTTTCTGTTCGAGAGCCATGCGGTTGGGGTGGAAGCGGCGCCCTAGAGCTCGAAGTGCTCGCCGAGATAGATCTTGCGAACTTGCGGGTCGGAGGACAACTCGAGCGGAGAGCCGGCGCGCAGGATGCCGCCGTTGTTGATGATGTAGGCGCGGTCGGTGATCTTCAGAGTCTCTCTGACGTTGTGGTCGGTGATCAGAATGCCGATTCCCATCTGCCTCAGGTGGCGAATGATACCTTGAATATCGAGCACGGCAATCGGATCGATGCCCGCGAAAGGCTCGTCGAGGAGGATGAAGGAGGGCGACAGGACGAGCGCCCGGGCGATCTCGACGCGTCGGCGTTCTCCTCCCGAGAGCATGTAGCCCATGCTCTTGCGCACTTTCTGCAGGCGGAACTCCTCGATCAGGCGGTCAATGCGCCGCTCCTGCTCGGCGTGCGTGAGATCGAGGGTCTCGAAGACCGCGCGCAGATTGTCCTCGGAGGACATCTTGCGGAAGACCGAGGGCTCCTGCGGCAGGTAGCTGATGCCGCGCTGGGCCCGCATGTACATCGGCAGGTCAGTGATCTCTTCGTCGCCCAGCATGACTCTGCCGCCGTCCGGCGGCGCGAGGCCGACGACCATGTAGAAGGTCGTCGTCTTGCCGGCGCCGTTCGGACCGAGGAGACCGACGATCTCGCCCGGCGCCACTTCGACCGAGACGTCGTGCACGACGGTGCGCCCGCCATAAACCTTCCGCAAGTTGGTCGCCTGAAGGCGCGGCCCCTGGCGGCTCACTGCGCCGTCCCCGCCAGACGCGCCGACCCCGTCTTGAGATCGTAGATCGCCCGCTTGCCCGTCAGCGAGGCGCCGGCGTCGTCCTTGATCGTTACCGGACTGCCGAGCAGTTCGATGGCCTCCGCCGCGACGTCGTAGTCGGCCGTCGCCGCCTGAATCGTGCGGCCGTCCGCGGTGTCGCGCAGCTGCACCTTGCCCGTGCCGGTCATGCTCTTAATCTGCTGCGCGTCGTCGAGCTTGGCGACGAGCTCGTCGCAGGTGAGCGTGCGCGTTCCCTGCTGCAGACGGACGCCGCCGGTATAGGTGACGCTAGCTTCCTTTCGACGATAGGTGAGGAGATCGGCGATCACCTCGGTCATCGTCGATGCCGCGGCGGCGGAGCCCGCCGTCGCGGCTGCCGAGCCGCTCCGGTTCAGATCGATCATCGTCCGTACGCCCCCCGCCGCCGACAGGCGCTCCTCGGTCTCCTCGCCGTGCACCTGGTTCGCCAGCAGCAGGCTCTTACCCTGCCAGGCGCGAACCTTACCCTTGAGGAAGAAGCCGCGCGGCGAATCGGTGAAGATCGCTTCGTCCGCCTGGAACTCGATCGGCTGGTCGCCACGGAATCCGACGCCGGCGACGGCGCTCCCACTCCCCCGCTTGAGGACTCCGCGCACGCCGCGGTCGGCGGTCAGCAGACCGGTCTTGCGGGTATAGACGATGTGCGGCGCGGCGAGATCGCCACTGGTGCTCTCGGTACGCGCCGGCGCGCCCAGGAGCTCGGAGCGCTCGCCGGCGAAGTCAAACAGCGCCTGATCGCCCCAGCCGCGAAACCTCGGATCGGTGAGCGTCACGCCGCCGGCCAGCAAGACCCGCGCGATGCCGCCGGTCGGTCCGAACTCGGCGTCCGCCCGGTCGGCCCGCCCGGAGCGCTCGGCTTCCTCGACGCCGCGGCGATACTCGGCGAAGTAGACCGGCTCGGTGCTCTGGGCGGTGCGCGGGCGCCCCCCCTCGAGCTGCATCCACAGCGCCCTTGAGGCCAGACCGTGAATGATCTCGCCATCGACCGACTCGAGCAGCGCCAGGACCTTGCCGCGACCTTCGAGGCTCATTTCGCGCGGCTCGCTCACACCGCCAGCGCCGAACTGGACGGTCAGCCTGGCGCCGCGGAAGTCGACCCGGTCGGCGGCGGAGGCGGCGGTCGCGTTCGCCGACAGGTAGCTGCCGGTCAACGAGCCGTCCAGTATGAGCATTGCCGGGGTCTCGCCGTCGTCGGCGAGAAACAGCTCAGCCTCGTCCGACGCGAAATGGCTGGCGCCGCGGCTGGCGGTCACCTCGCCCTTGGCGCGGAGCACGCGGCCGGTGCGGTCGAGCACGATTTTCCTGGCCGTCACTGTCATCGGCTCGGCTCCGGGTGGCTGCCCGGCGATGGATACCGGGCCGCGCATCGTCATCAGGTCGAGCGCGACGTCGAACTCGAGGGCGCTCGCCTGCCCCGTCCAGTAAGTCCCCTGGCGCAGCGCGATCGGACCTTCGGCGACCAGGAACTTGCCGCCACGCGAAAGCTGAAGCTGGCCGCTGGCGATCTCGAGCGCGCCTCCGGCGAGCTTGACGTTACCCGTGAGGAGGGCCTCCTGGGAGTTCGTGTCGTAGGCGGCGGTGTCGCTCGCTACCGAATAGCTCGTCGCGTCGCGGTAGATCTGGAAGCGCACCCCTTCGAGCTCGACCTTGCCCTCGCGCGTCGTCCGGAAGCGGTCGCCGTGAACGCTGAAGACCGGCTTGCCCTCCAGCGACTGAGTGAAGTCAAAGGCGTCGCTCGAAGCGACGACGTTGTCGGCGCGCTGCGCTTCGTCGCTCGCACGCTTGGCCGCGTCCGTTGCCGCCGGCCTCGCTGCCGCACCGTCCGCAGTCTCCCCGGGCGCCCCCTGGCGGCCGAGGAGATAGAGACCCACGAGTCCCGCCACAGCGACCAGCAGCAGCGCCAGGAGGCCGCGCCGGAGAGACTTGTGGGAGCCCTGGTTCGAGCGCTTCATCTCCTTCATTCTAGTTGCTTCCCGGCTGCGCCGGGCGGCAGTCGACGAGACGCAGGCGGGGGCGGTTGCGGTAGCGATCGTGCTCGATTGCCGCCAGCATCTCGAATTCGCCGTCGAAGACGCCGCTGTGGGCGGCGCGCTCGGCCCACTGCCAGGCGACGACCTCGACCCCGGTTTCGGCCGCCGATTGCGGGCCGCTCTCGCGAGCGACCAGGCTGAGGTGTCCGCCGCCGAAGGTGCGGCCAGCGCCGATGCGTCGGCAGGGCCCGAAGCGAAAGACCGGCTCGGGGTTGCCGACTCCGAACGGCTCGAGGCGCGCGAGGCGGGCGAGAAGGTCGAGAGTCACTTCGGCGACCGTCAACCTCTGGTCGAAGTCGAGCGCGGGCGCGAAGCTCTCGGGCGGCCAGGCCGCCGCCGCAGCCTCCCACTCCGGCGCGAGCTCGGGGAGGAGCGCCATGGTCGCTGTCAGGCCGATCGCCTGGGCGTGCCCGCCGAAGCGCTCCAGGCGGCTCTCCCAGCTTCTCAGAAAGTCATGCAGGTCGATGCCGGGGACGCTCCGCCCCGAGCCGACCGCCACGCCGTCGGCGATCGCGAACAGCACCGCCGGCCGGTGGAACTGCCGCGCCAGCCGCCCGGCGGCGATACCCACCACGCCGCGGTGCCAGGCGGCGCTCCAACCGACCAGGATCGCCGGCAGATCGCGGCCTTCGTAGCGCGTCGCGCAGTCCTCGACGACCTGCTTCTCGAGCGCGCGGCGCAGATTGTTGGCATGGCCGAGCTCGGCGGCGAGCTCCCGAGCGCGCGCCGGATCCCGCGTGAGCAGCAGCTCGAGCGCCGGATCGGCGGGGCCCAGGCGGCCCGCAGCGTTGAGCCGCGGACCGATCCGGAAGCCGACGTCGTGGGCGGATACCGGCGTGCCCACTTCCGCCTCGGCGAGCAGTGCCCGCAGCCCCACAGAAGGTGTCGCCGCGAGACTGGCCAGGCCGCGGCTTGCCAGCACCCGATTCTCGCCGACGAGCGGCGCGGCATCGGCGATCGTGCCGAGGCAGGAGATACGGCAGAGCGCCGTCCAGGGTACCTCGCGGCCGAAGCGCTGCAGCAACGCCGCGCCGAGCTTGAGCGCCAGACCGACCCCCGCCAGGTCGCGGAAGGGATAGGTGCAACCGGCCTGGTGGGGATTGATCACTGCCGCGGCTTCGACCCGCTCTTCGCCGGGCAGATGATGGTCGGTGACGATCACCCTCAGGCCGCGTCGCCGCGCCTCGGCGAGCGCCTCGTACGCCCGGATCCCGCAGTCGGCGGTGACGACCAGGCGGCAGCCGAGCTCCTCCGCCTGTTGCATATGCTGCGGTTGTGGCCCGTAACCCCCGGCATGGCGGTTTGGCAGGATACCGTGCGCCGCGATTCCGACCGCCTGAAAGACGCCGAGCAGCAGCGCCGTGGCGGTGAGACCGTCGACATCGTAGTCGCCGATCACCGCCACCGGCTCGCCCCGGCCGTGGGCGCCGACCAGCAGGTCGAGCGCCTCCGGCATCCCTTTGAGCAGTAGCGGGTCGTGCAGACTCTCGACGTCCGGCGCGAGAAACGCGGCGGCCTCGGCGGCGCTGGTGACGCCGCGGCGGGCGAGGAGCATGGCCACCTCGCGGGTCAGACCGGTCGCTTCGAGCTGTTCGAGAGTTCCGCTCGCCGGCTCGGGTTGCCGGACGATCCACCGTGCGTGCACCGGCGGTCAGCGTCCGGGAGACGTGATGGCTGACGCCATCGCGCTGGCGAGCGGGCTCGCGCCGATGCCGCCGACCACGCCGAGGGTGCGGAAACGCCGATACCGGGCCTCGAGTCGCGCCTCCGGGCTCATCGCCTCGAGCGCCCCGAGCGCGCGTTCGATGGCGTCGCCGAGCCGCGCCGCGCCGGCCTCGGGGTCGGTGTGCACGCCCCCGGCCGGTTCGGCGACGATCTCGTCCACGACGCCGAGCTTCAGCAGGTCGGGCGCGGTGATCCGCATCGCCTCGGCCGCCTGCGCCTTCATCTCCTGGTCTTTCCAGAGAATCGCCGCGCAGCCCTCGGGCGAGATCACCGAGTACACCGCATACTCGAAGATCAGGACGCGGTCGCCGACGCCCAACGCCAGCGCGCCGCCGCTTCCCCCTTCGCCGGTGACGGCGACGACGATCGGTACGCGCAGGCCGGCCATCTCCATCAGGTTGCGGGCGATCGCCTCGGCCTGGCCGCGCTCCTCGGCGTCGAGGCCAGGATAGGCGCCGGCGGTGTCGATCAGAGTGATGACCGGCAGGCCGAAGCGCTCAGCGAGCTGCATGATGCGCAACGCTTTGCGATAACCCTCGGGCCGCGGCTGGCCGAAATTGCGCGCGATGCGCTCCTTGGTGCCGTGTCCCTTGTGGTGTCCGACGATGGCGACGGAACGGCCGCGGAAGCGGGCCAGGCCGGCGACGATGGCGGCGTCGTCGCCGAACGCCCGATCGCCGTGCAGCTCGACCCAGTCTTCGGTCAGCATCCGCACGTAGTCGAGAGTGTAGGGTCGGTCCGGGTGGCGCGCGACCAGTGCCTTCTGCCAGCGATTGAGGCCGGCGAAGATGCGCTCGGTCTCGCGCGTGAGCTCCTTGCGCAACTCGCGCAATTCCCCTTCGCGACCGGAGCCCTCGGGGTAGCCTTCGAGCTCCTCGATTCTGCCGCGCAGCGCGACCAGAGGTTCTTCGAACTGCGAGTCTTGTGTACTCGTCGGAACGGTCACGGAGGCGGTCAAAGTAGCAGAGGCGTGGGGTCAGGTCAAACCGTCAAAGCAGATGATAGGGGTCGACGTCGACCGCCAGGCCGGGGTGCGGTTTGTCGCCTAGCGCTTCACGGATTGCCTGCCGCACCAGGCCACCCTGCGCCGCGCGCACCAGCAGCTGCAGACGCCACTCGCCGCGCAGGCGCTCGAGCGGCGCGGTGGCCGGCCCGGTTACCCGGAGCTCCGCGGCGCGCGGGTGGCGACCGATCCGGCGGGCGATCTCCGCCAGGCGCTCGAGACCGCGCTCGCGGCTGGCGTCGCGCAGCAGGAGCTGGACCATGCGGGTATAGGGCGGATAGTGAAAAATGCGGCGGAAGCGCATCTCCTGTTCGGCAAAGGCGGCGTCGTCCTGCAGCAGCGCCGCGCGAATGGCGTAGTGCTCGGGCAGGAAAGTCTGGATCACCATCCGGCCCGGGCGTTCGCCGCGTCCGGCCCGGCCGGCGAGCTGGGTCAGCAGGGCGTAGGTCTTCTCCACCGCGCGAAAGTCGGGGAACCCGAGGTAGCTGTCGGCCGACAGGATGCCGGTCAGGGCGACACGCGGGAAGTGGTGTCCTTTGGAGACCATCTGCGTGCCGACGAGGATCTGCGTCTCGCCGCGCTGAAAGCGCTCCAGGATGGCCGCCGGACCGCCACCGCGGGAGAGCGCGTCGCGATCGAGGACGTCCACGGCGGCGTCCGGGAAGCGCTCTTTCACCGCCTCTTCGATGCGCTCCGTGCCGGCGCCGATCGCCTCGAGGGTCTCGGCGCGGCAGGTCGGGCAGCGCGCCGGTGCGGCGAGCCGCGAGTCGCAGTAGTGGCAGATCAGCTGCTCGCCGCGCCCGCCCTTGCCCCCCTTGCGATGATAGGTGCGCGGCAGGCCGCAGTCGGTGCAGCGGAAATCCTCGCCGCAGGCGCGGCACAGCAACAGCGGCGCATATCCGCGTCGGTTGCGCAACAGGATCGTCTGATCGCCCTCGGCGAGCGCGCGTTCGATCTCGGCGAGCAGGCGAGCGGAAAACTGCACGTCGCCGGGCAGCCGCACTACCGGTTCGTTGCGCAGGTCGACGAGGATCCCCTCCGGCAGCGCGCCGTTGCCGGCGCGCTCGGTGAGGCCGAGGGCGGCGATGCGACCCGTTGTGACCGCGAGCCGGGTTTCGAGGGAGGGCGTCGCCGAGACCAGCACGGCGACGGCGCCGGCGAGCTTCGCGCGCATCAGCGCCAGGTCGCGCCCCTGGTAGCGCGGCGACGAGTCCTGCTTGTAGGAGAGGTCCTGCTCCTCGTCGACGACGATCAGGCCGAGGCGCGTGACCGGCGCGAACAGCGCCGAACGCGGTCCGACGACCAGCCGCGCCTCGCCGGTGCGAATCCGGGCCCACTCCTGCTGGCGTTCGGCGGCGCCGAGCCCGGAGTGCAGGACGGCGAGCTCGGCGGGAAACCGTTGCCGCGCCGCTGCCGCGAGAGCCGGGACGAGGGCGATCTCGGGAACCAGCAGGAGCGCGCTTCGACCAGCGGCGAGCGTCGCCGCGGCGGCGCGCAGGTAGACCTCGGTCTTGCCGGAGCCGGTGACGCCGCGCAGCAGGAAGCGTTCGAAGGTGCCGGCAGCCAGGGCGCCTTCGAGCGTCGCCAGGGCGCTCGCCTGGTCGCCGCGCAGCTCGAGGAGCGGCGGTTGGCCGGCGCTCCCCGGCGAAAGCGCCAGCAGGTGACGGTCGAGCCCCAACCGACTCGGCTGGCTGAAGCGCAGCAGGATGCCGAGGCCGGCGAGTCGCCGCAGCACGGCGGCGCTGCAGCCGACACCCTGGCGGAGCTCGTCGGCCAGGGCCGGGCGGCCAAGGGCGACGAGGAAGTCGATGACCGCCCGGCCCACGGGCGACCGGCCGGCCCTCTCGCGCAGCACATCGGGAGCGCCCGGCGCGAGCTCGAATGCCGCGGTATAGCGCTCGCCGCGCGCCCCGGCTTCGTCCCAGGCGAGCCCGCCCTCCTCGATCGCCGCCACCAGGACGGCTTCGATCTGCGGGTCGTCGAGTTGCTCTTCGATCTCCGAGATCCGCATCTGGCCGCGCTCCAGGAGCAGCGCCTGCATCGCCCGGCCGACCGCCTCGTGATGGACCGCCAGGGCGCCGCGATCGGTCAGCCGCACGCGCCGGTCGCCCCACGAGTCGGCTTCGGCCGGGATCATCGCGGCGAGCACGTCGCCCAGCGGCGTCAGGTAGTAGTCGGCGGCGAAGCGCGCCAGCTCGAGGAGCTCCTGCGGCAGGACCGGCTCGCGGTCGATGAGCGCTTCGATGGCGCGGGTGGCGAAACCCTCGGGCGCAGTGGCTCGCGCCGCCACGACGTATCCCGTCATGCGGCGGCGTCCGACCGGCACGCGCACCCGCGCTCCCGGCTGGACGCGCTCCTGCTGGTACGGCGTCAGGTGGTAGGTGAGGGTCTGCCCGACCGGCAGCGGCAAGGCGATCTCGACGAAGGCGGTCGGCGTCAATACTCCCCCGGGCGAGGAAATTCCGGCAGAAAGAGTAACGGCCGCCCCAGCTTCCGGAGAAGTGGGAGCGGCCGTCGGAGTGCGGCTTGCACGGCGACTAGCTCGCGAGGAGGTCGCCCTTCTTCTTGCGTTCGATACTCGAGGTGAGCGCGCGCTCGACCTGCTGCTCGGCGTCGCGCTCGGTCAGCCCCTTGACGTGGGCGACCTCGCTGACGATGAAACTCTTGGCGCGCTCGTACATCTTCTTCTCGCGGAAGGAGAGGCTCTTCCTTTGGCTGACGAAACGGAGGTTCTTCAATACTTCCGCGACCTCGGTGATGCGGCCGGTCTTCATCTTCTCGACGTTCTGCTTGTAACGTCCCTTCCAATCCTTCTGTGCCTCGACGCTGCCGTTCTCGAGAATACCGAACAGCGTCCGAATCTCTTTCGCTTCGCACAGGGGACGCAGCCCGACGAGATCGAGGTTGTCCTTGGGCACCATCACCTTGGAATTTCCCGACAACAGCCGGAGGTGATAACAGGTGCGCTCGGTGCCATCGATCCGGCTCGGAGCAATCTCCTCCACGACGGTTACGCCGTGATTCGGGTAGACGACCTTCTGACCGACTTTGAATGTCACGTCCTCTGCCCCCTTCTGTAACTATTGTGAGACTGGGTACTTAGGATACGAGAGCTACAACTGCCGACGCCGAAGAGTAGCCGAAAAAGCGCGATTCGTCAACCCCAGGGGGTAGCGGAAGCAAGGCGGAAACCACTCCGGACAAGCGAGTTTTCCACCGGTTTTTCCACAGTTTTCCAGGCATTTGACAGCGTCAGCCCCGGCCCGTAGCATCTCTTCCCCCACCTACCTGGCCGGAGTGGCGGAATGGCAGACGCAGGGGACTCAAAATCCCCCGTCCTCACGGGCGTGCAGGTTCGACTCCTGTCTCCGGCACCATTTGGAATCAATGAGTTATGTCTTCGACGGCAAACAGGCCCGTCGGCTTGGCAGCGCCCGGCCGACGGGCGCCAGGTGCCGTTCCGCGAGGAATCAGCGCATAAAGCCGCGCACGGAGCGGCTGACGGACAGGAGCTGCGGGGCGCCCATGGCGCCGATGACGTTGCGAATCACCGCCGCGATCACCTTGACGGCGCCGCCGAGGCCCAGGGCGGCCGACTGCTCGACGATGAACCCCGCATCGGCTCGCTGCAATGACTGAAAGAAGTAGGTGTCGAGGCCGCAGCGGGTCAGATCGACGACGACCTCCGCCAGAGCGTCAGCGTGTTGCGTGGGATCTCGGGAATTCTCGAGGAGTTCGAGGACGGCGAGAGTCTTCGTGCGCAACGGAGCCGGGTGAAAGAAGCGAATGAACGGCCGCCGCGGTGCAACCTGCCGTTGGACAGACGCACTTCTTGCCGGCTTCGGTCTGCCAGCGGACTTCGCCTTGCTGGATCTCCTCGCCGGTCGGGAGGTGGTTTGGGCCATTCCTTCTCCCCTCTTTGGTCCCAGAGAGAAATCTCCTCGCGAGTGTACGCCTCCCCCGCCGCTAGCGGCGCCAGCGCAAGAGGAACGGCAGCAGGGCGGTGAGCGCGAGCGCGCCGTAGAAGGCGAGGGCGAGAACCGGATCGGGCTTGACGAAGACGCGCTCGGGTGGGAGGTGCATGATTGCGACGCCGACGCCGAACTCCGCAACGAGCAGGAATCCGACGGCCAGCATCCCGGTGGCGAGGCTCGCTCCCCTGCTACTGATCTCTGGGTAGCGGCGCAACACCCAGGCCGCCGCCGCCGCGCAGACCAGGAGCATCAGCGGCGTTTCGACGAGCTCGGCGGTGCGTGCCCCGATGCGCGGTACGACCAGGGTGACGCGCAGGGCGCCGAGCAGGAAGCCGGCGCCGAACACCAGCGCGAAGTAGGTCGCGGCGGGCTTGAGAATCGGCATCGGATCGCTCAGGGCTGGGGCGGCAGCACGGCCTTCGCCACCGGGAACTTCCAGCTGCCGTCGAGGACCTCCTGGCGCGGCCGGTAGAGCCGCACGGTGTAGCTCCAGCCCGGGGTGATCGGCAGGCAGTTGTTCCCTCCCCGGCGACAGCCGCCGAACTGCATCGTGTAGGAGCCGTCGCGGTTCGGCTGGGCGCTGGCGCTGGTGAAAGTGTAGAACCCGAGGTCGTTGCGCGCGAAATAGCCTTTCGCGTCGTAGACGTTGATCGACCAGAAGCCGTCGATCGGTACGTCGCGCACGGTCAGGGTATGGAGCGACTGGCCGTCGCTGACCGGCGGAAAGATGTTGTCGCGGATCGCCGCGCGTCGCGGCAGGCCGCCCCACTCGATGGCGGTTCCGACGAGGTGGCGCTCCGGGTCGACCTCCGCCCTGGAACCGAACATCTCCCCGGCTCCGGCCGGCGTCCCGCGCTTCTCGAGCAGCCCGCGCACCTCGTCCAGCGACGCCAGGTTCCACCGCGGCACTTCGAACCGGCCGACGAGCTCCTGTGTGACCAGAATCTTGTCCTGGAGTGCGTTCGCCGCCTTCAGGTCGAGCGAGCGCTCCGAAGCGGGCAGCGTTCGGACGAGCAGGAAGAGATACCGCGTGCCGACCTTCTCCTGGGTGTAGGTGAAGGTGCCTGGGGCATCGGCGACCTCGATCGTGAAGTGATCCTGCGACACCGCCTGCATCGCCATGTACCGTCCTGCCGGATCGGGCAGGGTGACGGTGACCGGGGCGGCGGCGAGATCGAAGACACCCGAGGACTCGAGCGTGTCGCGATTCAACCGCTGCACGACCTGCTTGGCGATGGCTGCCAGCGTCCGGGCGTGCACCAGTTTCCCGAAAGCTCCCGACTGCACGGTGCGGGCGAAGTGGAGGTCGGTTTCGGCACGCACGAAGTTGTCGACCGTGACGGGGACCCCCAGGTCGGCCGCAGGCGTCGGCGCGGCAACCGCAGGCTGTGCCAGGGCCGGCGACGAAAGCCACGCGGCCACCGCCAGCAGGGAAAGGCTCGATCGAAGAAGTATGTGCATGGGCTCCTCGTGGGTGGCGCGCGGACGTCTCAATCCGACCGAATATTGCGGTTGACGCGGAATCGATTCTCCGGGCCCCACTGCTTCTTGACCTCGGTGAGGCGGCCGACAGCCGGACCGAGAGAGGCGGCGATCCTCTCCGGACCTTCGTCCTCGGTCAGGAAGTTGACGCAGTTGCCGCCAGTCGAGAACTGTCGCAGCTCGCTCCAGGCTTGGCGAGCCCTCCTCGCAGCTTTCCGCTCACTCGTCGAACTTCAGGTCAGCGATGCGCTGGACGGTTTGGCGAATTTTACAGGTGAGCTCGCCGATATCGGGATGGTTGCGGCCGGCGACGAAGGCAAGCTGCCGGTCGCATTCGCTGTCGCGATACGCGACCCACTTGGCGTTGCTCTTTTCCAGGGTGCTCAGGGCCGACTGCTTGTCCATTGACTGGCCAGCCTGGGCCGCGGCCTGGTCGATTGCCTCCTTCAGGGCGACCTCCTGCTGCTTCAGCGAGTCCTGCAGGCAGTCGGTCATCTTGCCCCACTCGCTCGCTTCGAAGGCGTCCCAGCAGTGCTGGACCGGATACCGCCTGCCTTCCGCGGCGCTGTCCGGCTCAGCGGCGGCTGGCGGCGGAGTCTCCGCCGCCAGAAGGCCGTCCGCAGGCACCAGGGGGAGGCCGGAGAGGAGTAAGAGCGCGACGAGTAAGCGCTGCGAATTCCGGGGAAACGATCTCATCTCTCTCCTTCGGAGCATAGAGGGCGTGGGGCGATTCCGGGCATTCTGTCCGAGCACGCCCACTGGTGCAAAGGGCCAGTCCGGGGGGCCGCGGAGAGAAGTGTGAGGAACTTAACCTGGTCGCTGGTCAAGCGGTGAATTGCGGTGATGCCGCCATATCGCCAGTGTCGCACTTCCCGCGGAGGCGGCTGCGCGGCTGCCGGCCTCTTCGAACCTAGGTCGTGCCCTTGAACAGCGCCGAGAGATCGAGCGACTCCGCCGGATCGGGATGCCCGGCGAGGCGGACGAACTCGATCGCCAGCGCCTGCTTGCCCGCCCCGAGCACCGTGCTCGCCTGGCCGAGCGCCGCGACGAGTTGCGGCGGTTGCAGGTTCGAAGTGATGAGGCGCCAGATGACCTCTTCCAGAACGTTGAAGGCGGTGTGGACCTCCTGGAAATGAAACCCCTCCCGGTGCCGCTCTCCCGCGACCTGGCGGGCGTAGTCGCAGATCGGTATGAGGGAGCGCTCGGCGATGCACTGCAGGCAGAGGTCGTAGAGTTTCTCGAGGCGAACGCGATTTGCCGTCGCTTCGTCCGCCGAGTAGTGCGGCAGGGCCGCGCGAGTCAGGCCCTGCATCGCCTCGTCGATGGCCTGCGCGCGGTTGCGAAGCATCAGATCGTGGAGTTCCATGGCTGGGTGGAAGTCTAGCGCGCCGGCGGATAGCCGGGGATCTTCTCGCCGAGGCGGATATCGCGTCTCACCTGCCAGACGCCGTCGCCGTCCTTCGTCGGCACCGCGAGACCGCTGCCTCCGCGGCCCAGAAGGTAGCTCGCGCGGTTTGCCACCGTCAGCCGCGGATCGTCGTCGAACAAGAGGTCGTCGATGTAGTAGGTACAGCGCCCCGGTTCGACGACGTGCATGTGGACATGCTGCGGGATGTCGGTGCCGGGATAGCCGCCCGGCCGGATGGTGTCGAAGACGTACTCTCCGTGGGCATCGCTACGCGCCCAGCCCCGCAGGCGTCCGTGCCGCGCGCCCGGCTGGCCGCGCCGGGCCTCGTCGGGCGGATAGTGACCCGCGGCATCGGTCTGGTAGGCGTAGACGATGATCCCCGCTGCCGGCCTCCCGGCGCCGTCGAAAACCGTTCCGGCGATCTGCAACGGTTCTCCCAGCTCGCCGAGCGGTGCGATCCGCGCCCGCGTTTCCAGCCGCGCCGGCATGCCGGCGAAGACTGCTTCGCAGCCCTCGCACGGCAGACCAACGACCGGCTCGCGCGCGGGCGCAGCGTCTGCGGCGCGAGTCTGTGGCGGAAGTGCCAGCGTGACGAGAAGAGCTCCCATTGAATGAATGGTGGCGAGTCGGCGGTGGGTTCGCGGATTCATCGATGGGCTCCGGTTCGGGACCTCAGGTTCCGTCACCCCGGCTTCACCCGGAGGGGCGGCGGGAGCAGGTGAAGACGATTCTGGGAGCGGAGGCATCCGGCGCAGGCGCGGCGGATCCGGAGCTCGGGTACCTGCAGAAACCGGCGTCTTGCCGAGGATACGCCGATTTTCTCGCGAAGTTCTCCCTCACGGCACGGCTCTCGGGTCGAAGGGAGGTTCGCGTTGGTGCTTCCGGTGCCGCTTCCAGGGGAGCAGCGCGCTGACGGCGGATCTCCCCATGAGCCGTCAGGACGAGCCGCGCGGGCGGACGCTCGAGGGCAGGACGACGAAATCACTCGTCCGCTCGAGGGAGTTCATCACCGCGAGCAGCGGCGGGGGCGGGGCGACGATGCGCCGTTCGGCGAGGTGCAGCCAACCTCCCGTGCTCGTGACCCTGGCGGCGAGAACGCCGTCGGAGCGGAATATCTCGTGCCGCAGGAGGAATCGGCTGCCGTCCTCCGCATGACCTGCAATGGCGTAGGTTACGTCGATTCGCTCCTGCAGCCGGACCTCGCGGAAATACTCCACCTCGTCCCTCTTCATCGCCGGTCCGATCTGCAGGCGCAGAAACTCCGCCACCGGAAAGCCGTTTTCGATCAGGTACATCTGGCGTACGTCGGCGGCCTTGTCGAGGTAGGCCGTATTCTTCATGTGCGAATTGAAGTCCATGTCGGCCCAGCCCGCATAGAGATTCTTTGTGTACATGTGCCCTCTCCTTCGGACGCGCAGCGGCGCCTCATCTTGAAGCCCGGGGGCTCGCCATTCAAGTCCTCCTGCGCCGGGCCCGCTCACCCGGGACCGCACGGACTTCGTCCTGATCCACCTCGGGCCCTGAGAGCGTCGAGGCTGGAGCCCGACCACACTCGGATCGCCAGCCCGAGAACCTGTTACGGCCAGCTTGCGTAGTATTGAAGATTGGCTGCGCTCTTCCGCTTCGAGGTGACCGATGACGCTCCGACTCCGTTCGCTCGTTTTCATCGCCGCGGCTTTCACCGTCCCGGCCATCGCGCAGGTTCCTCCCCCGGCGGAGGCGCCGAGCCCGAAGTTCGACGCCGCCCTCGCCGCTCAGGTCGGGGCGGACGAGCACGGGATGCGGTCCTACGTTCTGGTCATCCTCAAGACCGGCCCGAACCGGATGCCGGACGGTCCGCGGCGCGACGCGATGTTCCAGGGGCACTTCGCCAACATGAAACGCCTTTCCGACGAAGGGAAGCCGGCTCTCGCCGGCCCGTTCGACGGCGTCGACGGCTGGCGCGGCCTGTTCATCTTCGGCGTCGAGGAGATCGAGGAGGCGAAGCGGCTCGTCGCCACCGATCCAGTGGTCGCCAGCGGCGAGATGGTGCCGGAGTTCCACAAGTACTTCGGCTCGGCCGCCCTGATGCTCGTCCCGAAGGCCCACGAGACGGTGCAGCAGAAGCCGTTCCCATAACAGGCTTCGGTCGCCGGCTGGCGCAGACCTTCAGTCGACGATGAAGAGCGGCACGCCGAGGGCGGTCGCCGAGCTAGACTCTCGCCCATGCGCCGAACGGTTCTCGCTCTCCTGCTTCTTTCCCTGCTGCCCGGCGCCATCTCCGCCGCGCAGATGCCGGGGAACGCGCCGCAGGCGGCCTGCCTTGCCGACGGACAGATCGAGGACATTCTGCTCGTCGGCGGCATCGCCTACCTCGCCGGTCGTTTCCAGAACGTGCGGCCGCCGGGCGAGGTGATCGGTGGGCCGCTCGAAGTGGCGCGCAACTGGTTCGCGGCCTGCGACGCGAAGACCGGAGCGGTTCTCGCCTGGAATCCGCAGGCGACCTGCGACCCAGGCCCCTTTCCGACCTGCGGCAACTCCCCGCGCGGGCAGACGCTGGCGCTCTCGGCTGATGGCCAGTCGATCTACATCGGCGGCAAGTTCCGGGCGCTCGGCGGCGTTCCCGGGTCGGCACGGAAGCACGCGGCGCGGGTCTCCCGGACCACCGCCGCGCTCGACCCCCTCTGGCTGCCGGAGCCCAACGACCGCGTCCAGCGCATCGTCGCCGCGCCCGACGGAGCCCGGGTCTACGTCGCCGGCAACTTCACCGCCATCGGCGGCTGCGGCACGACCCCGTGCCACGCCTACCTCGCGGCGGTCTCGCCGACGACAGGCCTTCTCGACTCCAGTTTCGATCCGATCATCGAGTCGGACGGCGGTACCTTCGCCTCGGTCTACGCGGTGGCCCTGTCGCCGGACGGCCAGACGCTCTACCTGGGCGGCCAGTTCGACACCGTGGACACGGCGCGCCGGAGCAGTGCCGCCGCCGTCGACAGCGCCACGGGCGCATCGGCGACCCTGTTCGCGCCGGCGCTCGTCGATACCAATCCGGGCGATCCGGACGTCCAGGTCTACGACATCCAGGTGGATCGCAACTGGGTCTACCTCTGTGGCGACTGGTGGGTGACGGAAGGCATCGGCGATCAGCAGAACCAGCGCAACGTCAACCGCTTCGCTCCCGCCTCGGGCGCGGTGGACACCGGCTTCTGGATCGCCACGGACGGCGGCGTGCAGGCCTGCGCGCTCGATCCGGATCTCGGCGTGCTGTTCGTCGGTGGCCATTTCGACTGCGTGCGCGCCTGGCAGGACTCGACGACGCCGGTGGATCCCGCACCGGCGCCTTGCGGCACGGACCCGTTCTTCGTCGGCACCCAGCAGCGCGATCTCTTCGCACTGACCGTCGCCGATGGCACTCTCCTGCCCTGGAACCCCAACACCGCCGGCGCCGCCGGCACCTGGGCGCTCACCCGCGACAACGGCCGCCTGCTCGTCGGCGGCGAGCTCGCCTGGCCGCGCACCGGCACCGCCACGCACCAGTCGCTGCTTGCCTATCCGCTGCCGGTCTTCGCCGACGGCTTCGAGCAGGAGAACAGCGACCGCTGGTCGGCGACGTTTCCGCCGAACTGATCCGACCTTCGCACCAACCTCCGACTGCGAAACCGAACTTGTGCGGACTTGGTCGCCGCGCGCACCCGACCGCGTTTGCGAACGGCGCGACGGCGCGAAGGCGGTGGCCATGGGCACGTCGGGGATCAACTGCTTGGCGGCGGCAACGCAATCCATCGACTTCGAGCCGACCTGATCGAGGTCGCGTGTCGATGGACTCGCACCGTTCCTCCGGGATGACGCCGTTGGGCAAGAGCTCCGAGAACGATTTCCTGTCGCCACTCTCAGCGGCGGGGTCGGACTTCGATCCCGATCCCCGGACGATAAGGCTGTGGGACGGCTGTCCGCGGAGAATCTATTTGCTGCGCGCGACGCCGACCGCGAGCTGTTGCTGGTACTCGGGTTCGTCGTAGTACCGCTTGGCAGTCGCGATCAGGTTGTCGGGGGCGAGCGTCCACTCTTCGTAGCCGCTTATCTTGATCGCCTTGCCGGTTCCTTCCGGGCCGGCGTTGTGGCCGGTCAGGGTCCAGTGGAAGTCGATGTCGCCCTCGAAGAAGCTGAGCTCCTCCATCTTCACCCCGAGGTCGGGGAAGTCGGTCATGAGCTGCTTCGCCATGGCGGCGATCGCTTCCCGCCCGACGGCCGGCGCTGCGTCGTTGATCGACAGCGACCCGGACGGAGCGAAGCAGGCCGCGACGCGCGCCGGATTCTGACTGCTCCAGGCAATTGCATAGTCGCTCGCGAACTCTCGCAGCTTTTCGCGATCCAGCGGCGGCGTGGACTTGCCGCAGCCGGTCGACAGGGTGAGCACGACTGCCATCGCCAGAGTCGCTCCCCGGGCGATGAGCACCTTGCGGTAGCCAATCATCGGTCAGCCCTCCTATCCAGCCGGTAGTTCTGCAGGACTCGAGAAGCCGATCCGGCTCTTCTGCGAGTCTCGCCCACAAGTATAGGGATCGGCCGCGAAAGAGCACGCACCGTTCGGGTAGGGAAATGGGCATCCACCTTCCGCGCTCTGATGCTCCTGGCCCCTCCGGGACGTCCAAGCAAACCCGGGGGTATAGTGATCGCGGCGATGCAGAACTTCACTCACCTCGCTTTTCGCAGAGCCTGCTGCTACGCATGCGGGGCACTGGCGATCCTGGCAATGAACGGCAATGCAGCGGCCTCGGCGCAGGTCATTGGCACCGCCGGTGCGTGCGCGACGAGCCGGGCGCAGGCGGACCTCGAACAGGTGCACGCGGCCATGTATGCCTGGTATCTGGATATCGTTTCAGGTATCGCGACCACGGAGCGCAAAGCCTCCGACGGGATACCGCTTTGCCCCGGCTCGCCGCCGGTCGACGTGACGCAGGTTCCGCCGATCTCCGTGGAAGATCTCCGGGTGCTCCTCGTTCCGCAGTACATCTCGGCGATCCCTGCCTTCGATCCCTGGGAGCATCCCTACGAGTATCGCCTCAACCTGCCGAATCTACTGGGATTCTCCGTCATCGCCCTGCGGAGCGCCGGCGCGGACGGTCTCTTCGAGGGATCGACGTACGAGGTCGGCACGACGAACGGTCCGTCCGATGACCTGCTGATCTACAACACGACCCAGGTGCGGCAGCCCCCGCGACTCGATCCGGTCTCGCGGCAAGAGGTCACGGTGGAACGCATCGACCAACTGGGCGCTGCTCTGCTGAGTTATTGGACCGACGTCATCTCGGGTGCGCAGCGCACTCCGGACGGCGGACCTTCGGTCGATCTCTCGCTCATCACGCCGATCTCGGCCGCCGACTTGGCAGCAATTCTCCTCACGCCCTTTTATACCCTCTGTGTCCCCGCCGAGGACGGCTGGGGCCACCTCTTGGACCTCCGCATGAATGACAACCCCCTGGTCGTCCCCTTCATGTCCATCCGCAGCCCTGGCCGCGACGGCATCACCGAAGGCGACATCTACGACCAGGAAACCTTCCCCGCCGACAACCTCGATCGCGACCTCGTCTGGTCCGACGGCACAACCTACCAGGCACCCTCCCCCACCCGCGCCGAAGTCTTCACCGACGACTTCGAGACCGCTACCCTGTGGGGCACGTGGAGCTGCGGGCCAGGATTCTAGGCACTCTGCCGGTGGCGGTTGGTTCACGCCGACTGCGGCATGCGGCCGGGATCGCGGTTGCCTCTACTCGTAGCGCAGGGCGTCGATCGGGTCGAGTCTGGATGCCTTGCCCGCCGGATAGATGCCGAAGAAGATGCCGACCACGGCGCTGAAGCCGACGGCGAGGAGGATGGCCCAGAAGGGGACGTGGGCGGGGGGCCAGTCGCCGGGGAGGAGAGATGCCACGAGGGCGCCGATGCCCCAGCCGGCAGCGAGGCCGACTCCGCCGCCGACGAGGCTGAGGGTGATCGCTTCGATGAGGAACTGTACCAGGATGTCCTGGCGTCTCGCGCCGACGGCTTTGCGGACGCCAATCTCGCGGGTGCGCTCCGTCACGCTCACCAGCATGATGTTCATGATGCCGATGCCGCCGACGAGCAGGGCCACGCCGACGACCGCACCCACCACGGTCGTGATCATGCCGAGAATCGAGCCGACAGTTTTCAGGATCTCGTCCTGCAGCATGACGTCGAAGTCGTTCGGTTGGCCTTCGGCGATCTTGTGGCGCTGGCGCAGGAGCTGCGAAATGCCGTCCTTCACCTGATCGACCACCGCGGCGTCTTCGGCCTGCAGGCGCAGCTGGATCGCCTCCCCCGCCGAGCGGCCGAGGAGATTCACCGCCGTGTCGAACGGGATGAAGGCGAGATCGTCCGAGTCCTGCCCCAGCGCCTGGCCGCGCTTCTCCATCACGCCGATGATCGACACCGGCAGCGAGCCAATGTAGATCTCCTTGCCGATCGGATCCGTTAGGCCCAGCTCCTCGGCCACCTTCTGGCCGATCACCGCTACCTTCCGCCGGTGCTCCATGTCGAGGCGCGAGAAGAATCGTCCGACCTCCACCTCGTGGTTGTTGACCTCCGGCCAGTCCTGGTTCACCCCGAGCAGGAACGTCGAGTGCTGGCGTTCGCCGTACTTCACGACCTGCCCCGGCGCGGCGATCAACGGCGTGATCAGGCGGATTCCCGGGACGCGCTCGCGGATCGCCTGGCCGTCCTCCCAGGTCAGCTTCACCTGGCGGGCGATCACTCCCGGTCCCTGGTTCGGATCGCGCTTCGGCATCACCATCACGTAGGTCGCGCCCACTCCCTGGAGCTCCTTCGTGATCATGAACTGCAGCCCCTGGACGATCGACACCACGGCGATCACCGCCGCGACGCCGATGATGATGCCGAGCGTCGTCAGCATCGAGCGCATCTTGTTGGCGCGCAGCGCGCGGAAGGCGATGCGGACGTTCTCGGTGACGACCATGGCGGCGCTCTAGCGGGCAGTGGAGGGAGGGCTCAGACAGCGGCCTTGGCTTCTTCTTTCACGTCCGTCAGCACCTTGCCGTCGCGCAGCACGATCTTGCGATCGGCGTGCGCCGCGATGTCCGGTTCGTGCGTCACCAGGATCACCGTGTTGCCCTGGGCGTGGAGCTCGTCGAAGAGGTTCATGATGTCCGTCGAGGTGGCGGTGTCGAGGTTGCCGGTCGGCTCGTCGGCGAGCAGGATCGA
>JBDTQT010000017.1:0-29440 GCA_039932055.1 Thermoanaerobaculia bacterium
TCGTCGTGTAGTCGGATCCCGCCGTCGCCGTGCCACCCGCGATCGTCTTGCAGTGGACCGAGGCCGCGCCGCCCGCGCCGCCCGTTCGCGTCACCGCGAGCTGTGCCGAACCCCCACCTTCACCGATGGTGAGCGTGCTGGCCGCGAACTTCAGCGTTCCGGCGGCGTCGTCGTCGTCGGTGATGGTGATCGTCGCCGCCGATGGCGAGCCGATCGTCGCGCCGGTCGCCGTCTGGAGCTGCACGAAGATCGTCTCGTTGGGCTCGTCGGCGGTGTCGTTCACGATCGGAATCGAGCAGGTCTTCGGCGCCGCGTCGCCGCTCGCCCAGGAGAGCGTCTGGTCGGTCGTCGTGTAGTCGGATCCCGCCGTCGCCGTGCCACCCGCGATCGTCTTGCAGTGCACCGAGGCCGCGCCGCCCGCACCGCCGGTTCGCGTCACCGCGAGCTGCGCCGAACCCCCGCCTTCACCAATCGTGAGCGTGCTGGCGGCGAACTGCAGCGTTCCGGCGGCGACGTCGTCGTTGACGATGGTGCCGGTCCCCGATCCGTCCCCGATGACGGCATTGGCCGAGACGGAAGTGAGGTTGAGCAGGAAGGTCTCGTTCGGCTCGACGACTGTGTCGCCCACGATGACTACGTTCTCGACCCGGGAGCTTGGTCCGAGCGGCGTGAAACAGTTCGTACACGTCGCCGATCGCTGGGTGTAGTCCGCGGGCTGGGTGGCTGTCCCGTTTTGCGTCGCGATCGAATACGTGACGTTGTCGAGCGGCATGCCGTTGAGGCGCACCTCGAAGGCGAGGTCGTGCGTTCCGCTGTTGCCCTCGTTTCCCGAAGCATCGCCAATCGAAACCCGCGTCACCGGATCCATCACCATGACGAAACCGGCGTCGCCTCCAGGATTTGTCTCCTGAAAAGTACCCGGAGTCGTCGCAAAACCGGCTCCCCCCACGAGTCCTCCGATGGCGAGCACCCCTGCCGGTCCCGCGGCAATCGAGGTCGCCTCGTCGGCGACCCCCGCGACCGAACCGAACTTATAGCTGAAACGCAGCGCCGACGGCGACGTGACCAGCTGCAGCACGAAGGCGTTCGCAAGGGTGGTCTGGCCACAACTCGTCGCACCGGGTTGAGTGCTGCCCACGAGCGCCACGACGGTATCGCCCGTCAGCGCGATGCCCTTGGCCCGGTCGCAGCCTAGAGACCCGGCATACGTGCAGTAGTTGGCGGCGGTGAGACTGGCATTCAGACGAAACGCAAATCCGTCGGATGGTTCCGTGAAATCTTGGTCGATTCCAGGAAGGGGCGGTGAGGAATCGCAGAAATTGGAAGAGTAGGTCTCCCCGGCGATCCACACCTGATTGGCCGAATCGATCGCCACGGCCCAAGGGATGTCGGATCCGTTGTTGCCCTCCACGAGTACCGCGGTCGGCGCCGTCGTGAGGCTCGCCCCGAAGCGTGTCACGGCGATATCGCCGAGGACGTTGTCGGAGCCGAAGTCCGTTCCCACGGCGACGATCGAGCCGTCCGTCCCGCGGGCAATCGCCCGGACATCCTGCTGCAGGTTGGCGCCCACGTATGTCGAGGCGACGAGTGTGTTCGTCGTCGCAGTCTGCGAGTACTTGCGCAGGAAGCCGTCGCCTCCGCCACCGTAGTTCTGGTCGAAGCCGGGCACCTGATTGGGCGGCGCCGGGTTCAATCCCGTCGATTCAGTGTAGCCGGCGAGGAAGACGTTCTCGGACGGATCCAGCAGGACATCGTTAGCGACGTCACTCACCCCGGCATTGCCGAAGATCGTCACGAAGAGCGCTCCCGAACCGTCGGCGCGCATGCGCACCAGAAACGCCTGCCCGGTCGTTCCCGGCGAGAAGCTGTCGAACTGCCGCCCGGCGACGTAGGCCTCGCCGGCCGCATTGACGGCGACGGCGTTCGCAACCTCGGACAGCCCCCCGCCGATATAAGTCGAATAGAGGACCGTCACGCCGTCGGCGGCGAACTTGGTGACGAAGGCGTCGAACTGATTCTGGCCTGCCGCCGAGCCGTTGCAGCTCGAAAAGGTCGCGGCGTCGTTGAGCTCGTCGTCGCAGCTTCCCGCACCCCAAACAGGAAAGTTGAAAGCGTTCGTCTGACCGACGGCGTAGACATGTCCCGCGGCGTCCATCGCGACGTCGCGCACCTGCTGGTTCCCGGCGTAGGATTTCGAGCCGCCGAGATAGGTCGAGTAGACGAGCACCGGATCGATCACCAGCGCCCGCGTCCGGTCGTAGTTGCCGGCGCGGAAACCGATGCTCTTCGCTGCCGCATCGACGACGAAGGCGCTCGCGACCTCGGCGCGTCGGCCGTCGGCGTCGAGTTGGTAGGCCATCGGGGCGTGCAGACGGAGGGGATCCCCAGCAGTCGACAGGATGAGAGCACCCGACTCGTCGAGAGCCATCGCACGCGCTCCCCGAACGCCGAGGTGAACCGCGCTCAGATCGGCGCCGGGAGCGAGCTCGAGGTCGAACTCGAGCTCGCCTTCGCGGCCGTAGAAGACGAGGTCGGCATCCGCGGCGACTCCGCGGTAGCGCAGGCGCTCGAAGGCCGCGATCTCCCGACCCGAGATCCCGCTCGGGTCGAACGAGACATAACGGATCGCGCTCGCAGCGGAACTCTCTCCGCGGACGGCCGCAGTGCCGGTCGCCGAAAGATCCAGCTCGAGGACGGTGCCGGGGTTCGTCTCGCCGAGCTGCAGGACCACCCGGTCGTCGGTGAAGTAGGCGCGGTAGCCGTTTCCGCGTGCGGCATAGCGAACCGCGGGTGCCGTGCGCCCGCCGTTCTCTTCGAAGATCCACTGCGCCGGAGCGGCAGCGGCCTGGACAGAAGCAGTGGGAGCGATAGCAGCCATCGCCAAGACCAGAACTGCGGGTTTCAATGCGCGCATGAGGAACCTCCCTGATTCGTGCTCCAGTTGCATTCGTCGGCGGATTCAAAGTCGTCGCCAAAGAGGACCTGGCCCTCTTCGTCTGCGATCACGATCGTGGTCACGGGCGCGAGGCCCAGCATCGCCCCGCCGCCAGCTTCGGACAGCTGCACCAGGAAGACCTCGGTGGGCGACTCGACGAGCTCGTCGTCGAAGATCGTCACGATCACCGACTTTTCGTCCGCCTCGCCGTCCGCCCAGGTGAGCACCTCATCGAGGGCGGCGTAATCGGCGTCGGGCGTCGCGTCGCCGCAGCAGGTGGTGACCCGCACGCTGACTTCGCCGGCGGTGCCCTCGGTGCGCGCGACCGTGAGCACGATCTCGCCCTCCTGCTCGACGACCTGCTGCCAGGGCGCGCTGGCGAAAGAGATCCGGCCGTGTACCGGGATGTCGTTGTCGCGCAGAGTGACGGAACCGCCGAGCACCGAGCCGTACCAGGCACCTCCCGAGGCGCTCGCGAGCAGGACATCGAAGCGCTCCGTCGGACTCTCGACCAGAAGATCGTCATGGAGAGCGATCGCGACATTCCGCGGTGAGGAGTCGCCGTCCGCCCAGGTCAGCACCTGATTGACGGCGTCGTAGTCGGATCCGGCCGTGGCGTCGCCGCAGCAGGTCCAGAGCCGCACCGAAACAGGACCTTCATTTCCTTCGGTCCGCGCGACCGTGAACGTGACCGCTACCTCCGCTTCGACCAGGATGAATTCACTCGGTCCCTGCAGCGTGAAGCGGCCGTGGGGAGCAATCTCGTTGTCTTCGATGTCCACCGCCTGCGTGATCCAGGCGCCGAAAGTGGCACCGCCGGTGAGACCCCACAGATTGACCAGGAACGCCTCCGTCGGCAGCTCCACTTCGAGGTCGTCAAGAATCGTGATCTGCACGGTGCGCGGCGAGCTGTCGCCGTTGCCCCACACGAGCGTTTCGGTCAGGGTTTCGTAGTCGGCGCCGGGCGTGGCATCCCCACTGGCGGTTCTGACGCCCACCGACACGGTCCCGTCCGCGCCGTCCGTCCGCAGGACGGTGAGGCTCACCATCGTCTCCCCTTCGCCGACGTGGGCGTCGTTCCTGGTCTGCAGCGAAATCCGGCCCGGACCGGCGAGAGCCGGCGCCGCGGTCGCCAGCAACAAGGCAGTGCCGGTAAAGGCCATCCACCGGAAAAGTCGTTCCTGGCGGGGAAGCGGTCGCGGGCGTGAAGCAGCGGTCGATCGGCACATTTCGGGTCTCATGGGGTGTCTCCTGCTTCCTAGAGCGGATCCCAAGGACGAAACCCTTCATGGGCTGCCGAGCTCGGCCGAGGGTGCGGCAGCCCGATCCATTACAATCGTGCTCGAAAGCCCGGGGACAGAGCGCCATGACGGAGTTCGACGAACGGCAGGCACCAGCGCGCTCGAACCCGCGCGACGAGGTCTCGCAGCTGCTCCGGCGCTGGAGCGGTGGCGAGGCCGGCGCGGCCGAGGAGCTCTTCCCGCTGGTCTACGGACAGCTGCGCGCAATCGCCGCGGCGCAGATGCGCAGCGAGCGCGCGGACCACACCCTGCAACCCACGGCGCTCGTGCACGAACTGTTTCTCCGCCTCGACCAGGGAAAACCCGTCTCGTGGGAGAACCGGCAGCACTTCTTCCGTCTGGCATCCCAGGCCATGCGCCGGCTGTTGGTCGATTTCGCCCGCCACCGGCTGGCGGACCGGCGCGGTGCGGGCGCGCCGCATGTGCCACTCGACCTGGCGGTAGAGCTCGCGGCGACCGCCGATCCAGAGGGTACGTTGGCGATCGATCAGGCCCTCGAGAAGCTCGCGGTCCTCGACGCGCGTCAGGGACAGGTCGTCGAGATGCGCGTCTTCGCGGGGCTCTCCCAGGAAGAGATTGCGACCGCGCTCGAGATCTCGCTTTCGACCGTCGAACGCGAGTGGCGCTCGGCGCGCGCCTGGTTGCGACGTGAATTCCGGCAGCCTGCGGCGGGCGGGGCGGCATGACCAGCACGCACCATTCGCGAGTGAAGGAACTGCTGCTCGCCGCCGCGGACCTGGCGCCGGCGGAGCGCGCGGCACTCCTCGACCGGGAATGCACGACGGAGCCCTCCCTGCGTGCCGAAGTCGAGGACCTGCTGGAGCTCGACGCGCTCACGGGCGACGACTTTCTGCGCGCTCCGGAGCGCACGCGCACCGCCCTGGTCGGCGGCCTGGATACGGGAGATCGCCTCGGCGGCGAACGCCACTACCGCCTTGTCCGACTGCTGGGCGAGGGCGGGATGGGGAGAGTCTTCCTCGCTGAACGTGCCGACGGCGAGTTTCGGCAGGAGGTGGCGATCAAGCTGCTCTCCTGGTTTCTCGGCGGCGACGAGAATGCCGCACGGCGCTTCCGCTCCGAACGCCAGATCCTGGCGCGCCTGACCCATCCGAATATCGCCCGCCTCCTCGATGGCGGAACCACGACCAAAGGACAGCCGTTCCTCGTCATGGAGCGCGTCGACGGCGTACCCGTCGACGAGTTCGTCGAGAACAACCGGCTCGCACTCCCCGAGCTCCTGCGGCTCTTTCTCAAGATCTGTGCCGCGGTGCAGGTGGCCCACCAGAACCTCGTCGTTCACCGCGACCTCAAACCGGGCAACATCCTCGTCACCGCCGATGGCGAGCCGAAGCTTCTCGACTTCGGCATCGCCAAGCTCCTGAGTACCGAGGCTGCCGGCGACGCCGCCGAGACCCGTCGCGGTGAAGCTCTGCTCACGCCGCGATACGCCTCTCCCGAACAGGTGCGTGGCGAAGCGATCGGCACGTCGTCCGACATCTATTCGCTGGGTGTGATCCTCTACGAGCTCCTCGCCGGTCAGGCGCCCTACAACGTCACGCTGACCGCCCCGGCGGCGCTCGTGCGGGCAATCTGCGAGACCGAGCCGACAGCGCTCTCCTCCTTGCCCCCCCGTTCGGACACCCGCGGCAGCGACCGGATTCCGCGGGATCTGGATGCAATCGTGCTCAAAGCACTGCGCAAGGAGCCTGGCGATCGCTACTCCTCGGTCGAGGCGCTGGCCGAAGACATCGAGCGTTTCCTCGACGGCCGTCCTGTCGCAGCCCGGCGGGGTGGCAGGACCTATCGGCTCCAGCGCTTTGCGCGGCGCCATCGCTGGGCTCTGGTCGCGGCGGCGGTCTTTCTCTGCACGGTCGCCGCGTTCATCGTCGGCCTCGAGCGTCAGCTGCGCGAAACCGCGCGCCAGCGCGACGCCGTGGCCCGCGAACGCGATCGCGCGACCGCGGTCACGGACTTCATGGTCGGCCTGTTCACCGCCTCCGACCCCGCGGAAGCGCGCGGGCACCCGCTGACGGCGCTCGAAATCCTCGAGCGCGGGACGACCCGGGTCGAATCCGAGCTCGCCTCGGAGCCGGAACTGCGCGCCACCGTCTTCGACGCGCTGGGCCGGATCTATCGTCATCTGGGTGAGCCCGCGCGCGGCGTGCCGCTGCTCGAGAAGGCGCTGGCGCTGCTGCGAGCGGCGAGCCCCGCGCCGCGCGAAGAGCTCTACGCTGCGCTGCACCATCTGGGGCTCGCACGACTGGAGGCCAGCCGCTTCGACGAGGCTCAATCGTTGCTCGAGGAGGCGCTCGCCATGCGGGGGAAGTTCTCTCCTTCACCGGCGCTCGATTTTTCGTCGGCATTGAGCGATCTGGCGATGCTGCACACGCAACGCGGGGAGTTCGCGCCGGCGGCGGAACTGATGGCGCAGGTCGTCGAGTCGAATCGGACGCGTCTCGGCCCGGAAAGTCCCGAGGTCGCGATCTCCGAGCTCAACCTGGCGTCCCTCTATTTTCGCCAGGGCGATCTGGTGCACGCCGAACCCCTCTGCGTGGACGCCTTGCGGATCCTGAAGGCAACGTACCCGGGCGACCATCCGGACGTTGCCTTCGCGCTGTCGAATCTCGCGGCGGTGACGAGCGACAAGCGGCGCGCGCTGCCCCTTCTCGAGGAGGCGGTGGCCATGCGCCGGCGCCTGCTGGGAGACCGGCATCCGGATGTCGGGACAGCCATCAACAACCTCGCCGTCACGCTCTACTGGCTCGGCGACTACGCGCGCGCCGAGCCGCTGCTGCGCGAGGCGCTTTCCATCTGGCTCGCGACTTATGGCGAAGAGGCAGCCATCACCGCCGCGGTCAAGCACAATCTCGGGCAGACGCTGCTCGATCGTGGCGATCCCGCGGCCGCTCGCCCCTGGTTCGAAGCGGCGCTCGACGTGCGCGAGCGCACGAACCGCCCGCGCGATCCCGATCTCGCGCTCACCCGAACGACCCTGGGCCAGACGTTGTGCATGCTCGGCGATACCGCCCGCGGCGAAGCGTTGCTGCGGCAGGGAATCGAAGTCCAGCGGGAAGTGCTCGCCGCCGATTCGCAGTGGCGGACGAAAGTCTCCCTCCTGCGGCTCGCGCGCTGCCTCGACTTGCAGGGCCGCCGCGCGGAAGCCGCCACGCTCGTGGCGGAAAACCTGCCGGAGATCCAGCAGCGCCTGGGCGAGAACCACCCCTTCGTCCAGCACTTCTCGCCGAACGGCAGCTGACAAGCCCTCAGCGCGGGGCTGCGGGACCGTGCCGCGCTCGCCTCTCCCTGATCAGGTCGAGGCCGGCGGAGTCGCGCTGCCCAGCTCGACTTCGAGCCAGGCGCGCGCCTTGATCCAGTCGCGCCGTACCGTCCGGTCGGTGACACCGAGCGCCGCCGCGGTCTCGAGCTCGTCGAGCCCGAGATAGAAGCGGCACTCGACCACCGATCGCAGGCGCGGGGCGATCGCCGCCAGACGGTCGAGCGCGGTGTCGACGACGAGGATCGTCTCGATCTGCGCATCGACCGCGAGATCGTGATCGCCCAGAGTCAGCACGCGCTCTCCGCCACCGCGTTTCTGCCGCGAACGCCGGCGCGCCTCGTCCACCAGGAGCTGCCGCATCGCGGCGGCCATCACGGCGTAGAAATGACCGCGATGGGCATACTCACCGTCGCTCTTCGCCAGCCGCAGGTAGGCCTCGTGCGCGAGCGCGGTGGTGTCGAGAGTCGCCGACCCGCCGCCCAGCCGTCGCCGCTGGCTGCGGGCGAGCTTGCGGAGCTCGTCGTAGACGATCGGCAGCAGTTCGTCGAGCGCACCAGCGTCGCCGGCGGCGTGCCGGCCGAGCAGACGGGTGATCTCCTGCGAATCTCTCAAAGGGTCTCCTGAGGGCGAATTCTAGTTAGGATCGCACGATGTCCGCTGAATCGCGCTGGTTGCAGGTCGAAGCGCTCCTCGATCGCGCCCTCGATCTGCCGGAAGCGGAGCGTTCGGCCTTTCTCGGCTCCGCCTGCGGCGGCGATCCGGAGCTCGCAGGCGAAGTGCGGGCGCTGCTCGCTGCCGCGGCGCGTGCGAGCGCTCTCGATCGCCCGGCGGCCGAGCTCGCACCGACGCTCGCCGAAGCCGCGATTTCGGCCCACGATCGCACATCGGCGCCCGGCGAGCGCCTCGGCGCCTACCGGCTGATCCGCCTCCTCGGCGAGGGCGGCATGGGCCGCGTCTATCTCGCCGAGCGTGCCGACGGGCAGTTCGAACGCCAAGTGGCGTTGAAGATCCTCGCCTCGACGCTGGGCGGCGAGGCGGCGCTCGGCCGCTTCCGCCGGGAACGCCAGATTCTCGCCGACCTGCGCCACGAGAACATCGCCCAGTTGCTCGACGCCGGGGTCGCCGCCGACGGCCGCCCCTGGTTCGCGCTCGAATACGTCAACGGCCTGCCGATCACCGAGCATGCGAGCACGCTCGCCCTCGGTCGCGACGAGCGCATCGCTCTCCATCTCCAGGCGTGTGACGCGCTGGCGCACGCCCACCGCCAGGGAATCGTCCATCGCGATCTCAAGCCGTCGAATCTCCTCGTCGGCGACTCGCCCGACGGCGGCTTCCGGCTCTACGTTCTCGACTTCGGCATCGCCCGGGCGGCGGGCGTGGTGGATCTCACGGCGACCGGCGACATCCTGGGGACGCCCGGATTCATGTCGCCGGAGCAGGCGCGGGGCGAGCTTGAATCGATCGACCGACGAACCGACGTCTTCGCGCTCGGCGTCGTTCTCTTCGAGCTGCTCTGCGGAAGACGGCCGTTCGCCGGCGCTACGCCGGGAGAGGTCCTCGGTGCGATCCTCGCGGCGGAGCCACCGAACCCGCGCACCCTGGTGCCGGATCTGCCGCGAGATCTCGATACGATCCTTCTCGCCTGCCTCGAAAAATCGCCCAACCGGAGGTACCCGTCGGCCCAGGCGCTCGCCGAGGACCTGCGCCGCTACCTCGCCGGTGATCCGATCGCGGCGCGAGCTCCCGGACTCGCGCGCCGCGTCCGGCACACGGCCCGCCGCCATCCGCTCGCTGTCGCGACGAGCGCCACCTTGATCGTCTCGGCCCTGGTCGGACTCGGCGTCTGGGCTCGCGGTGTCAAATCGGCGCGCGTCCAGTCCGAGCTCTCGCGGCGCTACGGCGCCATCGCCGAGCAGATCAGCGCCGAGATCCGTCACGAACACCTGGCACCGCTTCACGACACGTCCGCGGCGCGCGACCGGCTGACCGCGCGACTGGTGGCGCTCGAGGGCGAGATGGCCACGATCGCCGCTCCACTCCGTGCGGCGGGCCTCACCGCGCTCGGCCGCGGCCAGTTCGCCCTCGGCGACACCGACGGTGCGCTTCGCGACCTCGAAGCCGCCTGGTCGGCGGGTCTGCGGACGCCGGACACCGCGGTCGCACTCGCCGAGGCCGAGGTGCAGCGCTACGCGAACGATCGGGCAGCGGCCGAGGCCATTCCGGACCCGACGCTTCGGGAGTCGACCCTGGCGGCGATCGCCGAGCGCTCGCGCGATCGTGCCCTCGAGCTCGCGGCGATCGCGCGATCCACCGGCAACTCCGCTTCGAGCGATCTCGTGGAGGCACGGATCGCCTTCCTCGAAGGCGATCTCGATCGCGCCGCGAGTCTCGCCGCGGCGGCGAGCGCCACCGTCGCCTGGCTCTACGAGTCTCACCTGCTCACCGGAGAGAGTGAGCTCGCGCGAGCGAGCGCCGCGCGACGGGCCGGCGCAACGGCAGCTCTCGAGAGCCATATCGAGGCGGCGATCGGCGCCTTCCGCTCGGCCTCGGTCATCGGTGCGAGCGACCCAGCGACACATCTGCGACTCTGCGCCGCCGCGACGAGCGGCATCGACCTCATCCTGCACGCGATCGACGGCGATCCCGATGCGCTCGCCGAGACGGGGCTGCGCGCCTGCCGCTTCGCGGCGATCGCCGACCCGCAGGCGTCGTCGATTCCCGAACAGGAGTCGGCTCTCGCGACCGTCTACGCGCGCGAGCTGTCGCGCCGTGATCGCGATCCGTTCCCGGCGATCGCGGCCGCGGCCGCGGCGGCCGAACGCGCCGCCGCGCTCGCGAACGGCTCACCCACCGCCCATCGGCGCCTGGGCGACGCGCTCACCTTTCGCGCCGAGTTCGAACGCGAGCGCGGCCAGGACTCCGCCGCGGCGACGGGCGCCGCGATCCTTAATCTCGAGCAGGCGACCGCGCTGGCGCCGAACGACGCCGGCGTCTGGAACAGTCTCGGCCTCGCACGCTGGGAGGAGCTCCTCCGCGCCCAGGAGCGCGCCGAAGAGTACCTGCAGCCGGCGCGAGCCGCCGCCGCGGCATTCGCAAGGGCGGTCGAGCTCGAACCGCGCTACGCCTATGCCTGGGGGAATCTGGGCACAATGCGCAACAAGCTGGGCGAAGCCGCCGCTGCCACCCACGACGACCCGATCCCGGAGTTCGAGAAGGCCCGGGAGGCCTTCGAGCGCTCGCTCGAGATCTATCCCGAGTATTCGACCGCCGTGAACAACCTCGGCAACGTCTTCCACAACCTCGGCGAGACGAAGCTCGCGCGCGGTGAAGATCCGCGGAGCGACTATGCGCAGGCGCTCGAGCAGTTCGATCGCGCGGCGGCGCTCAAGCCGGACTGGTTCGTTCCCCGTTTCGGGCAGGCGCGGAGCTCGTTGGCGCTCGCCTGGGCGCGCGCGGCTGCCGGCGAGTCCCCCGACACCGAAATCGGGCGGGCACTCGACGCGCTCGGCACCGCCCTGCAGCTGCGCAACTCCCTGGTGCAGGGGCACGAGCTCGCCGGAGAGATCCACATGTTCCGCGCCGAACATGCGCGGCGCAGCGGAACCTCTCCGCGGGCGGCGCTGCGCGACGCCAGGCGGAGCCTCGAACGGGTCCGCGAGCTGGATCCGGCGGGCGGCGCCGAGCTCGCGACGGGCCTCGACACCTTCGAGCGCGGACTGCCGAGCAAGTTCTATCCGCCTGCCCGCGGGTAGCGAGATGAGCCGCACGGCAGCCTCGCGCCTTTCGTCCGGCTCAGGGGACGTTCGACCAGCAGCGCAGGTCGCCGCGCTCGAAGCCGTCGCGAAAGGGAAGCGCCCGCGAGTAGATGACATGGAAGGCCCCCTCGTCGTGCTGCCCCGCAAGCACGTCTTCGTAGGGGACGCCGACCACCAGATCGGGCCGGCAGTCGCCGTCGAAGTCGCCGGCCGCGACCGCCCGGCCGAACTCGTCGCCGTCCTCGGCGGCGTCCGGGATGCCGCTCGTATTCTGGTCGAACGAGTAGGAGCCGTTGGACGAGCTGTATCCGTTCTCCCTGCCGAAGAGCACGCCGGCCCAGCCGGCGGCGTCGACGGTGAGGTCTGCCCCCGGCGCGGAGGCCACGAGATCGGCGTGGCCGTCGCGGTCGAAGTCCGCCATCGCCAAGGAAAGGCCGAAGAGCTCGTCGTCGGCGGGGGTGCGAAAGAAGCCGTTCTGGTTGACGAACTGCGTACCCGTCAGCTCGATCCCGGTGGCTCCGCCGAAGAGCGTCCGCGCCTCGCCGCGATCGCTATGTCCCAGAATCGGATCGGTGTAAGGCGAGCCCACGACCAGGTCGTCGAAGCCGTCGCCGTCGACGTCGCCCGCCGCCAGCGTATGGCCGAACAGGTCGAGGTCGAAGGCGGGGGCGACGACGATGTCCTGGAACCAGAAGACCACGTCGAGATCGAGCGTCGAGCCCGAGCTCAGGTAGGTCGCGACCCGGCCGATGTCGCAAACGGTGCAGGGACCCCAGCTCTGGTCGTCGGCGCGTGGCGCGCCGATCGCGAGGTCGTCGAAGCCGTTGTCGTCAAAGTCACCGACGGCGAGCGAATAGCCGAAGACGGCATCGTCGTCGACCTCGACGAACGGCTCGGCACGCACCGCCCAGGCGCTCGAAGTCACCAGTCCCGCCGCTGAACCGGCGAGCACCGCGACCCGGCCACGATCGAGCCGGGTCGGCGTGAAGGAGTCCCAATAGGGTTCGCCGATCACCAGGTCCTCGTACAGATCGCCGTTGAAGTTCCCGACCGCGAGCGCGAGGCCGAAGGCGGCGCCGCTCTGCGGCGTCGAATACACCGCCGCGGTGATCTCGCTGCCACCGACCGCGAGGCCGCCCGGACCTCCCTTGTAGACCCAGACAATGCCGGCATTGGCCACCCCGTTCGCCGTGGCCTTCGGAGCACCGACCGCGAGATCGTCGTAACCGTCACCGTCAAAGTCGCCCGCCGCGAGCGCCGCACCGAACCGGGTCCGCAAGACGAGCAGGCGTTTGTGCTCCGAACCGGTGTGCAGACCGTTCGCACCGCCCGGCAGCACGAAGACGGCACCGTTGTCGAGCACTGAGGGGGTGGAGACGTAGTCGTACCAGGGCGCGCCGACGGCGAGGTCGTCGTAGCCGTCGCCGTCGAAGTCGCCGACCGCGAAGGCCGAACCGAGCTGTGCGCCGTCCTGGGCGGTCTCGGCGAAGCCGGGCGATTCCTGCGTCCAGAACTGGCTCCCGGCGGCGGAGAGCTGCGCCAACACCGGCGCACCGGCGAGAAGCAGCGGGAGCGCGAGGAGCGCAGGTATCCTGGAGCACCTTGGCCGAGTCATCGATTCTCCTCCTGGGCGCGGAAAGCGCGCCTCTATTCGGACCGACGACAAATCGTCGCGGACCCGGACAGCGGACGAGGACCGGAGGTCCGTGTCTGGCCACCCTGCATCTCGGCGGCGGCAAGCCTCGCCGGATGCGCCAGCCGGGCGTTCACGAAGAAATGACGCCCGGGCGATTCAGTCGAAGTGCGTCTGGTAGAGCATCCAGTAGACCGCCACGCCGGTAACCGAGACATAAAGCCAGATGGGGAGGGTCCAGCGGGCGATTCTGCGGTGACGGTCGAAGCGCCGGGCGAGGGCGCGCGAGAGGGTGATCGTCGCCAGCACCGGTACCGCCGCCGCGAGCACGGTGTGGGTCAGGAGGATGGACAGGTAGACGGTGCGGATCGTGCCGGTGCCCTGAAACTTCACCGAGCCGACCTGGAAGTGGTAGACCAGATACGACACCAGAAAGACGATCGAGCAGCCGAACGCCGACAGCATGGCGCGGCGATGGGCGTCGATCTTCCGCCGCAGGATCAGGATCCAGCCGAGCGTGAGAAGCACCGCCGAGGTGGCATTGAGCGCCGCGTTGAGCGTCGGCAGATCCTGCAGCGTCAGGTTCATCGCTTGCCGCCCTCCGCCTCGACCGCCGCGAGATCGGCGAGGACGCGGTCGAGCGCGTCCTCCTCGAAGGCGATGTAGGTGGCACGCAGGCGCCCCTGGCCGTCGACCAGGGCGAACCGGTTGCTGTGCAGGATCGGCGACGTCGTGTCCTCGGGCGTCGCCTCGACCGCCAGCAGAAAGCCCTTGCGAATGAGCTCCCAGATCGCCGCGCGCTCGCCGGTGGCGAAGAGCCAGCGCGGGCCGGCCTGCCACCCCTCGGCGTAACTCGTGAGCTCTGCGGGCCGGTCGTGCTCGGGATCGACCGTGATCGACAGCAGCCGCACCGTCGAGCTCTCCGGGATCCGCCTCTCGAGCTCCTTCATCCGCGCGGTGAGGCGCGGGCAGGAGGCCGGGCAGCGGGTGAAGATGAAGTCGACGATCGCCGGTCGCCCGGCGAGCGCCGCTTTGTCGAGCGGCGTGCCGCTGCGTTCGATCAGCGAGAACTCGGGCAACTCCGCGAGCACCGGCAGCGGCTCCCTGGGCCGGCAAGCGGCCAGCCCCGCGAGCAACGCGGCAGCGAGGAGCAGCGTCGGTGCGAGAAGTCTCACCGCAAGAAGAGGTGATCGACGACGGCGACGCCGAAGACTGCCGGCAGGTAGAAGACCGAGGTGAGAAGAAGGCGGCGGGCCGAGGTCACCGTCTGCGCGCGCGCGAAAAGCGCCGCGCTGGCCAGGAACGCCAGACCGAGGACGAGCGCCCCGACCAGATGCACGGCGCCGGTGATGCCGACCGCCGAAGGCATGAGCGACACCGGTACCAACGCCATGGCGTAAAGCACCGCCTGCTGGCCGGTGGCGCGGCCGTCGGGATCGTTCACCGTCAGGAGAGGCATCCCCGCGCGCCGGTAGTCGTCGCGATAGAGCCAGGCGATCGACAGAAAGTGCGGCAGCTGCCAGAGAAAGAGGATGGCGAAGAGCAGCCAGCCTCCGAGATCGAGGTCGCCCGAGGCCCCGGTCCATCCCATGACCGGCGGTGCAGCTCCCGGGATCGCGCCGACCAGCGTCGCGAGCGAGCTCTGGCGCTTCATCGGCGTGTAAACCAGGACATAAGCGAGAAGCGTCGCGAGGCCGATCGCCGCGGTGAGCGGGTTGACCAGCAGCCAAAGGAGGAGGAGACCCGAGACCGACAACAGACCGCCGAAGCCGAGCGCCTGCGCCGGGAGCATCCGCCCGGCCGGCAGCGGCCGCGTCGCCGTGCGCCGCATCAGCTTGTCGGTTTCGCGCTCGACGTACTGGTTCCAGGCCGCCGAACCCGCGGCGACGAGCGCCGTGCCGACGAGGGTCGCCGCGAAGCGCGGCAGGTCGAGCGGCCGCGCGCTCGCCAGAGCGAACCCCGCCGCCGTCGTCAGGGTGACGAGGAGCGTGATCCGTGGCTTGGTGAGCTCGAGCCAGTCTGCGGGGCGGGGAAAGGCGAGGGCTTCCGACGACACGGGGGCAGTTTATCGCCAATCCAGGGCGCCACCCTGGCTCCGCTACTTGCCTGGACGGGTGCCGGCCACCGCCGTGTTGCCGTGCCCGGCATGGTGATTGGCGAGCACCTGGGCGCCGTTCTCGCCCTGCAGGCCGACGCCGGGATCGTGAGTGCGTACCTCTTCGGCAGCGAACCTGAGGGGCGGGCACACCGCGAGAGCGATGTGGATGTCGGAGTGCTCCTGACCGCGGACCGATTCCCGACCGAGAGGGAACGCTTCGAGGTTCGGCTCCGACTGGCGGGCGACTGCACCGCAGCGCTGCACGGACGCGAGGTCGATCTCAGCGTGCTCAACGACGTTCCACCGCTGTTCGCTCGACAGATCGTTCTCCGCGGGCAGAGAATTTTCTGCGCAGACCCGATCGCCGATCAGCGCTTCGTTCACAGGACCACCCTTCTGGCGGCGGATCTCGAGCCCTGGCTGCGCCACTTCCGCGAGCGCAAGCTCCACTACCTCAAGGCCAGAACGGCCGGAGGCGCTCCATGAGCCCGATCGCCGATCGCCTGGTCGAGCTCCGTCGTCATCTCGAGCACCTGAAGAGCCTGCGGCCGCGAGTCCACGGGGCTTCCGACCTCGGCCGCGACCTGACCCTGCACAACGACGTGCTCTTTCCCCTGCTGATGGTCTGCCAGGCGGTGATCGATGTTGCGGCGGAGCTCTCGGCTCGTCGAGGCGAGAAGTTCGAGGACTTCCGCGGTGCGATTCGCAACCTGGCACTCGATCCGCTCTACTCCCCCGAAGTCGTTCGGGCGCTCGAGCGACTGCCCGGCTTTCGCACTGTCCTCGTTCACGACTACGCCGACCTCGACATGGATCGCGTGGTGGAAGCCCTGCACGATCTCTCGGCAATCGAGCACTTCCTGCTCGTCACCGCGAACACCGAGAAGGCTTGAGTACGGAGGGAGACCCCCGCGGCAGCACGGTTGGGCATCGGCGCGAGGTGGAGATGAGGATCTTTCTTGGGCTAGCGGTTTTTCTGCTTCTTGGCGGGGGCGCGGTGCAGGCCGAGATCGCCGTCGAGATCCTGGCCATGCCGACCGAGGCCTTCAGCTTCGAGCCGATCTACATCCTGTACTCGGTGCAGAATCGCGGCGCTACGCCTGTCCTGCTGCCGAACGGCGGTCTGCCCCGCGAAGGCGCGGTCATCTATTTCGCGCCCAAGGGGGAATCCCCCCGGTATGTGAGTCACCTCATTGTCCACCGGGCTTTTCCCCTTTCGGCGAGGAGTCTATGGCTGGCCCCCGGGGAGAGTTGGCTCTTCTACTCCAACATTTCGTCCAGACTAGCGGCTCTCGAAGGCGAGTTCGACGTTCAAGCGGTGATGTCTGGAGACGGCCTCTGCGGTGGCCAGCAGACGGGTGGAAGGCGCGCGTTTCCTTTTCAACCTCACTACCTGGAGACCCTCTCTTCCGGTATCGGCCGAATGAAGGTCTATCGCTGCTGGCAGGGTGAAGTTCGGTCTCCGACTCGAAGTCTACGCATTCGGCAGCCGATGGCGCCGGTCGATCAGGCTGCACTGATGGACCTCTTGCGTCAGCGCAAGCTCCTTCACAATGAGGACCGCACCCAGTGGTCGATGTCTCGCGCCTCCGACCTGTACAAGAAGTTCCCCATGAGTCACTACGCCTATGCGGCTCTCACGCGCGATGCGTCCCAGATCGGCTCCCTGCAGCGAGCCTTGGAGCTGCAACCGCACAATCCATTGAATCCGTGGGTATTAGGAAGCATCGCCATGCGGGTCCTCGACTATCGCAGTAGCTGCTGGGACGGACAGAAAATGACCTTCGATCTGGCGATCGAAGAGCTCGAGCTTCCCCCTGGAGTTCGGGAATACCTCGGCCAGTACGTATGGTCTCTCGAGCACTGGGACTGCCCCAGAAAGATAGCTGACCGGAAAACCGCTCGTCCCTAGTCGGTCTTCGTCGTTCTTCGACGAGTTGAACCCGGATGCGCTTGCGTACGCGAGGTACTTAGGGTACCATGCTCTGCGGAGACTACGCCATGTCCGACAGTCCACATCTCACCTCTCGCTCCGCGCGGGAGAATTTCTCGGAAGTGCTGAATCGCGCTGCGTTCGCGAAGGAACGCGTGGCGATTCATCGGCATGGCAAGCCGATCGCCTATGTCGTCCCGGTCGAGGATGCGGCACTCCTGCAGAGCCTCGAAGATGCTGCGGACCTCCAGGCCTTCCGCGCCGCGAAGAAGGAGTTCGAGGCGAGCGGCGAAGCGGCCATTCCCTGGCGCCAGGTTCAAGCGAAGCTGGTCGCCAAGTAGCCCGCCATGGCTCACGCCGTCTTCGTCATTCCCGCGGCGGCGCGCCAACTCGAAAAACTCGAAGCCGGAGTGTGGCGCCGCGTCCGGCTGGCGATCGACGCCCTCGCCGAGACGCCGCGACCGAACGGCTGCAAGAAGCTCTCCGCGACGGCAAGCGCCTACCGCATTCGTGTCGGCGATCACCGCGTGATCTACGAGGTCGAAGACCGCCGGCTCGTCGTGCTGGTGATACGCGTCGCCCATCGACGCGAGGCTTATCACGAGCGCTGATCCAGGTTCATCGAAAATTCGAGCGCTGCCGTAGAGTTGGTGGATGGCCTCTCCTGTTCCGGTGATCGAGTTGCGCTCCGTCGAGCGGAGCTTCATCGAGGCCGGCCGCAAGCGGGTCGTGCTGGACGGCGTCTCGTGCGCGATCGCGCCGGGGGAGCTCGTGGTGCTTCTGGGGCGAAGCGGCTCGGGGAAGTCGACGCTGCTGAATCTCATTGCCGGCATCGATCTGCCGACCGCGGGCGAGGTTCTCCTCGAGGGGCGGGCGTTCGGGCGGCTCAGTGAAGGCGAGCGCACCGTGGCGCGGCGGGACCGGATCGGCTTCGTCTTCCAGTTCTTCAATCTCGTGCCGACTCTCACCGTCGAGGAGAACTTGCTGTTGCCGCTCGAGCTCGCCGGGCGCGCGACGGGCGCCGACCGCGATCGGGCGCTCGCCCTTCTCGATGAGGTCGGGCTTGCCGACCGCGGTGGGCAGTTTCCCGACCGGCTCTCCGGCGGCGAGCAGCAGCGTGTCGCCGTGGCGCGGGCGCTCGCCGCCGATCCGGCGCTCGTCCTCGCCGACGAGCCGACCGGCAATCTCGACCTCGAAACCGGCCTCGAGGTGCTCGAGCTGCTCGACCGGCTCACCCGCCGCGCCGGCAAGACCATGCTCATGGTGACCCACAGCCCCGAGGTCATGGGAATCGCCGACCGCGTGCTCACTCTCGACCACGGCCGGCTGGTCGAGCGGGCTTGAGCCTCCTCGGGCGCGCCAGCCGGCGCTATCATCTGCTCCATCCGGCGCAGTTCGCTCTGGCGCTCGCCGGCATCGCCCTCGGCGTCGCGGTGGTGGTGGCGATCGATCTCGCCAACGAGAGCGCCCGGCGCGCCTTCACTGTCGCGACCGACGCCACGGCGGGGGCGGCGACCGACCAGATCACCGGCGACTCGAACGGCTTCGACGAAGCGCTCTTCGCCCGCGTGCGGACCGGCACCGACGAGCTGCCGGGGGTGCGCGCTGCCGCACCGGTGGTCGAGGACTTTGTCGTGCTTCCCCGCGCCGCGGGAGCCGCGCCGGCGGCGGCAGACGGCGCGGCCATCTCCCGTTCGCTTCCCGTCCTGCGGCTCCTCGGTCTCGATCCGTGGAGCGAGGCTCCGTTTCGCGCCTACCTGGGTGTAGGCGGGCGGGCGCTCGCCGGAGGCGGCGGCCTGACGTCGTTCCTGACCACACCGGGGGCGATGCTGCTCGAAAGTACGACGGCGGCGAAGCTCGGCCTCGAAGTCGGCGGAACGCTCGACGTCCTGGTCGGCGCCCGCCGCGAGAAGCTCACCCTGGTGGGCCTCCTCCGGCCAGAGAGCGAGACCGCACGCGAAGCGTTGGCGAATCTCGCGCTGGTCGATATCGCCACCGCGCAGGAGATCCTCGATCTGCCGGGACGGCTCACCCGGATCGACCTCGCCCTGCCCGAGGGCGCCGCCGGCGACCGGCTGCGCGCCCGTCTCGCCGAGCTCCTGCCCCCCGGTGTGCGGCTGGCGCGCGCCTCGTCGCGCCCCGAAGCACTCGAGCAGATGACCCGTGCCTTCCGCTTCAACCTGCAGGCGCTCTCCCTGCTGGCGCTTCTCTGCGGCACCTTCCTGATCTACAACACGATGACCTTCTCGGTCGTCCAGCGGCGCGAGCTCTTCGGCCGCCTGCGCGCGCTCGGTGTCCGGCGCGGCGAGATTCTCGCCCTGGTGCTGACCGAAGCCGCCGTTCTCGGCATTGTCGGCAGCGCTCTCGGCCTCCTCCTCGGAGTCGCGCTCGGGCGCGGGCTCATGGGGCTGGTGCTGCAGACGATCCGCGATCTCTACTTCACGCTCGCTGCCGGCAGCTTCGCGCTCTCGCCGCTTTCGCTCGCCAAAGGCGCCCTACTCGGACTCGCGGCGGCGCTCGCGGCGGCGCTGCCGCCAGCACTCGAAGCGGCTTCCGCCCCGCCGCGCACGACCCTTCTGCGCTCCGAGCTCGAGAGCGGCGCCGGCCGCCTGGCCCGGCGAGGGGCGCAGCTGGGCCTGATCTTCTGCCTCGTCGGCGCTGCCGTCCTGGCGCTCGCGACACGCTCGCTGGGGTTCTCCCTCGGCGGCTTCTTCCTCGTCCTCGTCGGCTTTTCGCTCGCCGTTCCGCTGGCGCTCGCCACCGCCATGCGCGCCGTCGCGGCGGCGCCGGAGCCGATCCGGCGCTGGGTCGGACTCTTCGGGCGAATGGGGGCGCGCGCCGTCGGCGCCTCGATCTCGCGCACCGGTGTCGCGGTCGCCGCCCTGACGCTGGCGGTGGCGGTGTCGATCAGTATCGCGGTGATGATCGGCAGCTTCCGCCAGACGGTCGAGGTCTGGCTCGATGGCGCCCTGGTTGGCGACCTCTACGTCAGCACTCCCTCCCAGGTGCCGAGCCGCGCCCACCTGCGCATCTCGCCGACGGCGGTCGAGCGCATTCGCGCGCTACCCGGAGTCGAGCGCATCAACACGCTGCGCATGACCCTGGTCGAGAGCCCGGGAGAGCTGCCGGCGCGCGTCGTCGGCATCGACCTCGACCGCAAGAGCCTGCAGTCCTTCCATTTCAAGGAGGGGGACTTCGAAACGGTCTGGCGCGACCTGACGACGACCGACGATGCCGTGATCCTCGCCGAGCCGTTCGCCTACCGCCGCGACCTGCACCTGGGCGACCGCTTCGAGCTCGCCACCACCCAGGGCCGGAAGTCGTTCCGGGTGGCCGGCATCGACTACGACTACGGCTCCGATCAGGGTGTCGTCATGCTGCCGGCGGAGCACTTCTGCGCCGCCTTCGGCGATCCCGGTGTCGCCGTGCTGGCGGTCTTCGCCGAGCCCGGCGCCGATCTCGCGAAACTCAAGGAGGCAGTCGAGGGGGCCGCGCCCGAAGGCGCGCTGCTGGCGCAGTCGAGCCGCAAGCTGAAGCAGATGTCGGTCGAGATCTTCGATCGGACCTTTCGCATTACCGGCGTGCTGCGACTGCTGGCGATCGCCGTCGCTTTCCTCGGCATCCTTGCGGCGCTCGCCGCGCTCGAGCTCGAACGTGGCCGCGAATTCGCCGTGTTGCGCGCGCAGGGGCTGACCCGGCGGCAACTCCTCAAGCTCGTCGCCGCGGAGACCGGTTGGATGGGGCTCGCCGCCGGGCTGTTCTCCCTGCCGCTCGGCGCGCTGCTCGCCGCGCTCATGGTGCATGTCATCAACCGGCGCTCCTTCGGCTGGTCGATGGAGATCGCCTGGACGCCGCGGCCGTTCGTCGAGGCGCTCGCCCTGGCGCTCGGCGCGGCGCTCCTCGCCGGCCTCATCCCGGCCTGGCGGCTCGGCCGAACCGACCCGGCGCTCGCCCTGAAGCAGGAGTGACGATGCCTGTCCCTGAACGGCTGCGGTTCCCGCTGCTCGCCCTCGTCGTCGCCGTCGCCGCGCTCGCGACGTTGGCCGTGGTGCTCGAACGGCGCGCCCGCCGGCCGGCGCCGATCGCGGCGGAGGTCGACGTCGCCGCGGCGCTCGGCGGCGACAACCCGGAGGGTGGTCAGGCCGATCCGCGTTTCGCCCGCGCCGTCGCGCCGCGCCCCTTCAACTTTCCCGCTGATCACGGCGCGCACGACGGCTTCCGCACCGAGTGGTGGTACCTCACTGGCAATCTCTTCGCCGCCGACGGGCGGGCTTTCGGCGTGCAGCTCACCTTCTTCCGTAACGCGCTGACCGCCGCGGAGTCTGCCAGCCCATCGCGCTGGCGAAGTAATCACGTCTGGATGGCGCACTTCGCGCTCTCGGACCAGCAGCGCGGCACCTTCCGCTTCGCCGAGCGTTTCGCGCGCGAGGCGGTCGGTCTCGCCGGAGTCTCCGCGGCGCCTTTCCGCGTGGCGCTCGAGGACTGGTCGATCGCCGCCACCTCGCCCTCCGCAAACGAGTTTTCGCCGCTACACCTGGCGGCCAGGGAGGCCGACTTCGCCGTCGACCTGGCGCTCGAGGCCGGCAAGCCGCCGGTGCTCCAGGGAGATCGTGGCCTCTCGCAGAAGGGTCCGGAGCCCGGCAACGCCTCCTACTACTACTCGCTGCCCCGACTCGCCGCCCGTGGCACGGTGACGGTCGACGGGCGGAATGTACCGGTGACCGGCGAGGCCTGGCTCGACCGCGAGTGGTCGACGAGTGCGCTCGGCAGCGAGCTTGCTGGCTGGGACTGGTTCGCTCTGCAGCTCGAAGACGGACGGGACCTGATGTTCTACCGGCTGCGGCGCAAGGACGGCGCGAGCGACCCGTGGAGCCGCGGCAGCCTGGTCGCCGCGGACGGCACGTCGCGGCCGTTGGCGCCCGGTGACGTTGAGCTCGCCGTCCTTTCCAGCTGGATGAGTCCCAGCGGCGCGACTTATCCCGCCACCTGGCGCCTGCGGATCCCGAGCGAAGCGCTCGACCTCGAGCTCATCCCCAGAGTCGCCAACCAGGAGCTCGCAGTCACCGTGCGCTACTGGGAGGGGGCCATGCGAGTCTCAGGCACCAGCCACGGCCGGCCGATCGGCGGCCACGGCTTCGTCGAGATGACCGGCTACACGGCAGCGCCCGAACCCTGAGCCGGCGCCGGCCCGGCAGCGGGCCGGTGGACGCCGCCGGGCGCAGCTCAGCCGAGGAGCTCTTCGACCGCCAGGCGCTCCTCGCGCAGCTCGCGGTCGGAAGCGTCCAGCTTGGCGCGGCTCCACTCGTCGACCGCGAGGCCCTGCACGATCTCGTAGTCGCCGCCCTTGCAGACACACGGGTAGGAGTAGACGACCCCCTCCGGGATGCCATAGCTGCCGTCGGACGGCACGGCCATCGACACCCAGTCGCCAGCCGCGCTGCCGCGCACCCAGTTGCGCATGTGGTCGAGCGCCGACGAGGCGGCGGAGGCCGCCGACGACGCACCACGCGCCTTGATGATCGCCGCGCCGCGCTGCTGCACGGTGGGGATGAAGGTCTCGCGGTACCAGCTCTCCCCGACCAGGCCGAGCGCGGGCTTCCCGCCGACCGTGCAGTGGGCGAGATCGGGATACTGGGTCGACGAGTGGTTGCCCCAGATCGTCATCTTGCGGATGTCGTTGACGTGCGCGCCGCATTTCTCGGCGAGCTGCGACAGCGCCCGGTTGTGATCGAGGCGGGTCATGGCGTGGAGCTGCCGGCGATCCAGGCCGCGAGCGTTCGAGGCGGCGATCAGGCAGTTGGTGTTCGCAGGATTGCCGACCACCAGGACGCGCACATCGCGCGACGCCCGAGCCGCGATCGCCTTGCCCTGTGGGCCGAAGATCGCGCCGTTGGCGGAGAGCAGGTCCTTGCGCTCCATCCCGGGGCCGCGCGGCCGCGCTCCGACGAGGAACGCGACGTCGACATCGGTGAAGCCCTCTTCGATCTCCGCCGTCGCGACGATGCCGTCGAGCAGCGGGAAGGCACTGTCGCGCAACTCCATCGCCACTCCTCCAAGCGCCGGCAGCGCTGGCGGAATTTCGATGAGATGCAGCACGACCGGCTGGTCCGGGCCGAAAAGATCGCCAGCAGCGATGCGGAAGAGGATCGCGTAACCGATGTTCCCGGCAGCGCCGGTGACGGCAACATGTTGGGCTTTTTTCATGGCGTGAGGAGTCTACGGGAAAGCCGGATCCCTCCGCGCCAGCCAATGGGGCGGGGCGGGAGCGAGACTCCCGCCAGGACCGCTAGACTGGAAGAATGCTCCTGGGCAACCCCCCCCTGCCTCGTCTAACCTGGTGGTTCCTCGCGGGCGCGCTCTTCTGCGCCCAGACCTTCGCCACGGGCACCGCCCTTTTTGCCCAGAATCCCGAAGGGAAGAGCCCCAAAGAGATGCCGCTCGTGAACAGCGTCTACTCGGGCTGGAAGAACCGTGGCGCCAGCATCGAGGCGGCGATCCGCGCCGGTAAATTCAAGAATGCAGACTCGGCCGCGGGCAGTCTGCTGCGCGACATGACGCGCAAGATAACTGGCGGTCCGGATGCCGGCCGCCTTCTCGCGATGCCTCTCTCGCTGCGCGCCCTCGCCCGCGTCGGCCTGCAACGAGATTCCGATGCGCTCTGGGACTTCCAGATGGCGCACGCGCTCTGGCCGGCGCTGGAGAGGGTCCGACTGAGCGACTACGGTCCGACGGGAGTGCGGCTGGCGCAAATCGCCGAAGCGGCCCCCTTGCTGCCAGACGACTGGACGATCGCGCCCGGCACCGAACCCACGCAACCGGATGAGAAGATCACTCCGCCCCAAGCCATTTCGAAGCGCGACATCGACTTCCCGGAGTCCCTCAGCCGCGTCATGAAGAGCGGACAGGCGGTGATCTCCCTGTTTATCGACCGGGAGGGCAGACTCAACTCTCCGCGGATAAACAGCGGTTCCGCACAGAACGCCGTCTTCCTCTACTCCGCCATGGAGGGAGTCCGCGACTGGCGCTTCCGGCCGGCGATGCGCTCGGGGGAGCCGGTCGCAGTCACCTACACCCTGACGGTGAACTATCGCTTGCGCGGTTAGAAGCGCCGCTGGCGTCACGGGGCGGACAAGAGACATACTTTCTATTGTGGAGATCTCTGTCCGGAACCTGTCCGCTCGCGCCCTGCTGCTCACGCTGCTCTTGTTGGCTCCCTCCGCCGTCGTCGGCGCCCTAAATCTAGCCGACGATCCGTTTGCCGGCGCCGGTCCATGGATGGTCAGCGCCTGGTTCGGCACCGACGACACGATTCGCGAGGTCGCCTCCTGGGGCGATCACTTCCAGACCGATCGCAAGCTCGGGTTCCTGCGCATCCTGGCCGATCCCGAGCGCCTCGAGCAGTTGCGCGCTTTGGGCTTCTACGTTGAGGTCGATGCGCCGTCGACCGCCCTCATCCGCCAGGCCGAGGAGGCCAACCGGCAAGCGGCGGAGGCGTTGGCGCGCGGTGAAACGCCCGCGGCAGGCATTCCCAATTTCCCCTGTTATCGCACCGTCGAGGAGACCTTCGCCACCGCCCAGGCGATCGTCGCCGCGCATCCCACTCTCGCCTCCTGGATCGACGCCGGCGACAGCTGGGACAAGTTGACCGCCGGCGGCCCGGCGGGCTACGACATGATGGTCCTGAAGCTCACCAACTCGGCCGTCCCGGGCCCGAAGCCGATCCTTTTCGCCACCTCGGCGATCCACGCCCGCGAATACACCACGGCGGAGCTCATGACCCGGTTCGCCGAACAGTTGGTGAGCGGCTACGGCGCCGACGCCGACGCCACCTGGCTGCTCGACTTCCACGAGATCCACCTCATGTTGCAGACCAACCCCGACGGCCGCAAGCAGGCCGAGGCGGCGCAACTCTGGCGCAAGAACACCAACCAGAACTACTGCGGCGCGACCTCGACCAGTCGCGGCGCCGACCTCAACCGCAACTTCTCGTTCCAATGGAACTGCTGCGGCGGCTCGAGCGCGAGCGCCTGCAGCGACACCTACCACGGCCCTTCGGCGGCTTCGGAGCCCGAAGTCCAGGCGGTGCAGAACTACCTGCGGGCGATCTTCCCCGACCAGCGCGCCGCGACCTATCCCGGTGGCGCAGCGCCGGCGGACGCCACCGGCATCTACCTCGACGTCCACAGTTACAGCGATCTCGTGCTCTGGCCGTGGGGCGGAACAAACACGCCCACCGACAACGCCGCGGCGCTCACCACCCTCGGGCGGCGCTTCGCCTGGTTCACCGGCTACCGGCCCGAGCAGGCGATCGGGCTCTATCCGACCGACGGCACCACCGACGATTTTGCCTACGGCGATCTGGGCGTCGCCGCTTTCACCTTCGAGCTCGGCAACGACTTCTTCGAGGCCTGTTCGAGCTTCGAGAGCACCGTCCTGCCGACGAACCTCGGCGCCCTGCTCTACGCGGCGAAGGTCGCGCGCACGCCGTACATGACGCCGACCGGCCCCGACACCCTGGCGCTCTCGATAACCCCGGGTGCGGTCGCTCCCGGCGATCCGGCTGTGCTCCACGTCACGCTCGATGACAGCCGCTTCTCGAACGCCAACGGCACCGAGCCGGTCGAGGCAATCACCGCCGGCGAGGTCTACATCGACCTCGCCCCCTGGCAGCCGGGCGCGGTCGCGATCCCGCTCACCGCGGAAGACGGCTTCTTCAACAGCACGATCGAGGCGGCGAGTGCGACGCTCGACACCACGGCTCTCGCCTCCGGTCGCCACATTCTCTACGTGCGCGGTGAGGACGCCGGTGCCGACTGGGGTCCGGTCTCGGCACTCTTCCTGTACGTCGTCGATCCGGCGACCGCACCGTTCGTCCAGGGTGTCGTGCGCGACGCGAACACCCTCGCGCCGCTCGCCGCGACGGTTTCGGTGGGTCCTTTCAGCACAACGACGGCCGCGGGCACCGGTGCCTATTCGTTCCAGGTGCCGCCCGGCACGTACGACATCCGCGCCAGCTCGGCCGGACATGCGCCACGCAGCGTGGCGGGCGTCATCGCGGCGGAGTTCGCCACCGTGACCGCCGACTTCGCCCTGCCGCCTTTCGCACCCGTGCTCGTCGACGACGGCGAGGGGACGAACCCCGGCTGGACCGCGCAGAGTCCCTGGGCGCTCACCACCGAGACCGCGGCGAGTCCGACGCATTCATGGAGTGACAGTCCCGGCGGCAACTACGCCAACAACCGCGACACCTCGCTCACCTCGCCGGTCCTCGATCTCACGCTCGCGACCGACCCCGCCATCGAGTGGAAACAGATCTACGACCTCGAGAACGGCTACGACTACGGCCACATCGAGATATCCATCGATGGCGGTGCGACCTGGACCGAGGTCGCTTCCTACAACGGCGAGGGCCACACCGCCATCTGGGAGAGCGCTCACCTCGCCCTTCCGGGCCTCGCAGGGAGCGCCCTGGCGAAAGTGAGATTCCGACTGACCTCCGACATCTCGCTCACTTTCGACGGCTGGCACCTCGACGACATCGCGCTCACCGCGGTCTTCCCGCCGCCCACCGGTCTGTTCGCCGACGGCTTCGAGAGCGGCAACCTCTCGCTCTGGACCTCGGCCGTGCCTTGAAGTCACGGCCCGGGCGCGCCACGAAATGGGAGCTCTCGTCATGAAACCGCTGCGATCTCTGCGCCTCGCCCCCGCTGCCGTGTTGCTGGCGGCACTCTTCGCCCTCGCCACACCGCTCACCGCGGAGGGCTTCGCGGGCTCCGGCCCCTGGATGGTGCGCGCCTGGTTCGGCGACGACGGGATGATTCGCGAGGTCGCCTCGTGGGGCGATCACCTGCAGGTGGACCGCAACAAGGGCTTCCTACGCGTCCTGGTGGACGCCGGGCAGCTCGCGCGCCTCGAGCGGCTCGGCTTCTTCGTCGAAGTGGACGAGGAGGCGACGGCGCTCGTCCGGCTCGCCGAGTCAGCGCAGGCGGACTGGGACCGGCCGGACACGATCCCCGGCTTCCCCTGCTACCGGACGGTGGAGGAGACCTTCGCCAGCGCCCAGGCGTTGGCGACCGCGCATCCCACTCTCGCCACGATCGTCGACATCGGCGACTCCTGGGACAAGGTCACCGGCGGCGGGCCCGCCGGCTACGACCTGCTGGTGCTCAAGCTCACCAACTCGGCCGTCGTCGGCCCCAAGCCGGTGCTCCTGGTTTCGGCGGCGATCCACGCCCGTGAGTACACGACCGCGGAGTCCGCGCTGCGTTTCGCCGAGTGGATCCTGGGCGCCTACGGCACCGACGCCGACGCCACCTGGGTGCTCGACCAGCACGAGATTCATATCGTGCTGCAGACGAATCCCGACGGGCGCAAAACCGCCGAGGCCAGCAGCTCGTGGCGCAAGAACCGCAACAACGGTGACGGCTGCGCGAGCACCTACGGCGTCGATCTCAACCGCAACTTCAGCTTTTACTGGGGTGCCTGGGGCGGCTCGAGTGGCGTCGCCTGCGACGAGACCTTTCGCGGCTCAGCGGCCGCTTCGGAGCCCGAGACGCAGGCCGTCCAGGCCTATATGGCGACGGTCTTCCCCGACCAGCGGCCCGACGACCTGACCACTCCTGCTGCGGACACCGCCACCGGCCTCTACGTCGACCTGCACAGCTACGCCAACGAGATCCTCTCGGCCTGGGGCCAGACGACCTCGGCGATCTGCGATGGCGTGCCGCCGAACTCGCCCCCCAACTGCGCGCAGATCCTGCGCCTCGGCCGCAAGTGGGCCTACCTTTCCGGTTTCGATCCGCGCGTCGGCAGCCTCTACCCGGTGGACGGCTCGACCAAGGACTACTCCTACGGCCATCTGGGAGTGCCTGGCTACACCTGGGAGATGGGCACCGCCTTCTTCGAGAGCTGTTCGGCCTTTACGAGCGCCGTCCTCCCCGACGCGCTGGCGATGCTCAAGTACGCCATGCGGGTGCCACGTACGCCGTATCAGACTCCCGCCGGACCGGACGCGTTGAGTGTCACGGCGCCGGCGCAGCCGGTCGCGCCCGGCGATCCGGCCGTGATCACCGCGACGCTCGACGACACGCGCTACCTCGACCCCGACGGCGCCGAGCCGACCCAACCGATCGCCGCCGCCGAGCTCTACCTCGACACCCCGCCCTGGGCGGGCGGCACGCCGGTGGCGATGACTCCGGTGGACGGCACATTCAACGCCACCGTCGAGGCGGCGACGGCGACTCTCGACACCACCGGATTCGCCTCGGGCCGGCACCTCCTCTACGTCCGCGGCCGCGACAACGCGAACAACTGGGGCGCCTTCTCGGCCGCCTTCCTGACCGTGCTCGATCCGGCAACCGCCCCCTTCCTCGAAGGCACGGTCACTGAGGCCGGCAGCGGCGCGCCGCTGGCGGCGACGATCGCCGTCGGGCCGTATGCGACGAGCTCGGTCGCCGGCACCGGCGCCTATTCGCTTCAGGTGCCGGCGGGGACCTACGACGTCACGGCAACCGCGCCCGCGCACGCGCCGGCGACGGCGTCCGGCGTCGTCCTGGGCACGCTGCAGACGGTGATCCGGAATTTCGTTCTCGCGCCCTACGTCGCGGTGCTCAACGACACAGTCGAGAGCGGCAACCTCGGCTGGACAGCCCAGGCACCGTGGGCGATCACCACGCTGCAGGCGCACAGTCCGACGCACTCGTGGACGGACAGCCCAGCGGGCAGCTACGGCAACAACGTCAACAGTTCCCTGACCTCATCGGCGATCGACCTTGCGCAGGCTTTGGGGGTCGAGCTCTCCTTCTGGCAGCGCTACGCGACCGAAGCAGGCTACGACTTCTGCCACGTCGAGGTCTCCGCCGACAACGGCACGACCTGGACCGAGATCGCGACCTTCGACGGCACGAACACGACCTGGACCAAGCAGACTTACGTAGTGGCGGCGCTGATCGGCGCGACCCAGGCGCGGGTGCGCTTCCGGCTGACGACGGACACGAACACCGTCGCCGACGGCTGGTACGTCGACGACATCGAGCTCCGGGCGGCCTTCCCGCCGCCGACCGGCCTGTTCGCCGACGGCTTCGAGAGCGGCGACCTGACGCTCTGGTCGGCTTCGGTGCCGTAGCAAACGCCTGTCGTCAGCGCGGCGCCGCGTCGATTCTGAGCTTCTCGCCCGTCGAATAGGCGACGAACTCCGGGGCGTAGATCGACTGCACCTCGGCCGGACCGCTGCGGAATTCGCCGGCGAGGTTGGCGCGCAGGCGGTACTTGAAGGTGTACTCGCCGGCCGGCAGTTGCTCGAAGAAGAAGTTCGCGCCGCTGTCGCGGGTCTCCTCGTAGCGGGCAATCCCGAGATCCCACTTCCAGCCGGACTCCGGGCGGTCGGGCTCGAGCCCCGCCGGGCGCGGATCGCGCAGGTGGACGTACTCCGCCGCCGCCTTGGCGCGCAGCGAAAGTTGCACTTCGACCTCGTCGCCGACCGTGAGCCGGGTGCTCGCGATGATCGGCA
>JBDTQT010000018.1:0-29435 GCA_039932055.1 Thermoanaerobaculia bacterium
CTTGCGGCAGCAGGCGGTCAGGAACGACAGCAGCGCCGCGGTACCCAGGCCCTGGCTGAAGTTCTCGAACGCCGAGGCGAAGTAGAGGCTCGAGCGCGGCAGGTCGAAGCCGGCGACGGCGGCGTAGACGAGATTCGACACGAGCTGTGCGAGTCCGATCCAGATCAGTCCCCGGTAGAGGCCGACGCGCGACAGGAACCAGCCGCCGAGAAGCGCGCCGGTGATCGTCAGCGTCAGGCCGAGGGTGTTGGCGACCAGGGCGATCTCGGTGAGCGCCATGCCGCGGTCGACCCAGAAGGTCTCGGTCATTCGGGCGATCGCCTGGTCGCCGAGCTTGAAGAGCAGCGCGAAGAGCGCGACCGGCAACATCTCCTTGCGCAGCAGCCAGGCAAGGAACGAGCGCACCAACTCGCGCGTGGAACGCTGCTCGCCAGCGCCGGTGAGCGCCCGGTCGCTGTCCTTGAGGAAGAGCGCCCCGACCGCCAGCGCCGCGAAGAGCCCGCCGACGACCGCCCAGGCCGCCGGCCAGCCGCTGCGGTCGGCGACGAGCAGGGCGAGGCCGCCGGTGGCGATCACCGCCACGCGGAAGGCCGAGGCGCGGATGCCGTTCATCAGCCCCAGATCGCGCCCGGTGGCGGCATCGACCGCCCAGGCGTCGATGGCGATGTCCTGCGTTGCCGAGGCGAGAGTGAAGGTGAGCAGGAAGGCGATCATCAACGGCCCGACCTTCTCGGCCGACAGCATCGGCATGATGAAGGCGATTGTCGCGAGCGCGCCGAGGCAGGGGACGATCCACGCCCGGCGCGGGCCGAAGCGGTCGACCAGCGGCGCCCACAGCGGCTTCCACGACCAGGGCAGCGCCAGCAGGCTCATCAGCCCGATCTCTTTCAGCGAAACGCCGTGGGCGCGGAAGTAGACCGGCCAGATCTTGTGCACCACGCCGTAGGGCAGCCCCTGCGCGGCATAGAGCATCGCGATCCAGGCCAGCTTCCGAGAACTCGGATTCATTCGCGCATCCTAGCCCGGCACCCGGCATCCTGAGTCCCGGCGTCGCCGGTCGGGTCACTCCGGCACTCGGGGAGATGGGGCCGGCGTCTAGTGAAGCTGGCCACCGACCCCAAGTCCCCGAGCGCCGGCGCGCCCCAGCCAACGCGGTGAGGCATCGAGGTTGTCGCTCCCGCTCCCCAAGGGGCGCTCTGGCGCTCGGGATCCAAAGTGGGCGACCACGCTTCAAATAGGAGCCGACTTTGGATCCCGAGTGCCGGAGTGACCCTGGCAAGGCACGAAGCTCGTTCGCAATCAGGCCCCCGAGCCGATCTCCCAGCCACCACCATCCAGCCTTAGAATGAAATCAAGATGAGGAAAAAGCTCAGTAAAGGGATGGCTCTCGCGCTCCTGGTCGTCGGTGGGTCCCTAGCACTTCCCGAGCGCAGTCTTGCTGTTGAAGGCGAGCGCGCGCAGTTCACGGCCGGCGAAGAGATCGCCCGCACCGTGACGCTCACCACCGGCGTGCCGATCTCGCCGCTCCTCGGGGTCTCGGGGCTCGGCGCCTGGCGTTGGTGGCGGACGCCGGCCGCGGCGCGGGCGGAGTTGCCGTGGTACGCGCGCCCCTGGTTCTGGGGGCCGGGGCTCTTTCTGGTCTTCCTGTTCGCCGCCAACACGACGATCGGCGCGGCGGTGCCGGGGCTCAAGAAGCCGATGGACTTCGTCGAGGAGCACGAGAACAAGTTCTCGGCGCTCGTCGCCAGCCCGATCGTGCTGCTCGAGGTCAAGCGGCTCCTCGGGCTGGGCTTTCCGGCACTTTCTGGATCGGCCGCCGCGGCCGGCGTCGGCTCGCCCCTCGCCGGCACGGGCCTGGCGCTTGCCGCATCGCCGCAAGCGCTCGATGGGGCGGCGCGGCTGTTCGTCGACATCGGCCTCGGCGTCCTCTATCTCTCCTGTTTCTTTATCGTCTTCATCGCCTTTCACGCCATCCAGGTGATAATCGCGCTGTCGCCTTCGGCGCTCCTCGACATGCTCCTTCGCGGTTTCCGGCTCTCGTTCCTCGGCTTGCTTGGCCTGACCGCGTGGATTCACCCCTACCTTGGCGCGACACTCGGCTTCGCGATCCTGTTCATCGCCTGGCTCACCGCCGGCTGGTCGTTCCGCCTGACCGTCTACGGCAGCATCCTGTCGTGGGAGTTCCTGACCGGGAAGGACGGCAGCGCCGACCCGGCGTCGGCACCGCTCGCCGCCTTCTCGCAGCGCGGACTCAAGGGGGTCAAGCCGCGCAGCTTCGGCCGCCTCGAAGGCAACGGTGCCGCGGGGTGGATTTTCCGCTACCGCCCCTGGCTCGTGCTGCCGCGACGCTCCGTGCCGCTGCCGCCGGGAGATATGGCCGTGCTCAGAGGGGCGCTCTCGCCGCTCCTCGTTCGCCACGGGGCGCTGCGTCCCCAAACCCTGATGCGATTCCCGCCGCGCTTCCGCACTCGCGAGGCCGAGCTGGCCGCGCGAATGGGCGCGGGCGAGGTCCTCGAAGGGCGGATCGTGCGCGGCTTCAGGGCCGCCTGGCAGTGGTTGAAGGAGCTGGTTCTCGGAACGCCGGAGAGCGCCGTGCGCGGCGCGCCCTGAGCCGATCCTTGGCGCGCACCGCGACGAGGTAGAAGGCGGGCACCACCAGCAGCGAGAGCGCGGTCGAGACGATCAGTCCGCCGATCACCGCCACCGCCATCGGCGCGCGGGTCTCGGAGCCGGCGCCCAAACCGAGAGCCGCCGGAATCGCTGCCATCATCGTCGCGGCCGAGGTCATCAGGATCGGCCGCAGCCGCACCGGCCCGGCGCGCAGAATCGCCGCGGCGGCGCTCCGTCCCCGTTCGCGCAGCTGGTTGGCGTAGTCGACGAGGATGATCGAGTTCTTCTTGACGATGCCCATGAGCAGCAGCAGCCCGATCATCGAGAAGATGTTGAGGCTCCGGCCGGTGCCCCAGAGCGCGAAGGCGGCGCCGGCGATCGACAGCGGCAGGATCGTCAGCACGGTCACCGGGTGGAGGAACGAGTTGAACTGCGAGGCGAGGATCATGTACGCCACGATGATCCCGAGCACCAGCGCGAAGAGCAGCGACGACATCGAGTCGCGGAAGGCGACACTGGCGCCGCCGAGGACGACACGGACGCCGACCGGCGTCGCCTTGGCGAGCTCCTCGACCTTGGCGAGCGCCTTGTCCTGCGAAGAGCCCGGAGCGACGTTGGCGAAGACGGTGATAGCGCGCTCGCGATCGCGGCGGGTGATCGCCTGGAGCGCCGGGTGCTCTTCGGTCGTGACCAGCGCCGACAGCGGCACGAGCTCGCCGGTCGACGCGCGCACACGCAGGTGCGAGAGATCTTCGGGTCGCGAGCGCTGGTCGGCGAGCAGGCGCAGCCGCACGTCGTAGCGCCGCCCGCCCGCGCTGTACTTGCCGATCCGCACACCCCCGACCAGAGCGTTGAGCGATGTCGCGATGTCGTCCATGCTGACCCCGAGGTCGGCGGAACGGGCGCGATCGGGGAGGACGGCGAGCTCGGGCATCCCCAACTGGTAGTCGCTGTCGAGGTCGACGACGAGGCCCGACTGCTTGAGGTCGGACATGAGCTGCTGGCTGGCGGAGATCAGCTGGTTCCAGTCCGAGCCGCGCACCGAGAACTCGACCGGGAAGCCGCGCTGAGCGGTGAAGCCCTGCTGCGAGAGATCCTGCACCACGGCGCGCAAGCCCGGGTAGGAGTTGAGCTCCTTGCGGACTTCGGCGCTGAACTGCGCCTGGGTCGTCGCGCGTTCGCGTGGGGGCACGAGAGTGACGAAGTAGATCCCGCTGTTGACCCCGCCGCCGCCGAAGCCGCCGGCGACCGCGAAGACGCGGAGGACGTCCGGACGCGCCAGCAGAAACTCCTCGCCGCGCCGCACCAGCCGGTCGGTCTCGGCCAGGTCGGAGCCGACGGCGCCGGTGAGGCGGATCATGACGCGCGACTGGTCCTGCGACGGCACCATCTCCTTGGGCATGGCGCGGAAGACGAGGATCGCGACGCCGAAGAGGAGGAAGCTGCCGGCGATGACCCGCACCGGACGGCGCAGCGCCCAGGGCAGCACGCGCGAATAGAGCCGGGCGAGGCGCTCGAAGGCGCCGTCGACGGCCCGGCCGACGCGGCTCCGATGCTCGCGCGAGACGTCGAGGAGCTGTGAGCAGCGGGCGGGAGCGAGGGTCACGGCCTCGAGGTAGGAGAGCAGGACCGCGACGCAGAGGGTGACGCCGAACTGCAGGAAGAACTTGCCGACGATCCCCTTCATGAAGACGACGGGGAGGAAGATGGCGCAGACGGCAAGCGTCGCGGCCAGGGCGGCGAAGGCGATCTCGCGCGTGCCCTCGCGCGCCGCCGTGACGCGGTCCTCGCCCGACTCGGCATGGCGGAAGATGTTCTCGAGCACCATGATCGCGTCGTCGACGACGATGCCGACGGAAAGGCCGAGGGCGAGCAGAGTGAAGGTATTCAGAGTGAAACCGAGGAAGTAGATCACCGCCACCGTGCCGAGGAGCGACATCGGAATGGCGAGGACGACGTTCAGCGTCGAGGAGAGCGAGCCGAGGAAGAGCCAGCAGACGAGGGCGGTGAGGAGGACCGCGAGGAAGAGCTCGAACTCGATCTCGCGCACCGATTCCTCGATGTAGATCGTCGAGTCGAAGTTGGTCTCGAGGGTCATGCCCGGTGGCAGGGTCGGTCCGATCGCCGCTATCTCGGCGCGGATCGCCTGCGCCACCGCCACGGCGTTGGCGCCGCGCTGCTTGCGGATCCCAAGTCCCTGCGCCGGCTGGCCGTTGAAGCGCGAGGTGCGGCGGATGTCCTCGAAGCCGTCCTCGACCAGCGCCACGTCCTTGAGGTAGACGGGAGTGCCGCCAGCTCCCATTCGGCCGGCGATCGCCGGCGCGCCGCCTTCGGCGACGACGATGTTGCGCAGCGTGTCGAGGTCCATGGCCTCGCCGAGGACGCGCACGTTGACCTCGCGTCCCGGCACTTCGATCCGCCCGGCCGGCAGCTCGACATGTTCGCGCAGCAGCGCGCGAGTGATGTCGCCGACGGTGAGATTGCGGGCATCGAGGGCGGAGGAATCCACCCAGATACGCACGTTACGTTCGATCGAGCCGCCCTCGGTGATCTCGCCGATGCCCGGCACAGTCTGCAAGCGCTCCTTGACGCGGTAGCGCGCGTAGTCGGCGATCACCTGGCGCGGATACGGCCCGGTAAGCCCGATCCACATGATCGGCTGGTCTTCCGGGTTGGTCTTCGAGATCACCGGTGGATCGATATCGCGCGGCAGGCGTCGGGCGGCCTGCTGCACCTTGGCCGTGACGTCCTGGAGCGCGAGGTCGACGTCGCGATTGAGCGCCAGCTCGACGGTGACCGATCCGCCCCCCTGGCGCGCCGTCGAGGTCAGGCCGGCGACCCCTTCGACCTGCACGAGCGCCTCTTCGAGCGGCTGCAGGACGTCGTTCTCGATCACCTCCGGGGCGGCACCCTCCCAGCTGACCGAGACGTTGATGGTCGGGAAGTCGACGTCGGGCATCTGGCTGATGCCGATGCGCGAAGCCGCGACGAGGCCGAAAAGCACCGTGCCCGCCATGAGCATCCATGCGAAGACCGGCTTCTGAATACAGGCTTCCGTGATCTTCATGGACTAGATGCTCTCGGGCGCCCTGAAGGGTTTGTGCGCTGCGGCCGAGGGGCGGCTCATTGCCGTACCTTTTTGGCTCCGGCGCCGGTGGGTCCGGTAACGCCGGTATCGACTGGGCCCCTGTCGAGGTCGACTTTGGCGCCGTCGCGCAGGGCTTCGGCGCCGCGCACGACGAGGAGGTCGCCAACGGCGAGGCCCTGGCGCACTTCGACATCCCCTTCGGCGGTGCGCAGCCCGAGCTCGAGCACGCGCTCGCGCGCCACGTCGCCTTCGACGATGAACGCCAGGAAGCCGTGCTCACTCGGCCGGATGGCGGTCTGCGGGATGACCGCGGCGGCGGCCGTGCCGCCCACCGGAACCTCGACCTCGACGAAGGTGCCGGGGCGGAGCTCGTTGCGGGCGGGATCGTCCACATCGGCGGTCACCGCCACCATCCGGTCGCGCGAGTCGGCGGCCGCCCCGACCAGCCGGAGGCGCGCCGAGAAGGTCCGGGCCGAACCTTCGCGCAGGGTGAAGCGCGCGGTCATCCCGGGAGCGAGCGGCGTCGCCTCGTTCTGCGGCACGCGGAAGCGCAGCAGCAAGGGATCGCGCCGCACCAGGGTGGCGATCTCGGTGCCGGGGGAGACGTACTGGCCGGTCTCGATGGCGCGCGTCTGGATCACGCCGGCGAGCGGCGAGCGCACGATGGCATCGCGCTGATTGAGCTGGGCCAGGGAGAGGGCGGTCTGCGCCTGCTGAATCTCGGCGGTGGCCGCGGCGACCCGCGTCCGCCAGGCGTCGACCTCTTCGGCACGCACCAGGTCGGGGTTCTTGACATTGACCGCCTGGCGGCGCTCGAGGCCGTTCCGCGCTTCGTCAGCGGTCGCCTGCGCCTTGGCGAGCGCGGCGCGTGCCGCTTCGGTCGCCAGCCGGTAGCGCTCGGGCTCGATCTCGGCGAGCGCCGTCTCGGCGGTGACGCTGTCGCCTTCGCGGAAGCGCACGCGTTCGACGACACCGGCGACGCGCGCCGTCACCGCCACCTGCTCGAAAGCCTCGATCGAGCCGACAGCGCGGACGCTGTATTCGACGTTGCGCGCCGCGACCGTCGCCGTCTCGACCGGAAAACGCACTGCAGCGCGCGCCGGACGGGCGCCTTCCGTGGGCTTGCCACCGCAGGCGGCGATGGCGATCGTCCACGTCAACAGGAGCAGTATCCATCCCGCGGAGCGGGGTCGGGGGAGTCGATTCGAGATCACGGCGTCTCCTGGAGAGTGGGGGGCGTGGCGGCTCCCGGCCAAACGCCGAGCGCGCGCTGCAGGGCGAGGCCGGCGACGTCGCGCGCGAAGCCCTGGCGCGCCACCTCGACCTCGGCTTCGAATGCCGCGACCTGCGCGTCGGTCTGCTCGAGGGCGGTGGCGAGACCGTTCTGAAAACGCTCGCGGACCTCCTCGGCGTTCTGGGTGGCGAAATCGACTTGGGTACGGGCCTGCTCGACGGCGGCCCCGGCGGTCGCGAGGTCGGCCGAGGCCTGGTCCACCTCGAGCTCCACCTGTCGCCGGCGCTGGGCGAGGTCGAGCCCAGCCTCTTTCGCCACGGCATCCCGTTGCGCCGCGAGCGCGATGCGGTCGCCGCCGTCGAAGAGCTCCCAGGTGAGATTTGCGCCGAGGTTCCAGTCCTCCGAGTTGCCGGAGAGGCCGGCCTCGTTGGTCCAGCGGTAGATGCCGCGCAGGTCGAGGCGCGGCACCCAGCCGAGGCGGGGCGCGAGCGCCAGTTGCCGCGCCGCCTGCCAGCGTCGATTCAGCGCTTCGAGCTCCTGCCGCCCGGTGAGCGCCTGCTCGACCAGCGTCGCGCGGTCGGTGACGGGGGACGCCGCGCGCTCCGGCACCGCGAGCTCGCCTAGGGGCAGGTCGGCGGGCGGGTGGATGAGGTAGAAGAGCGCCAGGCGCGCCGTCGTCACGCTGTTCGCCGCGCGCGTCGCGACGAGCTCGGCGGTGGCGAGCTCGAGCTCGGTGCGCGTCAGATCGTTGCGGTTGGCGAGCCCGGCGTCGAGGCGGATGCGCGACTCGTCGACCGTCTGGCGCCCGACCGCGACCCGCTGCCGTGCCGCGCCGAGCAGGCGTTCGAGCGAAAGCGCGGCGTAGAAGCTGTCGGCGACGTCGAAGGCGAGCGCGCGCCGGAGCTCTTGCGACTCGATCGTCTGCGCCTCGAGTCCCCGCGACGCCGCCCGGATCAACGGCAGGGCGCGCAAGTCGAAGAGCGGAGTGTCGAGCGCCCCCTGGCTCGAGTAGGCGTCGATCGCCTGCACGGTGACCTCGTCGCCGTTGATCACCCGCGTCACTTCGCGCGCCCGCCGGGTGGCGTTGGCGGTGATCGTCAGCGCCGGCAGGAACTGGGCGATCGCCTGCCGCCTCATCGCTGCGGCTCCTTCGAGACGGGCGGCGGCGATGCCGGAGATCTCGTTGCCGGAGATGGCGAGCGCGATCGCCTGGTCGAGCGTCAGTGGCGGGCCGGTGGGCACCTGCGCCGCGGTTTCCCGCGCGAGGGCGGGAAACGCGCAGGCGAGCGCGGCAGCAAGAGCAAAGGGCGCGGCGAGCGCGCGGCGTCTGGGCGAGGTCATAGTGCGAGTCGAACGCTTGCGGCCTGGCCAGAGCGGCGAGGCAACGGGCGCGATCCGGTCGAGGATAGCGAGTTCTGCCGGCGAGGAAAAGCCGCCTGAAATAGAATCGGCGTTGCAGTCTGGAGAAAATCCCATGCCCCTGACGTCCCGCCGCACCTCACCCCTACGCGCGCTGCTGCTCGGCGCCGGTTGGATGCTGTCGATTTCCGGTGCCGTCGCCGCCCAGCCCGTTGTGGCGCCGGTGGCCTCCGCGGTTGCGCTGCACGACCCGCGCGAGGTGCATCTGGCCGATATCCGCCAGCTGACCTTCGGCGGCGAGAACGCCGAGGCCTACTGGGCGCCGGACGGGAAGAAGCTCTCGTTCCAGACCACCCGGCCGCCCTACGCCTGCGACCGGATCTTCTCGCTGCCGGTGGACGGCTCGGCGCCGACCCTGCTCTCGACCGGCAAGGGCAAGACCACCTGCGCCTACTTCTATCCCGACGGCCAGCGCTTCCTCTACGCCTCGACCCACCTCGCCTCGCCCGACTGCCCGGTGCCGCCCGACCGGTCGAAGGGCTACGTCTGGGCGATCGACGGGACGTACGAGATCTTCGTCCGCGACACCGCGGGTGGAGAGCTGACGCAGCTCACGAAGAACGACGCCTACGATGCCGAGGCGACGATCTGCCCGCTCGATGGCTCGATCGTCTTCACCTCGGACCGTGACGGCGACCTCGAGCTCTATCGCATGGACGCCGACGGCGGGAACGTCGTGCGCCTGACGAACACTCCGGGCTACGACGGCGGCGCCTTTTTCTCCCGCGACTGCAAGCAGATCGTCTACCGAGCCGCGCGGCCGACCGGAGCCGAGCTCGACAACGATCGGGCACTCCTGAAAGAGCACCTGGTGCGCCCCGGCAAACTCGAGATCTGGGTTGCCGACATGACGCCCGAGGGCGCCCGTGATGCCCGGCAGGTGACCGACCTCGGCGCGGCCTCCTTCGCGCCTTATTTCTTTCCCGACGGCAAGCGCATCCTCTTCTCGACCAACTACGGCGACCCCAAGGGGCGCGAGTTCGACATCTGGGCGGTCGACGTCGACGGTACCGACCTCGAGCGCATCACCTGGTTCGCCGGCTTCGACGGTTTCCCGATCTTCTCCCCCGACGGCAAGAGCCTCGCCTTCTCCTCGAACCGCCACCAGGGCAAGCCCGGCGAGACCGACGTCTACGTCGCGCGCTGGACCGACGCCCCGGCGGTCGCCACGGAGTTGCGCGCCGAGGATCGCTACGCCGTCGACGTCGCCTGGCTCGCCGACGACGCGCGCGACGGACGCGGCGTGGGAACGCCCGGCAACGAAGCAGCTGCGGGCTACATCGAGGAGCGTTTCCGCAGCCTCGGGCTCGCCCCGGCCGGCAACGACGGCGGCTACCGCCAGACCTTCGACGTGACAGTCGCGCTCACCTCCGGGTCCGGGACGGCCCTGACCCTCGACGGCACCGCCACCGCCGCCGACGCCTTCACTCCACTCTCCTTCTCGAAGAGCGGCAGCGCGAGCGCCGAGATCGTCTTCGCCGGCTACGGCATCGTCGCCAGGGACAAGCACCGCGACGACTACGAAGGAATCGACGCCAAGGGCAAGATCGTCCTGGTCCGGCGTTTCGTTCCGCCGGGCGATGCATTCAAGGATGCCGACGAACGCCGCTACTCGGACCTGCGCTACAAGGCGTTCACTGCCAGAGAACACGGCGCCACAGCCATGCTGGTAGTGGATTTGCCGGAGCTCGCCGAGGGCGCGACGATGCCCGACGAAGCCCCTTTACCGAAGCTTTCTGCCGAGCAGGCCGGAGATGCCGGCCTGGTCATCGCCGCGGTAAAGCGCGAAGCCGCACAGGTTCTGCTGACCGGAAAGCACGCCGCGAGCCTGAACGTCGAACTCATCGCCGAGCACGCCAAGAGCACGAACGTCGTCGGCCGGTTGAAGAGCACGAACCCGCAGGCGCGCCAAGGCGTGGTGGTGGTCGGCGCGCATTTCGACCACCTCGGCCACGGCGGCCAGAACTCGATGGCGCCGGGCTCCGAGGAGATCCATAACGGCGCCGACGACAACGCTTCGGGCACCGCGGCGCTGCTCGAGAGCGCGCGTCTCCTCGCCGCGCGGAAGGCCGAGCTCATGGAAGACGTCCTCTTCGTCGGCTTCTCGGGCGAAGAGCGCGGCCTCCTCGGCTCGACCGCCTTCACCCGCAACCCGCCCGGCGGCCTGGATCTGAATAGCGTCCGCGCGATGATCAACATGGATATGGTCGGGCGCCTGCGCGACAACAAGCTGGCCATTCTCGGCGGCGGCTCGGCGGAGGAGTGGCCTGCCATCGCCGAGCCGCTCTGCGCAGCGCACGATCTGGTCTGCACGACGTCGGGCGACGGCTATGGTCCATCGGACCAGACGCCTTTCTACGCCGCCGGAATTCCGATCCTGCATCTCTTTACCGGCACGCACGACGACTACCACCGCCCGAGTGACGACAGCAGCAAGATCAACGCTACCGGCGGGGCGACGATCGCCGCGCTGGCCGCCGATCTCGCGGCCGCGGCGGCCAGGGCCGCGAAGCTCACCCTGCGCGCGGTGCCCGAGCCGGCGCCGCGCGGTGACGTGCGCTCCTTCGGCGCCTCGCTGGGAACGATTCCCGACTACGCCGGCCCGGGCGAAGGCAAGAGCGGCGTACTGCTCGCCGGCACCCGCCCGGGCAGCGCCGCCGAGAAGGCCGGCATGCTGCGCGGCGACATCCTGATCGGCCTGCTCGGGCGCGATATCGGCGACATCAACGACTTCATGTTCCTGCTGCGGCAGGCGAAGCCGGGCGACAAGGCCAAGGCGATCGTTCTGCGCGACGGCAAGCGGCTCGAGTTCGAGGTCGTCTTCGGCGAATCGCGGCGCATGTAATTGCTTGAGCTGCCAGTCGCGTCTCTCCGGGCAGTTCTGGACGGTCGGTCCGGCGGCGCTCGCGCTCGTCCGCCTGCCCGCGGTCCCGGCGCAGGAGCCGTTCTCGCTGGCGGTCGCGGATCCCGCCGTCGGCCCCGTCCTGCTCAGCGGATTCCTGCACGCGCCCGCGGCGGCGCGCACCCTGGTCGTCGCGCTGCACGGGCTCGGCGGCAGCGCCGACAGCTCTTACATGCGGTACTTCGCGCACCAGGCGGTGGTCGCGGGCCACGCCTGCCTGCGTCTCAATCACCGCGGCGCCGAGCGCGCGGCGGCGGACTACTACCATGCCGGGCTGACCGTCGACCTCGAGTCGGTACTGGCCGCACCGGCGCTCGCGCGCTTCCAGAGCATCGCTATCGTCGGTTTCTCGCTCGGCGGCCACGTCGTGCTGCGCTACGCGGCGGAGCGCCCGGGGGCGACCGATCCGCGGCTGGCCGCCATCGCCGCGGTCTGCTCGCCGGTCGATCTCGACAAGGGGGCGACGGCGCTCGACGCACCGGGCGCCTGGATCTATCGCCGCTACATCCTGCCCGGCCTGCGCCGTCACCTCGGCTCGGTGGAGCGTCATCGCCCGGTGCCAGTCGATCGCGCGCGGCGCGCGCGGGTGCGCGGCATCCGCGAGTGGGACGGGCTCATCGTCGCGCCGCGCTGGGGCTTCGCCTCGGCCGAGGACTACTACGCCCGCGCCAGCGTCGCGCCGATTCTCGACCGCATCGCGCTGCCGGCCTGGATCGTCGAGTCGGAGAACGATCCGATGGTCCCGGTGTGGACGCTCACCGACGCCCTGGCGCGGGTTTCGCCGTCGACCGAGGTCACCTGGACGAAGCGCGGTGGCCACGTCGGCATGCCGCGCGACCTCGACCTCGGTCGGCCAGGCGCCAAGGGCCTGCATGCCCAGCTCCTCGCCTGGCTCGGCAAGCGTTTCACAGCGCCGAACGTCGCCGCGCTATAGAGTCCGCTGACTCTTTCAAGGAGGCTGGTCCGCACCATGAACGTCATTCGCCATCCACTCCGCCGTACTGCCATTCCGATCTTCTTTCTGTTGGCGCTGACTGTGGGCGCCGCCGGGGCGCAAAATCTGCTCATGAACCCCGACTTCGACGACGGTCTGACCGGCTGGCAGGTGACCTTCGGCGGCACCTGGTCGGCCCAACCAGACTCCGGCGGCTGCACGCTGTCGAGTGCGGCGGGCGGCGACTCGACCGCCAGCGGTGGCGGCGACCCGATCATGGGCCTCGTGACGGAGCAGTGCATCGCGATCGACTCGGTCGCGACGCCGAGCCTCTACCTCGGCGCGATGTACCAGTCCACGGCGGACATCTACGCCCGTTTCTATCTCGAGCTCTTCTCCGACGCCGCCTGCAACACCCACTCGAGCTGGAGCGCCCAGGCCTTCGGCGGCACTTCCGCCGCCTGGAACCGCGTCATGAGCGCGATCGCGATCGAGCCGGCGGCGAGCTCGCTCCGCGTCTGGGTGGACATCATCCCGGCGACCTCCGGCGCGCCGCCCTTCGCCGCTGCGATCGACCGCCTCTACCTCGGCGTCGAGCCACAGCTCTTCCTCGACGGCTTCGAGCCGGAGAGCGGCACCACCTGTTACTGGTCGAGCGTCGTGGGGGAGATTTAAGTCCGGCAGGGCCTCGTGACCCTCTTCCAGCCGCCCACATTCGGGGCACAATGGCCGCTATGCTGCCTGGGTGTCCCCAGCCGCGCCGCACGGCGGACTCTTCGGTGAGCCGTCAGAGCAGACCAATAGACTGAAGATCGATCGACGAAATCAGGCAGATTCGCTGTTGGACCTGCCTTCGCAGGGAAAGGGAGCGCACCGATGAAGAATTCCGGCAAAGCACCGACCATGGCCGTCTGGATCATCTCGCTGATCCTCTACGCGGTCGCCCTGGTGGCACACTTCGGCCTGATCCAGCTCGACCCGCAAGTCGGTACCTGGTCCTGGATCATCGGCTTCGGCCTGCTTTTGCTCGCCTGTCGCCTGCGCGGCCTCTAGTCCGGACTTCTCACCAACCTTCTGCTGCGACGCCGCATATGCCGGCATCTGCTGCGTTGCGCTCACGACCCGTCCACTGGACGGGTACCCCGCGTGCTCGACGGGCCGTCAGGCCCGCCTCCGCTCGCCTCGGTCGCGACGCCTTGCAGCCACCGGCATCTGCGTCGCCTCGCTACGAAAGCTGGTGAGAAGTCCGGGCTTGCCCGCATTCGCCTCTGCGAACGGTCGACCGGCGGGCAGCGCGAGCAGCATCGCGGTCGGCTACCGGGCCGGGCGGAGCCTCACAACTGGTCCGGCACGCTCCATCGGCAGGTCTCGCCACCGTCGCCGATCTGGAAGCTGTCGAGGAAGATCGAATTCTCCGGCTGGACGAAGATGCGGTCGACATCCACCGAGAGACTGCCTGCGGTCGTCTTGTTGAGCGTGAGGGAGACGGCGAAGGAGACCGCGGCGGGCGGTGTTGAGAGGAGCGCTGAGGCTCGCTGCCAGTAGCCCGTGGCGCTCGACGCGAGCGGGTTGAAGAGATCGACCTGCACGGGCAGGCTGGTGCAGTTCGGACCGGGATACCAGCCGATCCGGAAGACGACGTCGCCGCTGTCGGCCTGGACCGGGAAGAAGGCCTGGAGCCCGACGACATAGGACTGGCCGCCTGCGATGGCGCCGCCGCAGATCGCGGTGCGATAGAGCGTGCCGGCGAGCGGTTCGTTCGCTGTTACCGTGCTGCTCCCCGAGTCGAGGCAGTTGTCGGCGTCGGCGGCGCTGTTGAAGTCGAACTGGCCGATACCGGTCGTGGAGGTCCAGCCGGCGACGTCCGCCGCGCTGTCGAACTCTCCGCGCGGAAACAGGTTCGGCAAGAGCACCGGTGTGCCACCAGGTGCGTCGACCGCCTCGACCGCCAGTCCGTCCCACTGCGCCGCCGCGCCCGCAGGCAGCGCCGCCGCCAGACCCAGCGCCAGCAAGAGGGGCCGGCACCCGCTCCGTATGGACACGACTAGCGATTCGACGACGCCTGCAACTCCGGACCTTCGACACATCGGCTCCTCCTGGATCTCACCGACTATTACGCGCCAAGCGATCCCATGGCGGCTCATCTACTTACTCTTCGGGGACGCGGGAGCCGCCTTGCGGTCAGCACGTCCGCGGGCCTCGGAGGAAGGGCCGCTCAGGGGCAGGCCGTGCCGCCGGTGACGTGGGACCAATAGCACAGGTCGTTGCTCTCGAAGTTGTCGCGGAAGAGGCAGCCGTCGGCCGAGTTGCCCCATGAGCAGTCCTTGGCGAAGTCGCTGGCGACGCCGGTCGGATTGGCGAGCAGGGTGGCGGCACCCATGAGGACGAAGTCGGGCGCCACATCGCCGGGGACGGTCGGGACGTGGTATAGAGCCCGCGCGCTTGCGCCGGTCGTGTCGGTGCCGACGATGAGATTGCCGAAGACAGTCGCCGCCAGTTGGTAGGGCTTCTCGAGCAGCGTGAGCCCGCCGCCAATCTCGGCGATGGGGGCCGTGCCGCCGCTCGCCGCGCGCGGGTAAGCGCGCACGACGGCACTGTCGTACTCCGAGACGATCAGGAGATCGTTCTTGAGGTCGATCAGCGTCGAGCGTGGATTGTCGATCGCGCTCGCGCCGCCTTCGAGGGTGCGCAGCGGTGCGTCGCCGTTCGCGGCGGTGCGGGCGAAGACCGCGATGCGTGGGTTGATGCCGACGAAATTCGGAATATAGAGCTCGTCGTGCACGAGATCGAGAAAGCCGAGCAGGGGGCCGTGGAGGCCGGTCGTCGGTCCAGAGAGGGTGCGCAGCGGCGTGCCATCGCCGTTCTGGGTGCGCGGGAAGGTGAGCACGGAATCACTCTGGAAGTCGGTGACGATGACCTCGTCGTGCTGCAAATCGAGCAGCAGGCCGCGCGGCGAGGTCAACCCTGTCGCCGCGCCTTCGATCGTTCGCACGGGGGCGACGTCGCCGAAGCTGTCCATCGAGAAAACGGAGATCCGGGCATCGCCGACGCCGGCCGCCCAGATCTCGCGATGCACCGGATCGAGCGCCAGAGTGACGACGCCGCTGAGCCCGGTGTTCGCGCCGGTGATGACGTGCTTCGGCGTCGCGTTGTCGCTGTCGAAGTTCCAGAAGATGAGAATCTTGTCGCCGGAACCGACGAAGGTGTCGGCCATGGCCGGAGGGGCGAGAACGGCAAGGGCACTCAGAAAGACGACTGCAGGCGCGAGGCGGGATCTCATGGCGGGTGATCTTAGTCCAGGCTGGACGCAGTCCGGAGGGATCACTGGCTGACGGCCAATTCTCACGGCACCGTCTGATTCCACCGGGAGGTCGCGCTCTCGCCGAAGCCGTCGCAGAAGATCGCCGTGCTGGGAGTGAACGACCAGAGCTCGGAGCCGGTCGTCAGGCCATTGTCGGCGGCGAGGTAGATCTTGTCGCCGAACGGCACGAGCTTGGCGCCGATCGAATCGTTCGGACCGAAGAAGTCGACGCTCAGCAGCTCGACTGACTCGCTGCCGCACCAGCGGTAGAGGTCACGGCTCGGGGTGTCGACGCCGGCGGTGAAGTAGAGGGCGTTGGCGAACGGCAGGAAGCGGTTGGCGAAGGTGACGCTCGGCTGCAGCGGGGTAAGGGTAGTTCCCGTGTATCGCCAGAGATAGTTTGAGCCGCCCCCGTCTTCATCTTCGTGACCGGCGACGAAGAGGGCTCCGTCGTAGGCGGTCACTCCGCCCTCGAGGTCGAGCGCCAGCGGATCGGCCACCGGCGGCAGGCCGTCCGGCTTGCGGAAGAGCCGCCCCTGGCCGCCGCTGTCGGAAGCGGAGAAGTAGAGATCGCTGCCGAGCGTCGCCCAGTCCTCGGGGTGCGAGGAGGGGAGTCCGGGGAGGAGGTCGGCGAGCAGGGTCGGTGTACCGGTGCCGGTGTAAACGCGTCCTTCGGCGCCGTTCACGTCGTCCCGGGCATCGAAGTAGAGCACGCCCCCCTGCACGGAGAAATTCTGCGCCGAGGAGCCGGGCTCGCCGGCGCGAATGTCGAACGGAGTGGGCGTCGTCAGGCCGTCCCAACAGGCCGGTTCCTCGCCCAGGGACAGGGTTGCGGTGCGGAAGCAGAGCAGGCTGCCGAACGGGGTCAGGAACTTCGGCGATCCCTCTCCCGGTTGGAGCAGGTCGAGAACTTCGAGCGGCGTCGCGACACCGTCGTAGCGCCAGAGCTCGCGGTCGCCAGCCGGGCCGCCGCGGAAGTGCAGGTCACCGTCGTAGACGACGACCTCTTCGGGAAAGACGTTGCTGCCGGCGACGATCTGCGGCGCATTCACGCCGTCGTAGCGATAGATGCTCGAGTCGCCGCTGCCGACGAAACCGACGAAGTAGAGCGCGTCGCTCCAGACGACCGCGTCGAGCGCCGGGACGCCGTCCAGGCTTCCCGGACGCAGATCGGTGATGCGGGTGAAGAGATCCTGGGCGGGGAGGGGCGCGGCAAGGGCGACGAGAAGGAGGAGGAGAGTTCGAGGCGAGAGGATGTGCATGTGTTGTTGTCCGACATCTGGCGCGGAAAGGGGACACGAAGTCCGCTTTGCGGCCTTCGTGTCCCCTGCGGGTGTCGCCGCCTCTCAGCGTCGGGCGCGCAGGACGACGTCGCCGCTGCCGGTAGAAATTTCGGCGGTGCCAGTGGCCTTGCCGATCTGCGCCTGAACGTCGCCGTGCGAGGTGTGCGTAATGCGGCTGTCCGGCAGGTCGAGGGAGATCTCGCCTGAGCCGGTCGAGACGGCCATGCGAACCTGCGGCGTCGCGGAGGCGGGGCTCGCTTCCAGCGTGACGTCGCCGCTGCCGGTGTCGATGGTGATCTTGCCGACCGCCGAGAAGTCGCCGGAGAGGCTGACGTCGCCCGAGCCGGTGTCGGCGTAGAGCGGACTGCCGAGCGTCAGGCCGCGGCCGACGATGTCGCCGGAACCGGTGTCGCAGTTGAGCGCGCCCGAAGAGTCCACCATTTCGATGTCGCCGCTGCCGGTGTCGATGTCGATCTTCGCCGCGACGATTCGCTCGAGGTAAACGTCGCCCGAGCCGGTGTCGACCTGGACGTCGCCCTGTACGCCGACGATGCGGACGTCGCCCGAACCGCTGTCGGCGGCCACCGCGCCCTCGCCGTCGCGAACTTCGATGCCGCCGGTCGCGATATCGAGGTTCTGTGCGCCGCGCACGCCGGCCGAGGCGATCTGGCCGATGCCATCCTTCACGCGGACGCCGACTCCGGCCGGGACCTCGACGCGGAAGTCGGCATAGAGCGTCAGGGCGCCGCCGCTGGCTTGCGAGACGACGCGTACTTCCCGGTCGGCGTACTTGAAGTTCGAGCTGCCGATGTCGAGCCAGGCGAGAAACCACGGGATCGATTCCTCCTGCGCCTGCCGCGGGTAGCAGTACTTGCGGCTCTCATCGAGCGGATAGATCGCCTTGACGACCCAGCGCTCGCCCACCTGCTCGACGGCAAGGCTCAGAAGCCCGGCGATGCGCTCGGCCTCGGCCGAGCTTGCCGCCGCCGCGTGTACCGTCGCCGCGACGCGCACCTCGGAACCGCTCGCCGGGGCGACCGTGACGTTGCCAGCAAGATTGTGCAGCTCGACCACGAGACCGGGCCGGGCGGCGACGGTCCGGTCGATCTGACGCTGGGCATCGGCTGCGAAGGCCGTGGAGAGCGGGGCGAGCGCCAGGCCGGCAAGCAGCAGGCCGGACAGGGTGGCAGGGGCGGGAAGGGTGCGGGTTTTGGGCATGGCGGTCTCCTCGACGTGGGTGGCCTACCCTCGAACCTACGGCCGGGTGGCTCGGAAGTTACAGCGCTTTCGGCTATCCTCTCGGACCGTGAGCAAGCCACGGGTCCCATTCCGCAAGATCGTGCCCAGTCTGGTGACCGGCGCCGGCCTCATCTTCGGCTTCCTGGCGATGCTGGCGGCCACCCAGGCCGACTTCGCCGGCGCCGTCTACCTGCTGGTCGCGGCGATCTTCTGCGACCTCTTCGACGGTCAGCTGGCGCGCCGCCTGAAAGCCACCAGCCGCTTCGGACAGCAGTTCGACAGCCTCTCGGACGCGGTCTCTTTCGGCGTCGCGCCGGCGTTCCTGGTCTACCAGGCTCTGCTGCGTCCGCTCGGCCCCTGGGGTATCGCGGCGGCGCTGGTCTACGTCATGGCAGGGGTGCTGCGTCTGGCGCGCTTCAACGTCACCGCCGATGCCCACACCAAGGAACGCCGAACACTCGGCGTGCCGATTCCCATCGGCGCCGGTTACGCGATGGTGGTCGCCTTGATGCGCGACCACCTTACGGGCTGGACGGCCGCCGGCACACTCGTGCTGATGGCCCTGCTGATGGTCTCGCGCGTCCGGTTGCCGCAGGTCCAGAAGAGCTCTGCCGTGAACCTGATGATCGTCATCGGCATCGGCAACTACCTCGCCGTCGTCGCCTGGCCCTCATGGACGACGGTCGTCTGGTGGAACATCTGGAACGTCGTCATCCTCGCCACCGCCGCGCTCGAAGAGCGCCGGCAGCGCGGCGACGAAGACGACTCGCCCGAGCCGCGCACGACCTGAGGGCTCGCGGCGCCGCCCCGGCCACGAAGGCGCATAATCGGGTCCTGATGCGGTATCGGTCCAGAAGGATCTTCGGGATCCTGTGGTGCCTCCTTCCCGCTTTGGCGTTGGCCCTGAGCGGCTGGAATCCGGCAGCGGCGGTCTCGCCCCCCGTGCTGGTGCAAAACCTTGCCAGAACGATCCGGCCGGACGCCGGTTCTTCTCCGCACGGTTTCGCTCCTTTCGCCGGGCGCGTCGTCTTCGCCGCGCAGCCGGACGACCATGCCGACCGACTCTTCGTCACCGACGGATCTGCCGCGGGGACGCACGCGCTCGCTGCGACCTGCGCGGCGCGAGTCCCCGGAACGATCCAACTCCTCTTCCACGGCCGGGATCGCGCCTACTACCTGTCTTCCTGTCAGGACGGCTTCAGCGCGATCTGGGGGACGGATGGCTCGTCGGCCGCGACCCGGCTGCTGACCGTCCTCGCACAGGCAGGTTCCGGCGAGGTGCCGGATCTCGGCGGCTCCCTCTCCGGTCTGAGCACATGGGTCGAATTGGGGAATGCTTCGTACTTCCTCCGCGGCGGCCGACTGGGGCCGCTCGAGCTCTGGAAGACGGACGGCACCAGCGAAGGAACGAACCTCATTCGAGTCCTCGACGAGAGCTCGAGCGAGACCTATGCCGGACTCTCCGCTACTTCCCGAGGGCGCCTCGTCATTGCAGCCTACTCGTCACTGCCCTGGGACGATCTACAGATCTTGTTCTGGGAGTCCGATGGTACGGCAGCAGGAACGACTCTGGGGAGGAGGCTGTCGACCACTGCAGCGGGGTTCACTTATCCGGTCTTCGCGCGGTCCGATGCAGGCGTCCTGGTTTGGAAAGGGGAGAACAACAGCTCCTCCGAGCTGTGGTTCTCCGACGGCACGGATGCGGGCACCGTGGAGCTCGCCATCTTTCATGCCGGCTACTCCTGGCTCGATGCCATCGGCGGATTGAAGGCAGACGGACACTCGGTCTACTTCATCGCCTCCTCCGACGGCCAGCGCTCGCTCTGGCGCAGCGACCTGACGCCGGCGACCACCCGGCCGATCATGGATGTCAGCGACTGGAACGTCGAAACGAGCAACCTGGTCGTTCTCGAAGACCGCCTGGTCTTTCTGCAGTGCGCCAATTCGAATTCCGGCGGCTGCGAGCTCTGGTGGGTTCCGAAAGCGGGAGGCACCGGAGAGCCGCTCCCCGGCGGCTGCGGTTCCGGGCCCTGCGACCCGATCGATCGCCTGGGTTCTCTGGCTCAGATCGGTGGCCGGGTCCTCTTTCGCACCTCCACGACACAGCGGGTTTCACTCTGGGCTTCCAGTGGAACGAGTGCACCGCCGATCGAGCTGGCGCGTCTCTGCGAAGGCGACGACTGCTCGAGCCTGTGCTTTCAGAGGCTGGGCAGCGCGGAGGACTACATCTTCGCCACGTCGCAAAGCTGCGAGCCGCCGTTCGATCTCTGGGTTTCGGACGGCGAAGGCGAAGGCACCTTTCGCCTGGCGACGGCTCTCGATGAGTTGGCCCTCTGGCTGGCGAGCCCGGGTCCCCTCCTGGCGCCCGTAGGCGAGTCGGGTTGGGTCTTTCGCGCCTCGGGCGGTGGCCTCGGCCTCGAGCTCTGGCGGGCGGATCGCCGAGCCGATTCGGCCGCCGTTCTCACGGATCTCCGGCGGGACAGGCCCGGTCTGGCGGCGGCTCGTGAGCTCGGCGAGGTCGCCGGAGCGCACCTCTTCGCGATCCTCGGAGATCAGGGAAGGACGTCTGTAGTGCTTCGAAGCCCGGATGGACGGGTCGTCGAGGAGCTCTTCTCGCTGCCCGCGCTTTATGAAGACAGCCCCGAAATGCAGCGGCTCCGTTTCTACGCCACCGGCGAGGACTGGCTCTTCTTCGCAGGCAGCCCTCACGCCGATCCTGCGACCTATGGCGCGGCCTACCAGCTCTATCGTTTTCGCCCGGCGACGCACGAGCTCACCGCTCTCTTCGAGGAACCCGACGAAAGCGGCTTCGGCGCCAGTCTCTCGGACGGTCTTTTCGCGACCCACGATGGCTACCTCTTGCTGGGCAGCACGAGAGCGAACCCGGCGCCGTCGATCTACCGCTGGCGGCCGGGGTCTCCGGCCGTCGAGTGGGTCATGAGCCTTCCCGCGAGCCGAGCCGCCTCTGCCGGCAGCAATCTCGGCAAGTGGTTCGTGGTGGAAGAGGCGCTGCGCCTCGTGGCCATCGACCTCGAGACACTGCAGCGACAGATTCTCGTCGACTCTCCGGAGCCGTACTACCTGAATCTGTTCGCACTGGAGTTCGGCACGGTAGCCCTCATTCAGACCTCGACGAGCGCAGCGGGCTCCGTCCTCCAACTCTGGCAAACCGACGGCAGCAAGGCGGGGACCGTCCTCGTTACGCAGATTCCCTGGGAGGAGCGCTTCTGGTGCTCTTCGGGGTTCGGCGTTTCCCCTGGCTTCGCCCAGAGTGCCGCTCTCTTCGAGCTCGACGAGAACTGCGGCGGCACGCAGCACCTGTGGACGAGCGACGGCAGCCGTGAGCGGACGCGACTCCTCTTCGCAGATAGCGGTTGGTATCCGGATGTCGTCACTTCGGCCCGGTTCCGCGGCGAGCACTTCTTCCCCGTAGTCGAGCTCGATACGGGCGCGAACCGCTACCGCACCGCGCTTTGGCGCTCCGACGGCACGGCGGAGGGGACCCGACGAGCGCTCTGGCTCCCGGACCTTTCGTCGGCGGCTACCTATTTCCCGTTCGAGCTGGTCGCGGGTGCTTCGGCGCTCTACTTCCCCTGGGCGGATGCGGACCGCGGGGTCGAGCTCTGGCGGTCGGATGGCACCGCGGAAGAAACCTTGCCCGTTGCCGATCTCGAGCCCGGTGCTGCGAGCTCGACGCCGGCGGGTCTGCTCGCGGTCGGCGATCAGGTGCTGTTCAGCGCGACGACGACCGCAACGGGAACTGAGCTCTGGCAGGTGGACGGTGGGTCGAACCTGCCGCAACCGGTGGCGGATCTCTATCCCGGTCCGGAGAGCTCCGCGCCGCAGTGGGTCTCGGGGAAGAGGGAATCAGCCCTCTTCCTCGCCGACGACGGGGTGGTGGGGCGAGAGCTTTGGGAGGTCGACCGGCCGTCGGTTGCGCCGTGCGTGGCGGACGCGACGACGCTCTGTCTCGCCGACGGTCGCTTCCGCGCCCGCGCGGTGCGGCGCGACTTCGCCGGGGAGTTGGGTACCGCGGGCGCCGTGCCCCTCACCGGCGACAGCGGCTACTTCTGGTTCTTCGCGCCGGGCAACCCCGAGGTGCTGCTCAAGGTGGTCGATGCCTGCGGCCTCCCCGGCTTCGGGAACTTCTGGGCCTACTCGACCGGCCTCACCAACGTCGAGGTCGAGCTCGAGGTGGTCGACTCCATTGCCGGGACACGCAAGCTCGTGCGCACGGCGTTGGGCGAGGCCTACGGCCCGCTCTACGACAGCGGCTCGTTCCAGGTCTGCGCGTCCGGCGGCGCGTCGGCGCCGGGCTCCGGAGCGCCGGCGCAGGGTAGCGCGGCGACAACAGCCGAGCTGCCGCTCCTCGACGGCCGTTTCGTCGCCACCGCGACCTGGACGAAGCGCGACGGGACGTTCGGCGTCGCCGCGGCCGTGCCGCTCGCCCGGGACAGCGGCTACTTCTGGTTCTTCGGCCCGTCAGTCGTCGAGGTGTTGGTGAAAATGGTCGATGCCTGCGGCTACGACGGCTTCGACAACTTCTGGGTCTTCGCCGGCGGACTGACCGATGTCGAGGTCCACCTCACCGTGACCGACAACTGGACCGGCGCGGTGGTCCGGCAGGACAGCCTCCAGGGGCAGCCGTTTTCGACCCTGCTCGAGACGGGGAAGCTTCGGGTCTGCGCCGCACCGCAGCCGGCGCAGTAGCGCGCTTCAGGCGGGCGGGTGGCGGTCGCCGGCGAACAGCCGGTGCAGTGCCTCGATGCCGTCGACGAGGCGCGGGCCGGGGCGGCTGAAGCAGCCGTTGGCGTCGACCGCGGCGACCTGGCCGGTGCGCACCGCGCGCAGGCTCTCCCAGGCGGGATTTCCAGCCAGTTTCGCAACTTCGATCGCGGCGCCTGCGGCGTCGAATCCGCACGGCATGGCGACGATCCAGTCGGGGTCGGCGGCGGCGATCTCCGCCCAGGTCGCGCGGCGGGAACGCTCGCCGGGGGCGATGCCGAACGGGTCTTTGCCGCCGGCGATGGTGATCATCTGCGGCACCCAGTGGCCGCCGAGGAACGGCGGGTCGAGCCATTCGAGGGCGACGACGGTCGGGCGGGGACGGCCGTGGGTGGCCCGTTCGATGCGGTCGAGGCGCGCGCGCAGGGCGTCGACCAGCGCTTCCGCGGCGGTGCTCCGGCCGATGCGCTCGCCGACGTGCAGGATGTCGGCGAGGACGTCCTCGAGGCGGGTCGGATCGAGCGACATCACTTCGGGGCATCTGGCCATCGGTGCCACCGCGTCGCCCACCTGCGCGGTCGAGACGGCGCAGACCGGGCAGAGTTCCTGGGTGAAGAGGAGATCGGGATCGAGCTCGGCCAGGCGCTTCTCGTCGAGCGTGTAGAGGCTCGCCCCGGAAGCCAGCTGACTCGACACCGCGGCGTCGATCTCGGCGGGAGCCATGCCGGGCTGGAGCGCGCTGCCGGTGAGGATCGGCCTCGACTTCGCCTCGGGCGGCCAGTCGCACTCGTGCGACACCCCGACCACTTCGGCGCCGGCGCCGAGGGCGAAGAGGATCTCCGTGGCATTCGGAACGAGCGAGACGATGCGCATCGTCTGCCTATCTTATCGGCCCTGTAAGCCTCAAATCTGGCGTTCGTGTTGGCGGTCTCCGGCACTCGGGATTCAAAGTCGGCTCCTATTTGAAGCGTGGTCGCCCACTTTGAATCCCGAGCGCCAGAGCCCGCCTGGGAGTCATTCCTTTTTTGCAGCTGTACCGACGAGGGGTGGCTGGACCGAGGGCTCCCATGGGCGCGGAGTGCGCTTCATCAGCGCGAGCACCCATGGGAAGCGGGCCAGACAGGACCCCGAGCACTGCAACCTGCCGGGGACTCCTTTTCTACCGCCCCGAGAGCATTCCGGGCGAGCCTGCTATCTCGGACCCGATAGGATCGCATTCTGATGAATGACGCCTCCCAGCGCACCAACCGCCTCGCCGCCGAGAGCTCACCGTACCTGCTGCTCCACGCCCACAACCCCGTCGACTGGTACCCCTGGGGTCCCGAGGCGCTGGCGAAGGCGAAAGCCGAAGACAAGCCGATCTTCCTCTCGGTCGGCTACTCGACCTGCTTCTGGTGCCACGTCATGGAGCGCGAATCGTTCTCGGATCCGGCGGTCGCCGCGCTGATGAACGAGGAGTTCGTCAACATCAAGGTCGACCGCGAGGAGCGGCTCGACCTCGACGAGATCTACATGCTGGCGACCCAGATCCTGCACGGCCAGGGCGGGTGGCCGAACTCCGTCTTCCTGACCCCCGATCTGCTGCCGTTCTTCGCCGGCACCTACTTCCCGCCGATCGACAGCCGTGGCATGCCCGGCTTTCCGACCGTCCTGCGCTCGATGATCCACGCCTGGAAGGAGCGCCGCGGAGATGTCGAGCAACAGGGGGCGGAGCTCGGCGACGCGATCCGCAAGCATCTGTCGGAGATCGAGCCGATGCTCGGCGTGCTTCCCGCCGCCGAACCCATGGAGCGCGGACTGGCTTCGCTGCGCGAGAAGTTCGACCCGACCTGGGGCGGTTTCGGCGGCGCGCCCAAGTTCCCGTCGCCGGGAAACCTCTTTCATCTCCTGGCGCTGGCCGAGCCCGACTCGCCGCACGCCGGGGCGGCGGGGATGATGCTCGCTGCCTCTCTCGACGCCATGGCGCGCGGCGGCATCTACGACCAGCTGGCCGGCGGATTTCATCGCTACGCCACCGACCGCGAGTGGAAGGTGCCGCACTTCGAGAAGATGCTCTACGACAACGGGCTGCTGCTCGAGGTCTACGCGCGCGAGTTCGCGCGCAGCGGCAATCCCGAGGCGGAGCGGATCGTGCGCGAGACCGCCGGCTTCCTGGCGAGCGAGATGACCCTGCCCGATGCGGACGGCCGGCCGGGCGCAGGCGGTGCCTTCTGGAGCGCCATCGATGCCGAGACCGGCGGGCGCGAGGGGGCCTTCTACGTCTGGACGCGCGACGAGCTCGATCTCGCGCTCGGCGCCGAAAGCGCGACCTTTGTCGCGCCGCTCTTCGGCTTCGACAAGGAGCCGTTCTTCGAGGAGACGCGCTACGTCCTCCACCTGCCGCGCGCCCTCGACGTGCAGGCGCGCGATCGCCGCCTGACGCGCGAGCAGCTCCTGCAGGAGATGGCGCCGCTGCGCGCGAAGCTCCTCGCGACGCGCGCGCGCCGCCGCCGCCCAGCGACTGACGACAAGATCCTCGCCGACTGGAACGGCACGGCGATCGCCGGCCTCGCCGTCGCCGGGAAGGCGCTCGGCGATCCCGCGCTCGTCGCCCAGGCGCGGCGCGCCGCCGACTTCGTGCTCGCGCACTTGAAGAGCGCCGACGGCACGCTGCTGCACTCCTGGCGCCGCGGCACCGGCAAGATCGCCGCCGGGCTCACCGACTACGCCTGGTTCGTCCGCGGTCTGCTGCGTCTGCATGAAGCCTCAGGCGAAGGCCGCTACCTGGACGAAGCGGTCCGCCTCACCGACGAGCAGCAGCGTCGTCTCGGCTCGCCGCGCGGCGGCTTCTTCAACAGTGCCGATGCTCCCGATCTGCTGGTGCGCGGCAAGGAGATCTTCGACGGCGCCATGCCGGGCGCGAACGGCGTCGCGGCGCTGAACCTCCTCGACCTCGCGGCGGCGACCGGCGAGAGCCGCTTTTTGGCTCTCGCCGAGAGCACGCTGCGGTCCTTTGCCCCCTTGGTCGCGCGTCATCCAGAGGGTTCGAAGACGATGGCTCTCGCCTTGGCGCGCTTCGCGCGCATCGCGCCGAGAGGCGCGCTGGATGCCAACACTGGCTCGCTGCGCTCGGGTGACGGAGCTGAGAGCGCAGCACTGTTTTCGGTAAAGGGGGGTGTTGGGTCGCCAGGCGATCTCGGGTCGACCGGGGCGGAGGTCGTGGGTCTCGAGTTGGAGACCATGCCAGCCGATGCCAACGGCTGGATCCTGTTCAGGCTGGATGTCGAGATTGCGCCAGGTTGGCACCTCGATGCGACCGCCCTCCGGCTCGAGGGCGAAGACCTCGAGCTCGACCCCGCCTCGGTCGCGATCCCGAAACCCGAAGTCAGCGGCGCTCCGGAGTCAGCCCTTTACCAGCAAGTTTTTCGTCGGCAGTTCAGCCTCGCCGCCCGCGCGCGGAGCGCGCCAGGCGCCGCGGGTAAACCACGACTGAAGCTCAGCTACCAGGCCTGCGACGACCGACGCTGCCTCGCGCCGGCGGCGCAGACGATCGCCTTTCCGGTCTGAAGAAACCTTCGAAGGCCAGACGCATCCAAGCTGAGACGAGACGAGGCCGACTGAGATGACCTGGATCGACATCGCTCCCTGGCTGGTGCGGGCGGCGGGCGCCTACGCCGCGCTCGGTCTGCTCTTTGCTCTGGTCTTTCTTTCTCGCGGCATCGCGCGCGTCGATCCCGGCGCCGCCGGCTCGGGTTGGGGATTTCGACTGATCGTCCTGCCGGGGGTGGTGGCCTTGTGGCCTTTTCTCCTGCGGCGCTGGCTCGCTGGCGGAGGAGTATCGATCGAGCGCAACGCCCATCGCCAGGCCGCTGCCGCGGTCGAGGTCGTGCGGCCGTGATCCGCCGCCTGCGCACGGCGCATCGCTGGATCTGGCTGCTGCTTGCGCTTCTGTTGCCGGTCCTTCTGGTGGTGGCGTTGCGAGCACGGCAGCCGCTGCCGCTGCAGGAGCTGCCGGCAGCCCTGGCGCCGGACGCACAGCCGGCGGACGACGCGAAATGAGCGCCGGCTACGCTGCGATCGGCTGGTCTCCAGGCAAGAAGCGCTACGACGCGGTGGCGTGGGGCGCGTCGGCGCTCTACCTCGGCCTGTTCGTCGGCGTCGGACTCTGGGTGCGCCCGGAGGCGACCGCCGAGACGCTGCTGATCCGGGCGTTCGGGACGCTCGCGCTGATTCTGCTGCACGTCGTCCTCGCCATCGGCCCGCTGGCGCGGCTCGACCGGCGCTTCCTGCCGCTGCTATGGAATCGCCGGCATCTGGGCGTGACGATGTTCGTCTTCGCCCTCGCGCACGGCGGCTTCGCGCTCTTCCAGTTTCATGCTCTCGGCGACCGCAACCCGCTGGTGAGCCTGCTCACCAGCAGCACGCAGTGGGGAAGTCTCGGCAATTTTCCGTTCCAGCAGCTGGGGGCGGCGGCGCTCGTGATCCTCTTCCTGATGGCGGCGACCAGTCACGACTTCTGGCTGGCGAACCTCACCGCGCCGGTGTGGAAGACGCTGCACATGCTGGTCTACCTCGCCTACGCGCTGCTCGTCGGCCATGTCGCGCTCGGCGTCCTGCAGGATGCCACGAGTCCGCTGCCGGCGCTCGCGCTCGGCGCGGGGCTCGTCACGTTGATCGCCCTTCATCTCGCCGCGGCATGGAAGGGCCGGGCGCTCGATCGCGCGCTCGCAACGGCCGGCGCGGATGGCTTCGTCGAGGCCTGCCGCGTCGGCGACATTCGCGAGAAACGGGCGAAGATCGTCTCTCTCGCCGGCGAGCGCGTGGCGATCTTCCGCTACGACGGCCAGCTCTCGGCGGTCTCGAACGTCTGCCAGCACCAGAACGGCCCGCTGGGCGAAGGGCGGATCGTGGACGGCTGCATCACCTGCCCCTGGCACGGCTTTCAGTACCGGCCTGCCGACGGCGCCTCGCCGGCCCCGTTCACCGAACGCGTGCCGACGTTTCGGCTGCGGCTGGTCGATGGGGATCGGGTGTTTGTCGATCCGCGCCCCCTGCCGCCAGGCACCTTTGTCGATCCGGTGGTGATTGCTGAGTCGGTTCTTGAAAGAAGCAAAGGATCTGTCAAAGAAGAAGCAAAGGACAAAGGCGCGGTAAAGGGAGGGGTGGAGGAGGGCGCTTCGGTGTTGGGTCCGTCAGGCGCGTTGGACGGCGAGTTCTTCGTCGGGTACCTGAGCGTTCCTCCCGGCCTGGCGCGCTTCGCGCGCGGGGTGGCGGCGGTGGCGGCGGTGGGCTTCGCGGCGGTGGCGGGGGTGCTTTCCTCCGCCCAGCGGCCGCTCGGGCTCGGGGAGTACGCCTGGGACGAGGAGAGCGAGTACTGCGGTCGCCTGCAGACCGCTCCGGTGGCAGGGCTGTGGACTCGACCCGCGGGCGATGCGGCCGCCTCCCCCTTTACTGGCGCTTTTCTGCCTTTCGTCGGGGAGGGCAAGCACGGTCCGCAGCCCCACCTGCTCGCCGCAGGCGAGCGAGATCTGACGCTGAAGGGCCGCCGCATCGAGCGCTACGGCAAGCAGCTGATCGAGGTAGTCGGCGAGGTACCCGCGCCGGGCGCCCTCGCTCCGGCCGCTCCGACCACTGCGACCGCTCCGGTGGCGCCTCCGGCGCAAGTCCCGCTGGGCCGGCAGGTGCTGCGCGGCGAGATCGTCGACTCGAAGTGTTTCTTCGGCGTGATGAAGCCGGCGACCGGCAGGGCGCATCGCGACTGCGCCATCCGCTGCATTTCGGGCGGCGCGCCGCCGGCGTTCGTCGTCCGGGTGGCTGGCTCGGGAGAGGCGGGCGGCGCCGAGCGCACGCTGGTGCTGCTGCTCGCGGCCGCCGACGGCGCGCCGCTCGGTCCGCGCATCCTCGACCTCGTCGCCGAACCGGTGGAGGTCTCCGGCGAGGTCTCGCGGCTCGGCGATCAACTGGTTCTGGCGACGGATTTCTTGAGCATTCGCCGCCTCGCGCCCTGACCTTTGCGGAGGAGCTTCACTCGCCTTCGCCGCGGAAGAGGCGCGCCAGAGCCTCGGGGAGCGGCGCCTCGAAATCTCGCGCCATGCGGATCTTCCCCTTGAGTCGCCCAGGCCGGCGCTCGACCGCCTCGAACGCCACCAGCTTTGCCACCGGCTTGCCGCTTCGGGTGATGACGATGGACGCCCCCGCCTCGACCTCGACGAGCAGCCGCGAGAGGTGAGTCTTCGCTTCGTGGACGGTCACCTGGCGGCACATAGCGTCATCAACTTGACCTATCTCGCCGGCGCGCGTCAAGGCTGGATTTCGCTTGCCGCGATAATCGGCACCGAGCCGAGAACCCATAGAATCAACGAGTGAAGCGCCTCTACCGAACTCTGCGAGCTGTTGTCCGGCTCGCTGCCGTCGCGGTCGTCACCCTTTTCAGCTATCTCGCGGCGCTCGCGGCGCGCGCCTGCGGGATCTTCTCGCGGCGCTTCGCGGCGCGTGGTCAGGGCTGGGCCTACCAGGTCTGGTCGAAGGCGCTCTGCCGGATCTTCGGCGTGCGGGTGACGGTGCGCGGCACACCGCCGGCGCCGCCGTTCTTCCTGGTGTCGAACCACCTCTCCTACATCGACATCTTCGTCCTCGGCACCCAGATCCCCTGTGTCTTCGTCGCCAAGGCCGAGATCGACGGCTGGCCGATCTTCGGCGCCATCTGCCGCTCGGTGAACAC
>JBDTQT010000019.1:0-29226 GCA_039932055.1 Thermoanaerobaculia bacterium
ACGATTGGCGGCTGAAACCCTCCCGTTCCGCTACCTCGCGGTCGACGGCCCCATCGGGGTCGGCAAGACCGTATTGGTCGACAAGCTGGTGCGCCGCTTCGAGGCCGTCAAGGTCCTCGAGGACGTCGAGAACCCGTTCCTGCCCGACTTCTACCGCGACCGTCCGGGGGCGGCGTTTCAGACCCAGATGTACTTCCTGCTGTCGCGCTACAAGCAGCAGCACGAGGTGGTGCAGCAGGAGCTCTTCCAGCGCCTCGTGGTCTCGGACTACACCTTCCAGAAGGACCGGATATTTGCCTACCTGACGCTCTCGGACGAAGAGCTGGCGATTTACGACCGGCTCTACACGACGCTCGAGCCGCAGGTGCCGGTGCCGGATCTCGTGCTCTATCTCACCGCCGACGTCGACACCTGCATGGCGCGCATCCGCAAGCGCGCCCGGAGCTTCGAAAAGGAGATCTCGGACGAGTACATGGCCGAGCTGATCGACGCCTACAACCATTACTTCCACTACTACAACCGCTCGCCGCTCCTGGTGGTGGACACCCGCAACCTCGATTTCCCCGGCAGCAAGAGCGACTTCGAGGAGCTCGTCCAGCAGCTCCTCCGCCCGATTCGCGGCACCGAGTACTTCGTCCCCGCCCGCAAGCGCTGACCCGGCTGCCCCCCCGGGAGGGGAGGGTCCGCCGCGCCGTTCCTACTCCGGCGTCGGGCTGGCCGCCATGGGTTCAGCGAGCGCCGCGGTCATCTCGGGATCGCTTTCGCGATCGGCGAGCGGCGGGACGCAGAGCGTCGAGCGCGACGAGACCGGCGCGCTGGCGAGCCGCTTCACTGCGCAATCGGCGGCTGAGGGAGGCCGAGGACCTCCACCAGCTGCCGGAAGTCTTCGCGCCCATGCAGGGGAGTGAAGTCCGGCGCGGCGGAGAGCCAGGGCAGATCCCAGCAGCGCTCCCGGTGGCAGCGCTCGAGCCACGCCATTGCCTGGTCTTCCTCGCCGGCGTTGGCGAAGAAGGTCGCGACCAGGCTGGTCGGGACGCGCTCCCGGTTCGCCTTGTCGGCAAGCGCGTGGGAGAACCACTTGAGCGCCGCCGGATAGCCGTCCTGGTCGCGGCGCCGGACGAACTCCGGCTGCAGACTCTCCAGCCGGTAACCCGGCATGAGGCGCTCGAGCTCGAGTCCGCGTTCGGGGTCTTTGCTCAGCTCCTCGTATGCCAGCCAGGCGAAGTAGTGCGCCGGGGAGTAGGTCGGATCGAGCTCCAGGGTAGCGGCGATTTCGGCCAGCGCCCGCTGCGGATCGCCGTCGAGCAGACGTTGGACGCCGACATCGCCGTGGATGAGCGGCGACAGCGGATCGAGGCGCTGCGCGAACTCGATCTCGGCCCGCCCCTCGGCGAAACGACGCAGGCAGGAGTACAGCAGCCAGCGCCGGCGACGCGCATTGGCGGAGTTCGGATTGAGCCGCACTGCCTCGTTCAATTCGGCTTCGGCTTCCCGCCAATTCCACTTCGTGAACAGCAACAGGTCGCCGAGCGACGAGTGCGCGTCGGAGAGGCCCGGATCGAGGGTGATGGCCTTGCGGGCCGCCGCCTCCGCCTCGGCGAAGCCCTTCTGGGGTTCGACGACGTAGTAGTAGGAACGGTCCTGCAGCGCGTCCGAGAGCCCCGCCCAGGCGAGCGCGAAGGCGGGGTCGATGCCGATCGCTTTCTGGAAATAGACCATCGCCTTCTGGGAGTTCTCCTCGCCGAACTGGTTGGCAAAAAAGCGTCCCTGGAGGTAGGCCTCGTAGGCATCCGGATCGACCACGCGGGTCGCGGCGAGCTGGACCTCTTCGACCGGCGAGATGCGCGCATGCACGGCGCGGGCGATGGCGCTGGCAAAGGTGTTCTGGAGGGCGACAACGTCCTGGCTGGCGCGTTCGAAGCTCTCGGACCAGAGGGTGGTCTCGGGGTCGGCCTGGATGACCTGGGCGTTCAGGCGGACGCGGTCGGCGATGCGGGCGACGGAGCCTTCGACGACGAAATCGACGCCGAGCTCGCGGGCGATCTCGGGCAGGAGTTTCTTCGAGTCCTTGTAGTGCATGGCCGACTGGCGTGAGATGACGCGCACTCCATGGATGCGGGCGAGGGCCGAGATCAGGGCGTCCGTCATGCCATCGACGAAGTACGCCGGCTCATTGGCGAAGTTCGATAGCGGCAGCACGACGAGCGAGGGGAGCTGGGCGACAACCGGCGGAGCCGGTTGCGCGACGCTCGCCGGCGGCGTCCGTGCTCGCCAGGCGAAGAGGCCGGCGCCGAGGGTGATGATGGCGAGGGCGGCGACTGCGAAACGGACGTTGCGCGACTTGACGAGTTGCACCGCGCCGCTCTCCGGCCTGGGAGTTCGGCTGCGGGTCTGCCCGAGATCGACGTCGCGGGACACCTCGGCGAGGGCGTCGCGGACCTCGACCGCCGAGCCGATGCGCTTTGCCGGCTCCTTCTCGAGGCAGCGACGGAGAATGGCGTCGATCTCGGGCGGGATCTTGTCGTTTTCCGCGTAGGTTCTCGCCGGCTGGTCGCGGAGGATGGCGGAGATGACCTCGGCAGTCGACTGGCCGAGGAAAGGGCAGCGGCCGGTGGCCATCTCGTAGAGCACGACGCCAAGGGAGAAGATATCGGTGCGGTGGTCGGTCGCGAGCATCCGGAGCTGCTCGGGGGCCATGTAGGCGAGAGTGCCGATGGCGAGGCCTTCCTGGGTGAGGGTGGTCTGGGGATGGAAGCCCATCGCCTCGGTCCGCTCGTGCTCGCGCAGCTTGGCGAGGCCGAAGTCGAGGACCTTGACCCGGCCGTCGCTGTTGACCATGACGTTGCCGGGTTTGAGGTCGCGGTGCTGAATCCCCTTGGCGTGCGCGGCGGCCAGGGCATCGGCGAGCGGCACGGCGATCTTGAGAAACTCCTGGAGCGGCAGGCCGCCCGCCGGGACCAGCTGCGAGAGGGTCTTGCCCTCGATGTGCTCCATAGTGAAGAAGCGTTTGCCGTCGGCCTCTTCGACCGAGTAGATGGTGACGATGTTGGGGTGGTTCAACGTCGCGACCGACTTGACCTCCCGCTCGAAGCGGGCAAGGCGCTGCGGATCCTCGGCGAGAGCCAGCGGCAGGGTCTTCAAGGCGACCTTGCGGTGCAAGCGCTCGTCCTCGGCGAGGTAGACGATTCCCATGCCGCCTTCGCCCAACTTGGCGAGGATCCGATAGTGCGCCAGCTTGCTGCCGATCACGCTCGGTAGTCTATCGGCTGGACGCTGGAGCGCGGCGAGGTGTTCGCGGCGCCGGAGCCGAGGCTGGACTCAGGAAAGGTAGCTTCCCCCTTTCGGCGCTGGCATTCTCAGCGCCGCGCGCATCTCCGGGTCGCTCTCGCGGTCAGGAAGCGGGGGAACGTAGAGCGTGGAGCGGATGCTGACCTCGGCGCGCGCCATTTCCGCCAGCGGCACGCGGAGGATCTTCGGCGGGAGTGTCGGATAAGGGACCGCCTCGTAGATCACGACGTCGTGGTCGGCTGGGTAGTGACGCAGAAGCTCGTGCTCGAGCACCTCCAGCCCCTGGCGGCTCCACAGCGGTTTGCTGTGGAAGTCGAAGACCCCGATGCCGCCGATCTGCCAAAGGATGAGCGTGCTGGTCGGGTCGAAGCGGCGCCGGCGCAGCAGGAAATCAGTAGCCTCGAAACTCTGGCATCCGCGCTCTCCGGGATCGATCGCCAGGTCCGCGAAGAGACAGTCTTCAGCGGAAATCCCGGGGAGCATCTGGGCGCTGTAACCCTCGGCTCTCACCCGGCGGATGGCTTCATGCGAGGGCGCGACGAAGATCCCGGGGTGGCCGTAGAAAGCGGCGACGACTCGGCGCCCCTCCCGGACCGAAGCGACGATCCGTTCGACCATTTCGGCGTAAGTGGCTTCGCGTGGCTTGCCGTCGGCGTAGCAGCCGTAGAGCGATTCCGCGCTCGGATTGAGCTGGCCGAGCCAGCGGCTGGTGACGATGTCCGTCACCAGGAAGTAGAGCTTCTCCGCCGCCTCCATGGCCGAGAGCGCTTCCTGCGTGACCTGTCCGGCGATGAGCATTCCGGTACCGACGACGGTCAGCGATCCGTCTTTCCTCAATATCTACCCCCTGCTAGTCTCTGTGCAGTATCTAACAGGACCCTTTGAGGAGGAGTGAGCATGGCGGTCAACGACCTGCATGAGTTTCTCGTCGCACTGTCGAAGCACAAGTCGCTGCGCGAGGCGTTCGACGAGGATCCGCACGGTGTCGGTGTCGATGCCGGCTTGAGCGGCAGCGAGATCGAACTGCTCAAGGGCAACAACGAAACCAAGATTCGCACCTACCTCGGTCAGGAGTTCTCCGACGCCTCGATGATCAAGGTCAAGCCCTGACGAGTCGATTCAGTTCGCAGCCGGCGCGGCGGCAGGCAGGCCGACTCGCTTCAACAAGACGTTGAATCGCTGCTCGCCCCGGAGGTTGCGATAGTCCGGGCCGACCGCGAGTGAAGCCATGTCCCAGGCGTGGTGGTCGACGCCGCGTTCGAGCCAAGTGAGCGCCTTTTCGCGCTCGCCGGCCTGAGCGAGCAGACCGCCGATGACGCCGAACCGGGTCGCGTCTCCCGCCGGCGGATGGGCGTCCAGCTCGTTGGCGATCCAGCTCAGCGCGCGGTCGTAGCCGTCGGCCTCGAGTTTGCGATTGAACTGCGGCACGAGCTCCGGTCGGCCGAGGTCCGAGATGTAGTGCCGCAACTCGAGACCGCGCTCGGGGTCTTTCTTCATCTCGCTGTAGGTGAGGAAGAGGTAGACGTGGGTGAGGGCGTAATCCGGATCGAGCTCCAGCGCATTCTTCAGCTCGGCGATCGCCGTTTCGTAGCGCCCCTCGAAGAGATGTTGCACGCCCGCATCGGCGCTGACTTGCGCTGACAGGGGATCGAGCCGCTTGGCGGCTTCGATCTCCGAGCCCGCGTCAGCGAGTCGCAGCTGGTAGGCAAGCAGCAACCAGCGCCCGCGACGCGCCGCAGCTGAGCCGGGATTGAGCTCGATCGCCTTGTTGATCGCGGCCTCGGCCGCCGGGAACTCCCACCTGTTGAGATGGATCCCGCTGAGCGAGGCGTGCGCCTCGGCAAGGCTGGGGTCGAGCTCGATGGCGCGGCGGGCGGCGGCTTCGGCCTCGGGCATGAGTTGCGCCGGGTCGGCGTGGAAGGCAGCGAGCCACTGCAGGGACTCGGAGAGGCCCGACCAGGCCGGGGCGAAGGAAGGATCCTTGGCGATGGCGCGCTCGAAGTAGCCCTTCGCCTTGCGGACGCTCGCCTCTCCGAACTGCGCGCCGTAGTACTTGCCCTGCAAGAAGGCTTCGTAGACATCCGGATCAACCGCTTTGGTCGTGGCGAGGCGGGTCTGCTCCACCGGCGAGATCTGGACGTGGATCGCCGCTGCGATTGCGCTGGCGAAAGTGTTCTGCAGGGCGAGAACGTCCGTGGCGGCGCGTTCGAAGCTCTCCGACCAGAGGGTGTTCTCGGGGTCGGCCTGGACGACCTGAGCGTTGAGGCGGACGCGGTCGGCGACGCGGGCGACGGAGCCTTCAACGACGAAGTCGACACCGAGCTCTTTGGCGATTTCGGGCAGGAGCTTCTTCGAGTCCTTGTAGTGCATCGCCGACTGGCGCGAGATGACTCGCACCCCCTGGATGTGGGCGAGGGCCGAGATCAGGGCGTCGGTCATGCCGTCGACGAAGTACTCAGGCTCGTTGGCGAAGTTCGACAACGGCAGCACGACGAGCGACGGGAGCTTCGCGGCGACTGGGGCCGCGCCGGCATTCGGGCTGCCCTCCACTCGCGGTGTGCGCGCCCGCCAGGCGAAGAGACCGGCGCCGAGGGCGATGATGGCGAGGGCGGCGAGGGCGAAGCGGGCGTACCTGGACTTGACGAGCTGCACGGCGCCGCTGTCCGACTTGGGCGTGCGGCTACTCGTCTGTCCGAGGTCGACGGCGCGGGCGACCGCGGCGAGAGCGTCGCGGACCTCGACCGCTGAGCCGATGCGCTTCGCCGGCTCCTTCTCGAGACAGCGGCGGAGAATGGCGTCGATCTCGGGCGGGATCTTGGCGTTCGCTTCGTAGGTTCGCGCCGGCTGATCGCGGAGGATCGCCGAGATGACCTCGGCGGTCGACTGGCCGAGGAACGGGCAGTGGCCGGTGGCCATCTCATAGAGCACGACGCCAAGGGAGAAGAGATCGGCGCGGTGGTCGGTCGCGAGCATCCGGAGCTGCTCGGGGGCCATGTAGGCGAGGGTGCCGATGGCGAGGCCTTCCTGGGTGAGGGTGGTCTGGGGGTGGAAGCCCATCGCCTCGGTCTGCTCGTGCTCGCGCAGCTTGGCGAGGCCGAAGTCGAGGACCTTGACCCGGCCGTCGCTGTTGACCATGACGTTGCCGGGTTTGAGGTCGCGGTGCTGGATCCCCTTGGCGTGCGCCGCGGCGAGCGCGTCGGCGAGCGGCACGGCGATCTGCAGGAACTCCTTGAGCGGCAGTCCCCCCGGCGGGATGAGCTGCGAGAGGGTCTTGCCCTCGACGTGCTCCATGGTGAAGAAGCGCTTGCCGTCGGTCTCCTCGACCGAGTAGATGGTGACGATGTTGGGGTGGTTCAACGTGGCGACCGACTTGACCTCGCGCTCGAAGCGGGCAAGGCGCTGCGGATCCTCGGCGAGAGCCGGCGGCAGGGTCTTCAAGGCGACCTTGCGGTGCAGGCGCTCGTCCTCGGCGAGGTAGACGATTCCCATGCCGCCCTCACCGAGCTTCGCCAGGATCCGATAGTGCGCCAGCTGCGTGCCGATCACTGGCGGCAGTCTACCGTTCTGCAGCCATCGATTTGCTTCGCGCCGCGAGCGGCCGTACAATTTCTCTCGCCGCTGGGATCCCGCATCTGCGGGACCGAGACGGGAAGAGAAGCTGCCCAGAGTGGCCCGCCTGCGCCGGGGCCCGATCCCTGCCTAATAAGGGACGGACACCCGAGGAGAGAATGGCGCGAGTCCCCCGGCACCGCGAAACCCTTCCGTCGCATTTTGCAGGCGGAGGGGTTTTCTGTTTTCGCGGAGGTGCCGGATGGGCAGCCCAAGCAAGAAGATCAGTGTGCCGCAGTTGCGCGACGCCCCCGCCCGGGGCGAACGGCTGGTGATGGTCACCGCCTACGACTACCCGCAGGCGCGCAGCGCCGATGCCGCCGGGGTCGACATGGTGCTGGTCGGCGATTCGCTCGCCATGGTCGTCCTCGGCCACGCCGACACCCTGTCGGTGACCATGGACGAGATGCTCCACCACGTGAAGGCGGTGCGCCGCGGCTTGTCGCGTGCTCTCCTCATCGCCGACATGCCGTACGGCTCGTTCCATCTCGGTCCCGACCAGGCGGTCGCCAACGCCCTGCGCTTCATCAAGGAGGGGGGGGCCTCGGCGGTGAAGATCGAAGGGGCGCGGATCGACATCATCGAGGCGCTGATCGCGGCCGAAATTCCGGTCCAGGCCCACCTCGGGCTCACCCCGCAGTCGATCCACAAGTTCGGCGGCTTCAAGGTCCAGGGCCGCGGTGCGGAGGCGCGTGCGGCGCTGCTCGAGGCGGCCAAGGCGGTCGAGGCGGCGGGCGCCTTCTCGCTCGTCCTCGAGTGCATCCCGACCGAGCTCGGCCGCGAGGTGACCGAGCTCGTCGAGATTCCGACGATCGGCATCGGTGCCGGCCAGTATTGCGACGGCCAGGTGCTGGTCTACCACGACCTGCTGGGGATCGAAGAGCGCATCGCGCCGCGTTTCGTGCGGCGCTACGCCGAGCAGGGGCTGGGCGCTCGCGAAGCCATCGCGGCCTTCGCCGCCGACGTGCGCTCCGGCAGCTTCCCGGCGCCGGAGGAGAGCTTCGAGGATCCGGGCTTTCCGTCGACCGACGTCGCACCGCCTCTCGAACGGCTGTATGGCGGCTAGAAGCGGCTTACGAGCCGCCTCGCCGGAGAATCGACGCGGATTACCAGCCGCCTCCGCGGCGGATAAGCTCGCCGCATGAAGACCGTTCACACCGTTGCGGGGCTCACCGACGCCGTCTCCTCCTGGAAGTCCGTCGAAGCGACGATCGCTTTCGTGCCGACCATGGGCGCTCTGCACGAAGGCCATCTTTCGCTCGTCGCCATCGCCCGCCGGCATGCGCCGCGCGTGGTGGCGTCGATCTTCGTCAACCCGAGCCAGTTCGCGCCGCACGAAGACTTCGACAGCTATCCTCGGCAGCCCGAGCGCGATGCGGCGCTCCTCGCCCGCGCCGGTTGCGACCTCCTGTTTCTGCCGGAGCGCGAGACGATTTACCCCGACGGATTCGGCACCTGGATCGAGCCCCGGGGCGCGGCGCTCGGGCTCGAGAGCGAGGTCCGGCCGCACTTCTTTCGCGGCGTCGCGACGGTGGTCGCGCGGCTTCTCCAGCTGGTACGCCCGGACATCGCGGTCTTCGGCGAGAAAGATGCCCAGCAGCTGGCCGTCGTCCGCCAGTTGGTGCGCGATCTCGTGCTGCCGGTCGAGATCGTCGGCGGGCCGATCGTGCGCGAAGCCGACGGTCTGGCGATGTCGTCCCGCAACGCCTACCTCTCGCCCGACGAGCGCCGGCGTGCGGTCCGGCTGTCGCGGGCGCTCGCCCGGGCGCGAGCGCTCTTTGAGCGCGGCGAGCGCCAGGGCGAGGTCTTGTGCGAGGCCGTGACGTCGGAGCTCGTGGCCGACCCCGAGATCGTCCTGCACTACGTCGAGGTCGTTGATCCCGACAGTTTCGCGCGACTTGCCCAGATCGGCTCGCGAGCCGTGGTGGCGCTCGCCGCGAAGATCGGCTCGACGCGCCTGATCGACAACATCCGCCTCGAAGCCTGAGTCGCGCTAGGAGCCTGTTCGCTGGGGCACTTGCTCGGGGTCCTGTCCGGTCCGCTTCCCATAGGTGCTCGCGCTGAAGAGGCGCGCTCCGCGCCTATGGGAGCCCTCGGCCCGGCCACCCCTCGTCGGAACAGCCAAGACAGAAGCTTCGAGCCTCGCAGGGGCGCTCTGGCGCTCGGGAATCCAAAGTGGGCGACCAGCTTCACTAGGAGCCGACTTTGGATTCCCGAGTGCCGGAGCGACCCACCACCAACGAAGAGGTGCTGGCCCCGCCTGAACTACAATCTCCCTTGATGACCCACGAATCCGCTTCGCCCACCGTCTCGCCCATACCGGCGCCGTTCACCCTCGCCGGCCGCACGTTCCAGTCGCGCCTCCTCCTCGGCACCGGCAAGTACAAGGACGCCGCCACGATGACCGCGGCGCTCGCCGCTTCGGGTACCGAGATCGTCACCGTCGCCCTGCGTCGGGTGAACCTCGACGAGTTGGGGAAGGGCTCGCTCATCGACCAGATCGACCCCAAGCGCTATCTTCTGTTGCCCAACACTGCCGGCTGCTACACCGCCGACGAGGCGATCCGCACGGCACGCCTGGCGCGCGAGCTCGGCGGCTGGGAGTGGGTGAAGCTCGAGGTGATCGGCGACAAGCAGACGCTTTTCCCCGACACCGCCGAGACGCTGCGCGCCGCCGCGGTCCTGCTCAAGGAGGGCTTCATCGTCCTGCCGTACACCAACGACGATCCGATCGTCTGCAGGAAACTGGCCGACCTCGGCTGTCCGGCGGTGATGCCGCTCGCGGCGCCGATCGGTTCGGGGATGGGCATCCGCAACCGCGCCAACCTGGCGATCATCCTCGAGCAGGCGACGACGCCGATCATCGTCGACGCCGGCGTCGGAACGGCCTCGGATGCCGCCCTGGCGATGGAGCTGGGGGCGGATGCGGTGCTCATGAACACGGCGGTCGCCGAGGCCAAGGATCCGGTCACGATGGCGCTGGCGATGCGGCTCGGGATCGAAGCCGGCCATCTGGCCCGCCACGCCGGCAGGATCCCGCGCCGCCTCTACGCCAACGCCTCGTCGCCGGTCGAGGGGTTGATCGAGTAGCCGGCGGCGACCCGACGGGCAGCCCCAGGAACGGCCCGAAACCCGCTCGGTTGCGGCTGCCGGCCCGGATTCGCTAGAATGCCGACCTCACGCGGCGATCCGCGCAGCCATAGCTCAACTGGATAGAGCACCAGACTACGAATCTGACGGTTGGGGGTTCGACTCCCTCTGGCTGCACCACCTCTCTCACCCCGATCGCCCATGACCCGCACCGCCCACTCCCCAGCCTCAAGTCCCACCCGCTGCAGCCATAGCTCAGCTGGATAGAGCATCAGACTTCGAATCTGAGGGTCGGGGGTTCGAATCCCTCTGGCTGCACCATGTCCGCAGGGTAGGCAGGATCTGAAAAGCCAGCCTCGATTCGCCATGAAGCGCGAGTTAGAGTGGTTGCGAATTGGGGTTTGAATTCGCTGATAATGGCGACTAATGGCGGTTTATGGTAATTTCTCGCCATGCGAGGCGAGTTGTGAAGGTTGAACGGGAGTCCTCGGACGAACGAATCCTTGCGGAGTTGGGCTCGCGGCTGGAGCAACTCCGGTTGCAGCGCGGGATCACTCAGGCGGTCCTCGCCCGTGAGGCGGGGATCGGCAAGCGGACGCTCGAGCGGATGGAGGACGGCGGCGGGGCGCAGATCGTCTCGCTCATCCGCGTCCTGCGCGCTCTCGGGCTCCTCGAGCGCCTCGACCTCTTGGCGCCGGAGGCGTTGCCGAGCCCGATTGCTCTTGCGCGGCTGCAGGGCCGCAGGCGTCAGCGGGCAACGCGGAAACGTGACGTATCACCGGCCGCCGCCTGGACCTGGAACGAGCGCGAGTGAGCTCGACGGCGAGGGTCCGGCTGTGGGGCCGCGACATTGCGGCCGTCACTCTCGACGACGGCGCAGCCTTCGCGCGCTTCGAGTTCGATCCCGAGTTCGCGCAGAGCGGCATCCAGATCTCGCCGCTCGCGATGCCGCTCGCGACAAGCGTCTACAGCTTCCCCGAGCTCGACCCGAAAACGTTCCACGGCCTCCCCGGTCTTCTCGCCGATTCTCTCCCGGATCGCTTCGGCAGCGCACTGATCGACGCCTGGCTCGCGACTCAGGGCCGTCCAGCTTCGAGCCTCAACGCGATCGAGCGCCTGTGCTACGTCGGCACCCGCGGCATGGGAGCGCTCGAGTTCCAGCCGTCGCTCCTGCGCGAAGAGAAGCGCGCGAGCCGGATCGCGGTCGATCGCCTTGTCGAGCTTGCGTCTCAGGTGCTCGCCCAGCGCGGCGAGCTCCGCGGCTCGTTCGCCGGAGACGCGAGCGCTGCCGCGCTGCAGGAGATCTTGCGCGTCGGCACCTCGGCGGGTGGCGCCCGCCCCAAGGCGATCGTGGCGTGGAATCCGGCGACCGAAGAGATCCGCTCCGGACAGGTCGCCGCCGGCCCCGGCTTCGAGCACTGGCTCCTGAAGCTCGACGGTGTCTCCGGGAGCGGCGACCACGGACTCGCCGATCCGCAGGGCTATGGCGCGATCGAGTTCGCCTACTCGCAGCTCGCGCGCCGGGCGGGAATCGCGATGACCGAAACCCGGCTGCTCGAGGAGCACGGCCGGCGCCACTTCATGACCCGGCGCTTCGATCGCGGCCCGGCGGGCGAGAAGATCCACATGCAGTCACTCGGCGCGCTGGCGCATCTCGACTTCAACCTGCCCGGCGCCCACTCCTACGAGCAGGCCCTGGCGACGATTCGCCAGCTGGGACTCCCGATGTCGGCCATCGAGGAGCAGTTCCGCCGCATGGTTTTCAACCTCGTCTTCCGCAACCAGGACGATCACGTGAAGAACATCGCCTTCCTCATGGACAAACGTGGGCTCTGGAGCCTGTCGCCGGCCTTCGACGTGAACTACTCCTACAATCCCGCTGGGGACTGGACCTCGCTCCACCAGATGTCGGTCGCCGGCAAGCGCGACAACTTCACCCGTGCCGACCTCGACGCCTGCGCGCGTTCCGCCATGATGAAACGCGGCGGCGCCGCCGACATCCTCACCGAGGTGGTCGCCGCGGCGAGCCACTGGCCAGAGTTCGCGAGCGCCGCCGGAGTCGCCTCCGAGCGGGCCGCACAGATTGGGCGCCAGTTCCGGCTCGAGCTACCGGCATAGGTGTCTCCTGCGCTACGGTGACTCCGCGGGACTGAAGGCGAGCGATGGCGATGGCGCCGGCGGCCAACCGGCAGACATCCTCGCGAATGGCATCCGCGAAGCTGTTTTCGCGTTGGAATACCTGAACCGCGATTCTTCCAGGAGAACATCATGAACAAGCGACTCCTCGTCTGTATCTGGGCCCTGGCGACCGGGCTTGCCGCGCTGCCCGATCTCCACGCCGCCCCCATCTCCGGCAAGTTCGTGATCGGCGGCGAGGAGCTTCCGCTCAAGGAGGTGGCGGCCTTCCGCATGCGCGACCAGCGCAATCCGCGGCAGTTCGAGACCTACGTCATGCTGACGGCGACGCCGGTCGACCGCAAGGCGATCGCGGCGGCACTCGACCCGTACATGGTCGCCATCAACGATCCCGCGGTGAGCGGCGAGGCCAACTTCCTCGGCCTGAGTGTGAGTGCGGAAGCTGTCGTCGGGATGAACGCGCGGTTCGATGGGACGCAGTACCTCGATACCTCCGGCACGATGATGGGACAGAAGGGCTCGCTGGTCGCGACCTGCAAGGAGAACAGCGCGACCCGCATCTCCTGTGTCGTCAAGACGGCCCAGCCGGTGAAGTCGATGGACGGCCCGACCTGGTCGATGGACATGACCTTCGAATCGGAAGTGCTGTCCCGGCCGCAGGGCAAGGCGATCGCCAAGGACGGCGAAGCGCCGGGCAAGGCCCTCCTCGCGCTGCGCGCTGCGCTTGGGGGCAAGGATCTGGCGAAGATTCTCGCCCTGCTCGCGCCCGAAGAGGCGAAGAGCTACCAGGAGGACTGGCGGTCGCCGCAGGAGAATCTCGAATCGGCAAGAGACATCCTGGGCACGGTCTTGCCGAAGAAGCCGAAGATCACCGGTGGCGAGTGGCTCGCAACCGACTCGGCCGTGCTCGAGGTCGAGGGCGAGCCGTTCGATGGCACCCGCATGCTCTACCTGGTCGAGATGCGCCAGGTGAACGGAAACTGGGTCTTCGTCACGTCGAGAACGGCTGGGCTGCTGCGCTAGCCGAACTCCGCAGCCGCTTCCCGCCGCGGCGCCTGCTGGTGCGGGCTGCTCCCGGATACCAGCCATCTGGGTTAGTCTCCGCGGCAGTTTGCCAAACCCGCCGCGGGACACGCGGCTGACCGAGGGGGGGTCGTCATGAACTGGACTCGCATCGTCCTGGGCGGTGTCGTCGCCGGCATCGTCACCAATCTCGTCGACTTCGTGATGCACGGCATTCTCCTGGCGGACACCTACAAGAAGTACTCCGAGGCCTTCAGCCAGACGGAGGCCAACCCGATGAAGTTCTTCGCCGTGTCGATCGCGGTAAGCGTCTGTGTGGCCATCCTCTTCGCCAGGACGCGCTCCTCCTGGGCGGCGGGGTGGAAGGGGGGCGCCACCTTCGGCCTCTTCTTCGGCATCGCCCACTTTTTTACCGGCTTCTACAACCCGCTGGTCATCGCCGGCTTCCCCTACTACCTCGGCTGGTGCTGGGGCGGAATCGGCGTCATCGGCGGCGTGGTGCGCGGCGCGGTGCTCGGCGCCCTCATCCCGCGCAGCTAGCGCCGGCGGACTAGCGAAGACCTTCGCGTGGCATCGGAGTGCACGCCGGAAACAGTTGCAGTCATAGGGGTTGGGGGGGCTTCCCCCGCGACCCCTGTGTTATCTTTGGCCTCCATTTCATGCGCTTCACGTACTACTCCATGAGCCCGTGCGCCTAGCCCTCACCATCCTCTCCAGCCTCGCAGTGACGGCGATCCTGATCGGCATCGTTGCCGCGCTGCGTCGCCTGCTCATCGTCCGCCAGCTCTCCTTCGTGCTCTTCGTCGCCGCCGTGGCGGCTGGGTCCCGGGTTTTCACCCTGTTCACGCCCGGCAAATACGAGACCTTCGACCAGGTTCTGTCGTGGCTGCTGCTTTTCCTCGGCGCGATCACCGTCGTCCGGCTGGTCGGGCTGATCTACTTCGACCTCCATCTACCGAACCGCGGCGTCCGGCTGCCCAACCTGCTGCCGATGGTGACGCTCGGCGCGACCTACTTCGTCGCCGCGCTCGTCACCTTCAAGATCAGCTTTCCGGAGGCCAATCTCGCCGGCCTGGTCACCGGTTCGGCGATCACCTCGCTGGTCATCGGTCTCGCCTTGCAGCCCATCCTGGGCAACATCTTCGCCGGCGTCGTCATCGGCCTCGAGAAGCCCTACCGGATCAACGACTGGATCAAGATCGGCGACATCGAGGGCCGGGTGGTGTCGATCTCGTGGCGCACGACGCACCTGCGCACGCGCGAGAGCGACAACCTGATCATCCCGAACGCCAAGATGGCGGACGACCGCATCATCAACTACTACTACCCGCATCCGATGCACCTCGAGAAGATCGTCGTCGGAGCGGAATACAAAACGCCTCCCTATCGCGTCCGCCAGGCGATGCTCGCCGCCGCCGCGGGCGTTCCCGGGGTCCTCGAGAAGCCGACACCGGACGTCTACGCCGTCGCTTTCGCCGACAGCTCGATCGACTACGAGCTGCGCGTCTGGATCGAGGACATCGCCCAGCGCCCGCGCATCGGCAGCGACATCCGAATCCGCATCTGGGAGGAGTTCCAGCGCGGCGGCATCACGATTCCCTTTCCGATCCGGACCGTCGAGATGGCGTCTCGTTCCCGCAAGGCCGCGGCCACGAGCCCCATTTCAGCGCGGCTCTTCGTGGCTCTGGGCCAGGAGGCCGGCCAGGAGCTCGCGATCGGCGCCGGACGCGTCCTGGTCGGCCGGATCCGCACCTGCGATCTCCCGCTCACCGACAGCCAGGCGAGCAAGGAGCACATCGCGATCGAACTGCAGCCGGAGGGCTTCGTGTTGACGGATCTCGAGACCAGCAACGGCACGAAGGTGAACGGCGAGAAGGTGACGCGCGCCGTGCTGCAGCACATGGACCGCATCTTCATCGGAGACACCGTGCTGGTGTTCGAGGCCGATGGCCGTGAGTGAGGTTCCGAAGCAGATCGGGCCGTACGAGATCCTCGGGCCGCTCGGCAAGGGCGGCATGGGCGCGGTCTACAAGGCGATGCAGCCGTCGCTCAACCGCATCGTCGCGATCAAGGTGCTGCCGGGCGACTTCGCCAAGGACCCCGATGCGGTGGCGCGTTTCCATCGCGAAGCGCAGACGGTGGCGATGCTCTCGCACCCGAACATCGTGCAGATCATCGACAAGGGCGAGGACCAGGGCATCCTCTACTTCGCCATGGAGTACGTCGAGGGCACCTCTCTCGACGTCGTGCTGCGCCAGCGCCGGCTGTCCCTGCAGGAGGTCGTGCAGATCATCAAGCAGATCGGGCGGGGCCTCGGCGCCGCCCATCGCGCCGGTGTCGTCCACCGCGACCTCAATCCGCGCAACATCCTGGTTTCGCCGACGCTCTCGATCGTCAAGCTCGCCGATTTCGGCATCAGCCGCGTCGAGTCGGTCGCGCGCACTCTCGGGACGCTCACTACCCGCGAGATGACCCTCGGGTCGCTGCACTACCTCGCGCCGGAGCAGGCCGTCGATGCTTCGGCAGTCGATCACCGCGCCGACATCTACTCTCTCGGCGTCGTCTTCTACGAAGCACTCACCGGGCGCATGCCGCTCGGCAAGTTCAGCCTGCCGTCCGAGCTCAACCGCGACCTGCCGTCGGAGATCGACCCGGTCGTGCTGAAGTGCCTCGCCACCGAGCCGGACAAGCGCTACGCCACCGTCGGCCAACTCCTCGAGGACATCGACAAGCTCGAAGAGCTACTGCGCTTCCAGCTGCTTGACGAGCTGAAGGGCCTCAAGCGCGGGACGTCGATGCTGTTCAAGAAAGGCTCGACGAGCTTCCAGCGCAACCGGGGAGTACTGATGCTGTTCGGCCTGCTGGCAGTGGCCCTGGTCGGCGTCGGCGCCTGGATGTTGCTCAACCCGGCAGTAGAGGCTCCGGCGATCGACGCGGCGTCGGCCGCACCGGCGACCCCCGCCGAAAAGGTCGCGGCGGCCGATCTGGTGGCGCCGCCGGTGGTCGCGGCGGCGGTGCCGGTGGAGAGTGCGCCGCCTCCGGCCGCGAATTCGCCCACGGAACGGCCCGCTGACGCGCCAGCGACGAAACCGGGGAAGGAGATCGGGACCACGCCGGCGAGGCCGGAGGCGGCTCCTCCCGCGCCGACGGAGACCAAGCCGAAGCCGGCCAAGCCGGTCGTCGATCCGGCGGTCGCCGATCTCGAAGTGGCGCGCGGCAAGTTCGACGCCAAGCTCTTTGACCAGGCGCTCGCCGGGGCGCAAGACCTGGTCGCCAAGTACCCAGCGAGCCCGGTGGCGATCGACGGCTACTACCTGATCGCCAAGTCCCAGGTCAGCCTGCAGCGCGGCAAGGAGGCGCTCGGCACCTACGTCGAGATCCAGAGCCGCTTCAAGAGCGATCCGCGGGCGGCGGAGGCGGCGTTCCAGCAGGCGAAGCAGGTGCAGGCGGCGGACAGCAAGAAGTCCACCGAAGAGGCGAAGAAGCTCTTTGCCGCCTGCGCGGCCGACTATCCGACGTCGCCCTGGTCGGCGCGCGCCCTCGCCGCCAAGGCCGAGATCGAACGCGAGCAGCGCCTGACGGTGCGCGACACGGAGCTCGGCGCCACGGTGCCGGCGGCGCTCGCCACCTATCGCGATCTCACCGGACGATTCCCCGCCGAACCGGTCACCGAGAAGGCCTGGTGGGAGATCGGCCAGATGTACGAAGACCTGAAGCGCTGGGACCTCGCGGCGAAGGCCTACGAGGAGCTCGGGCTGCACTTCCCGAAGACGCGCTTCGACGCCTGGTTCCAGGCGGCGGAGATCTACGACCGCCGGCTGAAGGACGCCGCCAAGGCGAAGAGCACCTTCAGCATGGTGCCGACGACCTCGCCGCGCTACAAGGAAGCGCAGAAGAAGATCGGCGGTTAGCTCTTCTCCGGCGCTGCCGATGTGAGCACCAGCTCCACCGGTCCCCCGGCCTCACCCACCAGCAGCGCCACCTGACCGAGCTCCCGCGCCAGGGCGATCGCCGCCGCGCGCTCCAGTCCGACGACCAACAGACTCGCCTCCCGCCAGCCGAGGCCTGCCGCTTCGTAGCTCTCGCCGGCGATCGCCGGGAGACCGCAGCCCTGCAGGCGCGCGAGCAGGCGCTGGTGGCGGCGCCGGTTCTCGTCGTCGGCGAGCGCCACGGAGCCGGGGTTCGCGGCGGAGAGGAAGGCGAAGCGGCGGGCGCCACGGGCGGCGAGCCAGCGCTCGAGCTCGGGGCTGGCTTCGCCGACGCGCAGGAAGATCGGTTCCGGCGCGGCATCGACGCGGTAGACGGCGCGGGCATAGGCGGCCAGCAACTCCTCCTGCTTCATGGCATCTCGCTTTCCGGATCGGCGGTCGGCCGGGACTCAGGCCGAGCTTCCCGTGTCGCCCTTCGAGCGCGTCAGCCGGTGGGCCAGGAAGATGGGCACGAAGGTGACCGCGATGACGAAGACGGCGACGACGTTGGTGACCGGACGGTCGCGCGGACGGGTGAGCTGGCTGAAGATCCAGAGCGGCAGGGTCTCCTGCTGCCCGGCAGTGAAGGTCGTGACGATGACCTCGTCGAAGGAGAGCGCGAAGGCGAGCATCCCGCCGGCGAGCAGCGCCGAGGCCAGATTCGGCAGCAGGACGTAGCGGAAGGTCTGGAATGAGTTGGCACCCAGGTCCATCGACGCCTCGAGGAGCGAGCTTCCGGTGCGCCGAAAGCGGGTCAGCGCGTTGTTGTAGACCACGACGACACAGAAGGTCGCGTGGCCGATGACGATCGTCCAGAAACTGAACGGGATCTCCGCCAGGCCGATCGCCGAGCGCAGGGCGATGCCGGTGACGATGCCGGGGAGGGCGATGGGCAGGACGAGCAGGAACGAGACCGCGTCGCGGCCGAAAAAGCGGCTACGCCAGACCGCGGCGGCGGCGAGCGTACCGAGCGCCAGCGCGACGAGCGTCGCCATGCCCGCCACCCGCACCGAAAGCTCGAGCGCCTGCCAGAGATCGGCGCGCTGCCAGGCGACGCCGAACCAGCGTGTCGTCAGGCCGGGGGGCGGAAAGGTGTAGCTCGAGTCGTCGGTGGTGAAGGCGTAGAGCAGGATGATCCCGATCGGTCCGTGCAGGAAGAGCAGCACCGCCCCCGAGGCCAGCGCGAGGCCGACGCTTGCGCGCCGGCGCTTCCCGTCAGAGCGCATCGAAAGCTCCGGTCTTGCGGGCGAGCAGGAGATAGAGCCCCATGATCGTCATCGGCACGACTGTAAAGGCGGCCGCCAGCGGGATGTTCCCCGACGTCCCCTGATGCGCCAGCACCGCCTGGCCGATGAAGTAGCTCGAGTTGCCAAGCACCGACGGGACGATGAAATCCCCCAGGGTCAGAGAGAAGGTGAAGATCGAACCGGCGACGACGCCGGGGAAAACGAGCGGCAGAGTCACGTGCAGGAAGGTCGCGCGTGGCGGGGCGCCGAGGTCGCCCGAAGCCTCGAGGAGCGAGCGCGGCACCCGCTCGAGCGCCGCCTGAATCGGCAGGATCATGTACGGCAGCCAGACGTAGAGGAAGGCGAGGAAGATGCCGGTGGTCGAGATCGAGAGCGACGGTCCGCCGACCAGCGGCAACGCCAACCAGTGCTCGAGCAGGCCGCCGGTGCCGGTGTGGGCGGCAAGCCAGGAGAGGATCCCCTCTTTCGACAGCAGCAGCTTCCAGGCGTAGACGCGCACCAGGTAGCTCGACCAGAGCGGCAGGACGATGGCGAGATAGAGCCAGCCGCGGGCGCGCGGCGTGGCGCGAAAGGTCATGTAGTAGGCGAGAGGGAAGGCGAGCACCGCCGCCGCCAGCGTCACCGCCGCGGCCATTCCCGCGGTGCGCAGGACGATGTCGAGGTTGGCTCGAGTGAAGAGATCGCCGTAGGTCGCGAGCGTCAGGCGGTGGACGACCTGACCGGTGAAGTGGTCGAGGCTGAAGAACGACTGCACCAGCAGCGCCGCGAGAGCGCCGAGATAGGCGACGCCGAGCCAGAGGAGCGGCGGCCCCAGGAGGAGCGCCAGCGCCAGCCGCGGCCGGCGATACAGGTAAGTGGAGAACTGCGCGAGCATCGGCCGCGTTGGCGCCCTAGCCGGCGCCGAGCGGACGGTTGTGCGCCGGGTCCCAGGCGAGGAGGACCGATCGGCCGTGCTCGGCGCCGGCCGGCGCGGCGTCGCGCGCCGAGGCGGCGAGGTTCTGCGCCACCAGGACGAGGGTGCCGCCGCCGTCGAGCTCAACGGTGTAGCGGCTCATCATGCCGGCGTAGACCAGCTCGCGCAGTCTGCCGGTCGCAGTGCAGAAGCCGGCCGGAGCCGCGGCTCCAGGCGCGAGCAGCTGGACCTTCTCCGGGCGCAGCGAGAAGACGCCGTCGCGGCCGATCCAGCGCCGCGCCACTTCGCCGCGCAGGATGTTCGAGGTGCCGACGAAGCCGGCGACGAACTCCGTCGCCGGCTCCTCGTAGACCTCGGCGGGCGTCCCCATCTGTTCGATCCGGCCGCGGTGGAAGACCGCTATCCGGTCGCTCATCGTCAACGCCTCTTCCTGGTCGTGGGTGACGAAGACGAAGGTGATGCCGATGCGTTGCTGGATCGCCTTGAGCTCGGCCTGCATCTGCTGCCGCAGTTGCAGGTCGAGGGCGCCCAGGGGCTCGTCGAGCAGCAGGACCCGGGGCCGGTTGATCAGGGCGCGGGCGAGGGCCACGCGCTGGCGCTGCCCGCCGGAGAGCTCGGAGGGCTTGCGACCGCCGAGGCCCGAGAGCTCGACCAGCGCCAGCATCTCCTCCGCCAGGCGGCGGCGCTCGTCGCGGGCAACGCCGCGAATCATCGGTCCGTAGGCGACGTTTTCGCCGACGGTGAGGTGAGGAAAGAGGGCGTAATCCTGAAAGACGGTGTTGACGTTGCGCTCGTACGGCGGGCGATCAGTGACGTCGGCGCCGTGCAGGCGGATCCGTCCGGCGGAGGGCAGGTCGAAGCCGGCGATGAGGCGCAGGCAAGTCGTCTTGCCCGAGCCCGAGGGGCCGAGCAGAGTGAAGAACTCGCCATCGGCGACGCGCAAGTCGACGTTGTCGACGGCGACGACGTCGCCGAATCGGCGAGTGACCCTCTCGAGCTCGACCGCGGCCTCCTTCACCTCCGGCATCTCTGGCTTCCGCGGCGGAGCGCTCGGAGCGCTCCTATCTCCCGCCGATGACCGCGATGTAGTTCGTCACCCACTCGTGGTAGGGCACGCAGTCGGTGCGACCGTCGCCGCAGTCGGCCTTCGGCGTCTTCCAGAAGGCGATGTGCTCGAACTGGCCAAAGCCGTTGGTCTCGCAGCCCTTCTCGCCGAGCAGGGCGTTGCCCTGACAGGCGGTGGGAACGGACGGCAGGGAGCCGAACCAGGCGGCGAGATCGCCCTGCAGCTTCGGCGCGAGCGAATGCTCCAGCCAGGCGTAGGCGCAGTTGGGATGCGGCGCGTCGATGTGCATCATCGTCGAATCGGCCCAGCCGGTCGCGCCTTCCACCGGGAAGACACTGGCAACCGGCGCGCCGCCCGCCGCCAGCACGTTCACCTGGAATGGCCAGGAGCTCGAGGCGACCACACCCTCGTTCTTGAAGTCGTCCATCTGAATGTTGGCGTCGTGCCAGTAGCGACCGACGAGCTTCCTCTGCTGGCGCAGGAGGTCGATCGCTGCCTTGAACTGGTCCGGGGTGAGCTCGTACGGATCGGAGATCCCGAGCTCCGGCTTGTGCTTCTTGAGGTAGAGCGCGGCGTCGGCGACGTAGATCGGACCATCGTAAGCCTGAACCCGACCGCGGTTCGACTTGCCATCCGGCAGCGTGGTCTCCTCGAAGACCACGCTCCAGCTGTCCGGCACTTTGCTGCCGAAGACCTTCGTGTTGTACATCAGGACGTTCGGTCCCCACTGGTAGGGCACGCCGTAGTGCTTGCCGTTCACGGTGTGCCAGGGGGCGCTCTGCAGGCGCGGGTCGACGCTGTTCCAACTCGGCACGAGCCCGAGGTTGATCTCCTGCACTCGGCCGCCGGAGATCAGCCGGTTCGAGGCGTCCCCCGAGGCGGTGACGAGGTCGAATCCGCCCTCGTTCATCAGCGCCACCATCTCGTCCGAGGTCGCCGCCACCTTGACGCTCACCTTGCAGCCGGTCTTCTGCTCGAAGGCGGTGACCCAGTCGTACGCCTTGTCGGTCTCACCACGCTCGACGTAGCCGGCCCAGGCGACGATCGAGACCGCCCCCTCGCCGGCGCCGAGCTGCGCCAGCGGCGCGCCCTTGACCGGTGCAGCGGCTCCCGGGGCCTGCGCCTGCGGACTGCAACCGGCGATGCCGCTGGCGAGCGCCGCAGCCAGGGCGAAGACGAAGATTCGATTCCACGCACGCAGCTCGGTCATGGTCATGCCTCCCGTTTTTCGCGACACTAGCACGGCGAAAAAGGCCGCCGGAGGCCTATTTCCAGGCCGGTCCTTAGCTCGAGAAGCCGATCCCCAGCCGGTCGAGAATGCGCAGCAGAAAGCCCGGTGAGCCGCCTTCGTCGATGCGGCGCAGCGCCCGGGTGACGGCGTCGACCGACCAGCGGCGCAGCGGTTCAGGCGGATAAGGGAAAGGAGGCTTGCGCACGAGAGCGAGCTCGGCGAGCTCGGACTTGCGCTCGAGCGCGAGGTGGGCGAGGAGGCGGCCGGCGACGCGAGTGGTCCCCACGCCGTGTCCGGTGTAGCCGAGGCCGTAGAGCAGGCGGCCGGAGTGCAGCGCGCCGAAAAATGGCGTGAAGCGAGTGGTGGCGGCGATCGGCCCGCCCCAGCGGTAGGGGAAGCGCACTTCGCTGAGCGCGGGAAAGAAACGCGCGAAGCTCGCCTCGAGGCTGGCGTAGATCGCCGGCGCATGGTCGAACTCGCGCCCGACGCCGTCGCCCCGGTGGTAGACCGCTTCGCTAGTTCCCCAGACGACGCGATTGTCGGCGGTCAGGCGCGAGTAGTTGAAGAAGCTGCGACAGTCGGTGACCCCCTGCCGCCCCTGCCAGCGAATGGTGGCCTTCTGGGCGGCCGACAGCGGCTCGCTGGCGACGACATAGTCGTAGAGCGGCAAGAAGCGCCGGCCGAGGCGCGGCGCGAGAAGATGCGAGTAGGCATTGGTGGCCAGGACGGCTCGTCGCGCGCGCACCGATCCGCCGCGTGCCACGAGGAGCATCTCGCCGCTCTCGGTGGCGATCTTCTGCACCGGCGAATGTTCGAAGATCCGCACACCCCTGGACTCGGCTACACGGGCGAGACCCGCGGCCAGCTTCGCTGGGTGGACGGTCGCGGCTTTCGGGGCGAAAAGCGCACACAAGGGAAGTGGGCTGCCCAGCCGCGCTCGGGTTTCCGTGCGATCGAGCAGGCGCCAGTCGTCGATGCCGAGCTGTCTAGCCGACGCCAGAGCCACTTGGACATCCGTTGTGTGAGTCTTCGTCAGGGCGAGGATGAGCTGCCCGACGCGTGCGAACTCGGCATCGACCTGCTCGCGGGCGAGAAACGCCTCCATTTCGTCGAGGTTCAGGCGGGCGAGTACCGCCAGCCGCCGTGCCTCCGGCTCGCCGAAGTGACGGATCGCCAGGTCGTGCGAATGATCGAACGTCTCGCCGATCTGGCCGGCGTTTCGGCCCGAGGCGCCGTAGGCGATGCGCTCGCCTTCGAGCAGGACGACGTCACTGTCCGGCGCGAGCTCCTTGAGGAAGAGCGCCGTCCACAGGCCGGTGAAGCCGCCGCCGATGATCGCGATGTCGGCCCGCTGCTCACCTTCGAGCGTCGGCCGGGCGGGCCGCGGGGGCAGATCCGCGAGCCAGAAGCAGCTCTCCTCGACGGGCGAAAGCGGCTTCAGCCGGTCGGGCGGAAGGTCAGAGATGATGCTCCTCGTACACCGCGGCCATGGATTCGTCGAGCGCCGCGAGGAACCGGTCGAGCTGCGGATAGCTGATGGTGAGCGGCGGCTCGACCCGCAGGGTGCGGGCATTGATGTACGTCCCGCCGATCAGGATCTGGCGCGCGAAGAGGTTCTTCGACACCGCGTAGCCCAGATCGCCGTCGGCGAACTCGAGACCGAGCATCAGGCCGCGGCCGCGCCAGAGCTTGAGCAGATTCGGATAGCGCGCGCCCAGCTCGGCGAACTTGCCGAGCAGGTAGTCGCCCTTCTCGCCAGCCTGGCGCGCCAGATCCTCGTCGAGCAGGACGCCGATCGTCGCGATCGCGGCCGCGCAGGCGACCGGATTGCCGCCGAAAGTCGTGGTGTGCAGGAACGGATTCTCGATATAACGCTCCCACGTCTTCGCGGTGCCGACGGTGGCGCCGATCGGCATGACGCCGCCGCCGAAGCCCTTGCCGAGCGCCATCAGATCGGGAGCGATACCGTCGTGCTCGCAGGCGAACATCTTCCCCGACCGGCCCATGCCCGACTGGATTTCGTCGAACACCAGCATCGCGCCATAGCGGTCGCAGAGCTCGCGCGCCGCGGCGAGGTAGCCCTCGGGTGCGACGTTGATGCCGCCTTCGCCCTGGATCGGCTCGAGCACCACGGCGGCAACCCGGTCGCCGGTGAAGTCGAAGATCTTCATCATCTTGGCGAGGACGTCGATATCCCCCCAGGGGACATGCGTCCAGTGCAGCAGCGGCAGGAACGGTTCGCGGAAGACCGCCTTCGAGGTCCCGCCGAGCGAGCCCATGCTCTTGCCGTGAAAGGCGCCGGCCGCACCGATGAAGTGGTGCCGGCCGGTCGCGAGCGTCGCCATCTTGAGGCAGCCTTCGATCGACTCGGTGCCGGAGTTGGTGAAGAAAGTGAACTGCAGGTCGCCGGGTGTGATCAGCGCCACGAGGTTTGCGAGGTAGGTACGCAGCGGGTCGATGAGCTCCTGCGAGTGGATCGCCTGGCGATCGAGCTGGTCGCGCACCGCCTTCATTACCCGCGGATGGCGGTGACCGACGACATAGATGCCGTAGCCGCCCAGGATGTCGATGAACTCCTTGCCGTGGATGTCGCGGAAGACGGCGCCCTCGTCCTCCCACTCGACAGCGGTGTAATCGGTCGAGACCGACTTGCGGAACTGCAGGAAGCCCTCGTTGACGTGGTCCGTCCAGTAGCGCACCGACTCCTCGACGACGCGCGCCTTCTCGTCTTCGGTGAGTGACTTCTTCGAGATCAGATCGAGGACGTAGGCGGACCGCTTGCGGGCTTCCTCAAGATTCTGTCGCATGGATCGATGCTCCCGATTGCTGCCGTAGAACGTAGAGCCTATCGCGGCCCGATGAGCTCGGCGATCGATTCGCGGAAGACGGCGGTGTGGCGGTCGACGTCTTCGGTGCGGGTCGCCGGCGACATCAGCGCCATGTTGTGGAATGGCGTCATGAGAATGCCCCGGTTCAGCGCCGCGAGATGCATGTAGCGGTCGAGCCCGGGATCGATGCTCGCCGCCGCCTCGCCGCCGTTCCTGGGCGGGCTGTCGCGGAACCAGTACTCGACGCGGGCGCCGAGACGCTGGATGATCCACGGCAGGCCGGCCTCGGCTACCGCCGCCTGGACGCCGGCCGCGAAGCGCTCGGCGAGCGCGAACATGCCGGCGTAGGCCTCGTCGGTGAGAACCTGCTCGAGCGTGGCGCGCATCGCCGCCATGGTCAGGGCGTTGCCGGCGAGCGTGCCGCCGATGCCGCCGGTGTCGGCTTCGTCGGCGCGGATCGCCCCCTGGACGCGCGCTGCGACATCGGCCGAGAAGCCGTATGCCGCCGCAGCGAGTCCGCTCGCCAGGGGTTTCCCCACCGTCAAGATATCGGGCTCGAGTCCATCTCTGCGGGTACATCCTCCCGGCCCGGCGGAGAGCGTGTGTGTTTCGTCGAGGATGAGGAGCGTTCCGGTGCGTCGCGTCACCGCGCGCAGATGGTCGTGGAAGCCGGGCGCCGGCAGCACGATGCCGATGTTCGTCATCGCCGGCTCGGCGAGAACGCAGGCGACATCGCCATCCTCGAGCTCACGTTCGAGAGCTGCGAAGTCGTTCCATTCGACGACGCGGGTGGTCCATGCCGGATCCACCGGCGGACCGAGGTTGCCAGGTCGCGGCACGACGCGTCCACCGGCGAGCACCGCGAAGGTCTCGTCGACCGTGCCGTGGTAGCACCAGTTGAAGACCAGGATCTTCGGTCGACCGGTGATCCGCCGGGCGAGGCGGATGGCGAACCGATTGGCGTCGGTGGCGGTCGTGGCGATCTGCCAGAAGGGGAGCCCGAAGCGGCGGGCAAGCTCGGCGGCGACGGCGATCGCGTCCTCGGTGGGCAGCATGAAAGTCAGTCCGCGTTCGAGCTGGGCGGCGATCGCGGCCACCGCCGCGGCGGGCGCGTGGCCGGTCATCGCGCCGGTATCGCCGAGGCAGAAGTCGACATACTCGCGGCCGTCGACGTCGACGAAGCGGGCGCCGACGGCGCGTGCGACAAAAAGCGGCGAGCTACCCGGCCAGCGGACCATCCAGGGCATCGGCACCCCGCCCGCGAGATGCTCGCGCGCCCGAGCGGCAAGCTCGAGCGAGCGCGGGTGGTCGCGTTCGAAGCGCTCCTGCTCGCGCGCCAGAAGCCGGCCGAGTCGGTGGCGATCCAGTGGCTGCATGGGGCTATCGCGGTTCCTGGAGAGGATGGAAAGAGCGCAATACTTCGGCGACCTTCGCGCCGAGCGTGCTCACCCGGAAAGGCTTTTGCAGGAAAGCCGTGCAACCCTCGAGCGTGCCGCCGACGCTCATCGCGTCGTCCGGATAGCCCGACATGAAGAGCACCGGGATCGCCGGCCGGCGCTCACGGATCCGTCGCGCCAGCTCTGGGCCGCGCATGCCGCGCATCACGACATCAGTGATCAGGAGATCGAGCGCGCCGGGGTGATCGCGTTCGAGGCGCAGCGCCTCCTCGGCGCCGGCCGCGGCCAACATGACGTAGCCGCGCTCGCTGAGCGCCGCGGCGACGAGATCGCGCACCGCAGCCTCGTCCTCGACGAGAAGGATCGTCTCGCCATGGCCCGCGCCGCTGTGCGGCGCTCTCGCAGGCATGCTCGCGGTGACACCCGGCGGCAGGCCCGGCAGCAGGATGCGGAAGATGGAGCCACCACCGGCGACACTCTCCGCCGTGACGTAGCCGCCGCTCTGTTTGACGATGCCGTAGACCGTCGCCAGCCCGAGGCCGGTGCCTTTGCCCTGCTCCTTGGTGGTGAAGAACGGCTCGAAGATGTGCGCCAGGGTCTGTTCGTCCATGCCGACTCCGCTGTCCGAGACCGCGAGCGCGGAGTATCTGCCAGCGGGGATATCGCCGCCGCCGGCCGCCGCGGCCGCGGCGGGCGCGGGCGCGAATCCTCCCGCGCCCACTTCGAGCATCGACGTCGCGATGCGGATGGTGCCGCCGGCGGGCATGGCGTCACGCGCATTCACCGCGAGGTTGATCAGCACCTGGTGCATCTGGCCTTCGTCAGCGCGCACCGGCGGGGTGGCGGGATCGAGGGCCAGCTCGAGGCGGATCTCTTCGCCCAGGAGCCGTTCGAGCATCCGGGCGGTGTTCTTCGCGATGCTGTTCAGATCGAGAACGCGCGGCTCCACGACCTGCCGCCGGCTGAAGGCGAGGAGCTGCTGGGTCAGGGATGCCGCGCGCTCGGCGGCCGCCTGAATCTCCTCGACCTCGGTCTGCAGGGTGGCGTCGGCCGCGCCGCCCCGACCGGCGGCGAGGCGCTCGAGGACGAGGCTGCTGCCGCCGAGAATCGAGGTCAGGAGATTGTTGAAGTCGTGGGCGACGCCGCCGGCGAGCCGCCCGATCGCCTCCATTTTCTGCGACTGCCGCAGCTCCTCCTCGAGCGCCTTGCGATCCGAGATGTCGATCGCTACGCCGATCGTGCCGAGGATCGAGCCGTCGACGTCGCGCAGCGGCTCGACATTGCAAGAGTAGGTGCGGTCGGACCAGAGCTGCTCGTAGGAGCCGGACTGGCCAGCGATCGCGCGCAGGTGGGCGGCGATGGCTGGAAGGTTCGGATCGGAGGTGGCGAAGAAGTCGTAGACGCTCTTGCCGACACCGTCTCCCGGCAGCATGCCGAGCGTCGCCATGGCGCTGCCGTCGGTCGAGGTGTAGCGCAGATCGATGTCGGTCGTCCACAGCAGCGCCGGCAACTGCGCCAGCAGGAGGCGCAGGCGCTGCTCGCGCTCGCGCAGGGCGTCGGCGGCGAGCCGCCGGCGCAATACCAAGTCGATCTGTCCCGAGACGAAGACCAGGAGCTCGAGGTCCTCCGGCTTGAGGCGGGGCTCGCCATCGTAGCTCTGGACGACGATCGCGCCGATCGTCCCCTCTTCGCCGGTGAGCGGCACGCCGAGCCAGTCGACCGAGGGTGGACCGATGAGCTCGACCTCGCCCCGGTCGCGCAGTTCCTCGAGGAGGTCGCCCGAGGCGAGAAGCGGCCTTCCGGTTCTGAGCACGTACTCGGTGCAGCCGCGACCCAGTGGCGCGGCTGCAGGCGGGGGCTCGAGGGTGTCGACGAAGTAGGGAAAGCTCAGGAGTCCACGCGCGCGATCGTGGAGCGCGATATAGAAGTTCTCGGCCGGCATCAACCCGCGCACCACCTCGTGGATCGCGGCGCAGAGCTCCGGCAGTTCGGCGACGCGCTGGGCCGCGACCGCGATCCGGTAGGCAGCGTCGCGGCCGATCTCTCCGCGGTAGCGCCGCGTGACGTCACGGAAGCTCCAGATCCGTCCGTCGGGGACGCCGTGGATGAGTCGCGGGCGCGAGTTGCGCTCGAAGACCCGGCGATCCTTGAAGTGCAGCAGGTCCTCGCTGGCGGCGTCGGGCCGGGCATAGAGATCATGGACCTTGGCGAGGAAGGCTTGCGGGTCGGCGAGCTGGTCGACTACGAAGGCGATCGCCTTCGCGTCGTCGCCGGCAGCGAGGATCTCCTCCGGCAGGCGCCAGAGCTCCGAGAAGCGCGTGTTGAAGCGCACGATCCTGCCGGCGGTGTCGACGACCAGGAGTCCTTCCTCGGTCGAGTCGAGCACCGCCTGCAGGAGGGCGAGCTCGTGGACGAGAGCGGTGGAGCTCGCTCCGTCCTCTGACGGTGGCCTGGGCGGCGTCATCGCGATCGGGAGGTTCGGTGGACGCCGGTCGGCTCCCGGTCTACTTCGACTTCACCTGAGTCCATACCTCGTCGTAGAGCTTGTTGGTGTCGCCGAGGTCGTTGACGAACTCGAGCTTCTCCATCATCTCGGCGGACGGGTAGATCGCCGAGTTGGCGAGGTCCGCCGGAGTGATGAAGGCCCTGGCCGCCTTGTTGGGCGTGGCGTACTGGTTGAAGTTCGACAGTTGCGCGCCGACCTTGGCATCGAGGATGTAGTTGATGAACTTCTCGGCGACGTCGCGATGCGGCGCCTGCGATGGCACGGCGAGGTTGTCGAGCCAGAGAACGCCGCCTTCCCGCGGCACGAAGTAGGAAGTCTCCGGATCGTCGGTCATGCCGCGCACGGCGTCGCCGTTGTAGACCACCGCGGCGTCGACCGCCTTGGCGAGCACCTTGTTCTTGCCGCCCACGCCACCTTCGAACCCCTGCGAGCGCTGCTTGACCTCGGCGAGCGCCGCCGATTGTGCGCGCAGGTCGTCGAGGCTGGTCGAGTTGACGCTCATCCCCTTGTACTTCGCCATCGAGCCCAGCATCTCGCGCGGCGAGTCCATGAGCAGGAAGGAGCCGTACTGCTTCGACTTGTCGAACATCAGACCCCAGGTCTCGTCGATCGCCTTGCCCGGCTTCTTGCGCAGGTAGATGCCCACCGTGCCCCATTGGTAGGCGGCGGAGTACTTGTTGCCCGGATCGAAGACCGGATTGACGAACTTCTCGTCCAGATTCGCGAGGTTGGGGATGTTCGCGTGCCGGAGCTCGGCGAGGAGTCCCAGCTTCACCATCACCGGAATCAGGTACTGGCCGGGCACCACGATGTCGTAGAGCGCCGTGCCACCGCCCTGAAGCTTCGACATCATCGATTCGTTGTCCTCGTAGAGGTCGATCGTCACCTTGCAGGAGTACTCCTTCTCGAAGTCGGCGACGATCT
>JBDTQT010000020.1:0-28468 GCA_039932055.1 Thermoanaerobaculia bacterium
TCATCTTCGGCTTCTTCTTCGTCACCGTCTCGTCGCGCATCGTCGGCATCATCGGGACCTCGTCCAACCCGGTCTCGGGCATGACGATCGCGACGCTCATGGGAACCTGCCTGCTCTTCGTCGCGCTCGGCTGGACCGGCGACGCCTACCAGGCGGTCGCGCTCTGCGTCGGCGCCATGGTCTGCATCGCCGCCTCGAACGCCGGCAACACCTCGCAGGACCTGAAGACCGGCTACATCGTCGGCGCCACGCCGAAGTTCCAGCAGTGGGGATTGATCATCGGCGTCATCGTCTCGGTATTCGCCGTCGGCGGCACCATCATGCTGATCGACCACGCCCAGGTCGCCGACGCGATCGTGCCCGGACACGCCATCGGTTCCTCGGACTACCCGGCGCCACAGGCCAATCTCATGGCGACGATCATCCGCGGCCTGCTGGCGCAGGATCTTCCCTGGGGCCTGGTCTTCGCCGGCATGGCGATCGCGGTGGTGATCGAGCTCTGCGGCATCAAGTCCCTGTCGTTCGCGGTCGGCCTCTACCTGCCGCTCTCGACCACCATGCCGATCGCCATCGGCGGCTTCCTGCGCGGCCTGATGGACCGCCGGTCGGGCAAGGGTCACGACGAGTCGGAGATCTCCTCGGGCATGCTCTACGCCACCGGACTGGTCGCAGGAGGCGCCCTCACCGGCGTGTTGATCGCCGGACTGCAGGGCGTGCGCACCGGTCCGCAGAGGAGTCTCGCCCAGGACATCCTCGACAAGGTGGGCGTGCACGGCTTCGAGAGCTACGGCGCGACCGCCGACATCATCGGCATCGTGATGTTCACTGGCCTCTGCGCCCTGCTGCTACGGGCGGCGCGGAAGAAGCTCGCCTGACGCCGGACCGATCCCCGGACAGCACCCCAGGCCGGCTCTGCCCTTAGAAGGGTGAGCCGGCCGTTTCGTTTCATGGCACGCTCGCCGACCAACGCGTCCGGTCGCCCGACTCGAAGCCGTCCCAGAAGATGGTGATGACGTTCGAGAAGCAGTAGAGGTGGCGTGGGACGTCGCACGTGACTACCGAATTGGAAGTCGTCCAGAAGCCCCGGATCTCCTCCATGTAGCCAGGCCGCGCGTCGTCGAGGGCGAGGGCGCTGGTCCAGTTGGCGCAATTCTCGATCGCACGTTCGCCGAGCGTGGTGCTCCCCGTCCAGACCTTGACGCCAAGGTAGGTGGCGTTCTCGTCGACGGAGACCGTTGTGTCGAGGGCATACTGGCCCAGACCCGGGTCGACGAGACCGGCCCTGGAGGCCGAGATCTCGACCCCGTCCAGACGTTTGAACGGTCCGTTCGTCGTCACGCGATCGATGGCGTCGACGCCGTCGTCGGAAAGCCAGGCGACGAAGCTCTGTGGGCTAGGCAATCCGGCCGAAAGGGCCCGCGCCCGGCAAATCGCGTCCCCCGCTGCGATGCCGGTCGCGGGTCCGGCATCCACCCACGCGCCGAGGTTCCCCTGCCCGGAGGCGGAGGTCGCGAAGACAAGTGCGCCCGGTCGTTCGAACTCGGGCAGCGGATCGCCGGCGCCCGGTTCGAAGCAATAGAGACGCGCGAAGAACCCGCCGCAGGTGAGGTTGGCGGAGCTCGTCCACGAGACTCCGGTGTTGTAGAGGCCGCCGACGCGCTCCGATCCCGAAAGCGCCACCCAGCCGCTGCAGTTGCCGTTCGCGAATGTCGTGCCGTCGGCGGAGGTCCCGGTGTGGACGTAGGTCGCCCCCCAGAAGGTGGCTCCGCTTTCGGTGACGATCGGCGGATGGAGAACCGCGAGATCGCCGGTCAGTTCCGCGAGCGATCGGGCGAAAGGCGCGCCGTTCACCAACTGCCAAGGCCCCGCCTCGGGGAGCGTCGCCTGGCCGCAGTTCGCGGCCAGCTTGCCCGAGAATCCGGCGACGCGACAGTAAGCGTCCTCGCTCGTCGTCGAGAGCCAGGCCCGATAGAGCGAGAAATTGGGCAGACTGGCGTTCTGGGCGAGCGTGCGGCAGATCGCATCGCCAGCATCGAGTCCCCCCTGCGCCTGCGCCTCCGGCCAGGTCGAGAGCTTCGACGTGCCCGAAACCGACGATAGAAACATCTTCTTGATTGCCGCCGGCCCCGGCGCGGCGAGCGCCGCGAGCAGGAGAAATCCCGCCAGCGCCTGGCGCGGGGTGGATGAATTCAGCGTCTTGCCTCGAGCCATGGTCGCTCTCCAGAAGGGGGTCCTACCCCTTGTACCGAGAAACCGACGGCTCAGGGGACAGGCGGGTTCGGCTCTTCCACCTCGACGCCGCGCAGGGCGAAGCGGCGCTTGCGGAACCGCCAGACGGCCTCCGGCGACCGGTCCGCGTCGCTGTTTTCGGTAGACTGGCGGCGTCCGATGAAGATCGCTCTCCTCGTCACCGGTGCCTCCGGGATGCTGCTGCCGCGGCATCTGCTCGGCGAGCTTGCCCACCGCGCCGACGTCGAGCGCCTGCACCTCGTCGTCTCGAAGGGGGCGAGTCAGGTGCTCTTTCACGAGCTCGGGCGCGACCGCGCGGGCGCCGAGGCGCTGGTCGACTCGGCCGCGCTCCCCGCCGCGGCGCGCGCCAAGATCGTCGTTCATCGCGACAACGAGCTCGACGCGCCGATCTCCTCGGGCTCCTACCGCCTCGCCGGAACGCTCGTCCTGCCGTGCAGCTCGGGAACGCTCGGGGCTTTGGCGACCGGCTCCGCCACCACCCTCGTGCATCGTGCCGGCGCGGTGGCGCTCAAGGAGCGCTGGCCGCTCGTCCTCGGCTTCCGCGAGACGCCGCTCAACCTCGTCCACGTCGAGAACCTGCGCACCCTGGTCTGGGCGGGGGCGATCGTCGCGCCGCCGATCCCCGCCTTCTATCTCGGCGGCGAGACCCTGGAGCAGTTTCTCGACGCCTACGCCCTGCGCCTGATGGATCACCTCGGCCTCCCCGGCGGCGACCCGGCGCTGCGGTGGCAGGGATGAATCTGCGCCGTCGCGGCTGCGTCTTCACGGTGCTTCCAGCGCCCTGCCTGGTGGGTGCCGTTCTCCTCGCCCTGGGCGGGTTCCTCGTCGCCCGCTGAGGCGCGCCGGAGCGCCGGCGCCGGAGGCGTACAATCGGCGCAGGAGCCCCTATGCCCACGCGCCGCCTCGCTCTGCCCTTCGCCGCCGCCCTCCTCGGCAGCCTCCTCGCGCTCGCCGCCACCGCCCAGCCCGCCTACATGGTGGCGGATCTGGGTTCCGCGACGCAGTGGCACGGCGGAGAGTACTTCAGCCTGCCGCAGGCGCTCGCGGTCGGCGGGCTCCTCTACTTCTTCGAGGACGATGGCGTGCACGGCAGAGAGCTATGGCGCTCCGACGGGACGGCTCTCGGCACTTTTCTCGTGCTCGATATTTGCAAGGGCTCGTGCGGTTCGCGCAACTCCTGGCAGGGCCTGTTCGCCGATCTGGGCGGGACGCTGCTGTTCGTCGCCAACGACGGTGTCCACGGTCTGGAGCTCTGGCGCTCGGACGGAACGGCGCTCGGAACGAGTCTCGTTACCGACCTCGAGCCCGGGTATGGCTCGTCGCAGCCTCACCTTCTGACCAGCGCGGCCGGCCAAGTCTTCTTCGTCGCCTGGACGGAGGCGAGGGGCACTGGCCTTTGGAGGACCGACGGGACGCCCAAAGGAACGTACGCGGTTTCGCCGAACCCGCCCGACGAGGCGTTCAGTCCGACGGCTCTCTACGCGGCGGCGGACCTCCTCTTCCTCTGCGACGTCAGCGGGGCCACGGGGAGCGGTCTCTGGCGCTCTGATGGAACCACTGCTGGCACCCAGTTTCTTGCTCCGGTCTCGTGCGGGCCAAACCTCTTCAGCAAGCGAGCCACCTTGGCGACCCTTTCCGACGGCGACCTGATTTTCAATGGAGCGGACGCCGCCGGCGGCGCCGAACTCTGGCGCTCCGATGGAACGCCCGCTGGAACGTTCCGGGTCGCCGACCTCGTCCCAGGGACGGGCTCGTCCTCCCCGCAGAGCTTCGCAAAGCTCGGGAACGAAATTCTCTTCGTCGCCGATACCGGACCAGCGGCCCGCGAGCTCTGGGAGACCGACGGCACTCCCGGAGGAACGGTCCCGATTTCGCTTCCGGCTGGCGCAGAGCCGTTGAGCGGGTCGGGCTTCTGGGCTGTTGCGGGAGACCGATACTATTTTGCCGGGTTCGACGACGCTCATGGCGTCGAGCCCTGGGTTTACGAAGGCGGGACGGCAGGCCTCATCATCGATCTCGTTCCAGGACCGGTCTCCTCCCTCACCGGCAGCTACTTCTCTGGTCCAATCCTGTTCGCCGATTCGCTGGGCGAGTTGATCTTCGTCGGCAACGATGGCGTCGCTGGACCGGAGTTCTGGCGCAGCGACGGTTCGGCCGCAGGTACGACTCGGATCTCCGACATCACGCCGGACACGACGCCATTTCAGTTCCCGACATTCTGGAACTGGATCGAGCAGCCGAAGCTGGCCGATCGCCTGCTGGCGATCGAGTTTCAGCCAGCCACCGGCTATCGCCTGTGGCGGCTGGCTCCCGGGGGTACATCGATGCAGCTGCTGCGTGCGATCGACTCCCAGGATTCGGGCCTGGAACCGCTCGGCAAGGACCGTGCGTCGCTTATCGATCCCGCCATCGGCAGAATCTGCTTCGGACCCACGGTCGGGAAGCTCTACTTCGAGCTCGGTGCCGATCCAGACGCTGACTACGGCTATCCACGGCGATTCGACCTCTGGAGCACGGACGGATCAGAAGCCGGAACGAATTCCCGCCTTCAAGGATGGCCCTCTACGCGGGCTGAAGATTGCCAGGTAGCAGGCGATCGCTTGCTTTTCTCGGGTGGCGAAAACAACGCGCGACAGCTCCTGGCGGTAGCGCCTGAGGTTGGTGAAGAGGTGATTGCTACCCTCTCTCCCGATTCCAACGCCGTTGACGGCTTTCTTCCGTTCGAGGGTTCGGTGTACTTCTCGGTCGGTCCGGACCTGTGGCGAAGCGACGGCACGGTGGCCGGGTCGAACGCGATCGCTAGCGGGATCGGCGGCTATGGCGCTCGCCTGGACTCGTTCTCGGGCGAGATTCTCTCCGTCGCGGGAAACGTCTGGCTGACCAGCGAGGTAGCCCCTTCCGGGGCAGTCGCCCTCACAAATTTCAATGGCCCGGTGGACGAGTACGCGATCGACGCCGCTGGCCTGCTCGAGCGTGTCGTGCTTGTCGCCTATGAGGCGTCTCACGGCGCGGAGCTCTGGGTATCGGATGGAACGGAAGGTTCCGCGGCGCTGCTTGCCGACATTCGGCCGGGTCCGGCAGACGCCTTTCCCCGTGTTTCGATCGACACCTACGCCACTTTCCGGGAGCGTCGCTTCGGGGCAACGGAAAGCTACGCCGCCTTCGCCGCCAACGACGGCAGCCATGGCTCCGAGCTCTGGGTGACCGACGGAACCGCGCTGGGCACCGGTCTCCTGCGCGACATCTACCCGGGCGACTATCCGTCGACACCGCGCCAGTTCACCCGCCTCGGCGCGCGCGTCGTCTTCTCCGCCGAGGACGAGGAGCACGGGCTCGAGCTCTGGGTGACGGACGGGACGTATCCCGGTACGGCGCTGCTGAAGGACATCGCGCCGGGACTCGCCTCGTCGGTGCCCGACGACCTCGTCGTGCGCGACGGGGTGCTCTATTTCTCCGCTTGGTCGCCCAACTACGGCCGCGAAGCCTGGAAGTCAGACGGCACTTCGGGCGGCACGATGCGGATCTCGGACATCGCGCCGGGGCCGCTCTCCTCGTCGCCGCAGCGTTTCGCGCGCGCCGGCAATCGCCTCTACTTCTCGGCCACCGACCAGGTGCACGGCTACGAGCTCTGGGCGATCTCCGACGACGGCAGCCTGCCGCTCTTCCTCGACGGCTTCGAGTCGAGCGATACGGCGCGCTGGTCGGCCGCGATTCCATCCCTGTAGGAGTGAGCTCGCGGCCGGGGGGTTGACAAAGGCGGATCTGCGTTCCTAGACTTAACGCTGTTAAGTTTCGGAGATCTGTTCATGGGAATGAAGGAACGCCGGGTGCGCGAGAAAGAAGTAGTGAGGACGAAGATCCTCGACGCGGCGCGGGCGCTCTTCGTCGCCGAGGGCTACGAGGCGGTGACGATGAGGAAGATCGCCGCGGCGATCGAATACTCGCCGACCGCCATCTACCTCCACTTCCGCGACAAGGAAGCGGTCATCAACGCCATCTGCGACACCGACTTCCTCAAGCTGGCGGCCCGCTTCCGCAAGATCGCCGAGGTCGCCGATCCGATCGCGCGGCTGAAGGCCGCCGGCTTCGCCTACGCCGACTTCGCCATGCGCCATCCCAATCACTACCGGCTGATGTTCATGACCCCGCACCCGCCGCACTCCCCCGACGAGAGCGTCATCGAGGTCGGCAATCGCGACCAGGATGCCTACGCCTTCGTCCTGTGGACAGCGGCCGAGGCGATCGAGCTGGGGCTGCTGCGGCCCGAGCTCGACGACGCCGAACTGGTCGCCCAGATCGTCTGGGCGGCGATCCACGGTTGGGTCTCCCTGCGGATGACCAAGTGCAACGAGCCGTGGGTCGCCTGGCGGCCGCAGAAGCGCTCGATCGAGGCGGTCATCGATGTCTCGATCCGCGGCATTCTGCGCGGCCCGGCGGTTTCCGCGGGCAGGAAGCTGAAGGCCTGAGCCGTGCCGAACCTCGCGCTCAAGAACCTCCTGCACGACAAGCTGCGCTCGGCGATGACCATCGCCGGCGTCGCCTTCGCGGTGACCCTGGTCTTCGTCCAGGTCGGTCTCTTCATGGGGATCCTCGACAACGCCTCGGTCACCATCGACCACCTCCAGGCCGATCTCTGGGTGACCTCGCGCAATACGCCGAACGTCGACTTCGCCCACGGCTTCCCGCAGGGACTGGTGCAGCGCGTGCGCTCGGTGACCGGAGTCGAGCGCGCCGACAACCTGCTCGTGCAGTTTCTCAACCTGACCCTACCCAATGGCGCGGAGGAGGGGATGCTGGTCTATGGCCTGGAGGACTTCAGGCACTGGGGGATGCCCTGGAACGTCGAGTCGGGCAACCTCGAGGATCTGCGCCGCGGCGCCTACATGTTTCTCGACGCCTCGGCCGAGCGGCGCTTCGGCAAGTTCGCCGTCGGCGACTACCGCGAGGTCATGGGCCGGCGGGTGAAGATCATCGGCCGCAGCCGCGAAGCGGTGTCGTTCACCACCTCGCCGATCGCTTTCATCACCTACGATCTCGTGCAAGAGCTGTCCGGTGGCCGCATGGACGGCCGCACGACCTACATCCTGGTGAAACTGGCGCCGAATGCCGACGCCAGCGCGGTGGCGGCGGAGCTGCGTCGCCGGCTGCCGCACAACGATGTCTACACCCAGGCGGACTGGGCGAAGCGCTCGCGCAACTACTGGGTCGCCTCGACCGGCATCGGCCTCAACATGTACCTCACGGTCTTCCTCGGCTGCCTGGTCGGCGTCGTGGTGGTGACCCAGACGCTCTACACCTCGACGATGGAGCACATCAAGGAGTTCGGCACGGTCAAGGCGATCGGCGGCTCGAACGCCGACATCTACCGCATCCTAGGTGCGCAGGCGGTGATCGCCGCGGTGATCGGCTTCCTCGCCGGGCGCCTGATCGCTTTCGCCCTCGCGCCGGCGATGGCCGGGATCCGACTCAAACTGATGATCTCGAACGAGTTCGCCGCCATCGTCTTCGTCGGCACGCTGGTGCTCTGCCTCGTCGCCGCCCTGGTCTCCTTCCGCAAGGTCGCGAGTATCGACCCGGCGCTCGTCTTCCGCGGTTGACCGGAGTCCCGAATGCAGAACGCAGCAGCACAGCCGCAAGCAACAGCCCCCGCCCGCAGAGTCCTCGAAGCGACCGGCGTCACCAAGGTCTTCCGCGAGGGGCGCGAGGAGGTCGCGGTCCTGAACGGCGTCGACATCACCGTCGCCGCCGGCGAGATCGTCGCGCTCGAGGGGCCGTCGGGCTCCGGTAAGACCACCTTCCTGTCGATCCTCGGCTGCATCCTGACCCCGACCGCCGGCCGGGTCGTCGTCGACGGCGAGGAAATCGACGCGCGGCACCCAAACCGGCTGCCGGCGATCCGCAAGCGCTCAATCGGCTTCATCTTCCAGCAGTACAACCTCTTTCCCGCCCTGACTGCGCTCGAAAACGTCGAGTACGCCCTCAACCTGAAAGGGCTGAAGGGACGGGCGGCCCGGAATCAGGCCGAGGCGGCACTCGCCGCGGTCGATCTCGTCGACCGTCGCCGCTTTCTGCCGCGCGACCTCTCGGGCGGGCAGAAGCAGCGCGTGGCGATCGCCCGGGCCCTCGCCGGCCGGCCCGCGGTGCTGCTTGCCGACGAGCCGACCGCCAACCTCGACTCCGCCGTCGGGGCGCAGATCCTCGAGCTCTTCCGCACTCTCGCCAAGAGCGAGAACCGCGGGCTGCTCATCGTCACCCACGACCCGAACGTGCGCACGATCGCCGACCGGGTGGTGAAGATCCGCGACGGCCGCATCGTCCAGGAAGCCGCACCCGCATCTCTCGCCAACCGCGTCACCACCCGCTGCCCCCCCCGCCAGAAGATCGGCAAGGAGAGAGCTTCATGAGCCGTTTCGCCCCCCGCCCCGCGCTGCTGGTCGCTGGAATCCTCGCCGTCGGCCTCTTCGTTCTGCAGATGCGGGCGCTGTCCGCAGACGGCGCGCTTGCCGCGGGCAGCCCGGCGGCGCCCCGTGCGATTACTGCGCCGTCCACCACCGGCGCGGTATCCGAGAGGGGCGCAGAGGTCGCACGGGTCGCCGCGGAGCGCGTGTCGGCCGAGGGCCGGTTGACCACCTACCCCGGCGCCGAGGTGCTCGTCGGCAGCGAGGTGGCGGGCACGATCGTCGACCTGCCGGTGAACGAGAAGCAGCACGTCCGCAAAGGACAGCTCATCGCGCTCCTGCGCGCCGACGATCTACGCGCCCAGCTCGCCGAAGCCCAGGCGCGGGTGGTGGAGTGCGACGCCGAGATCCGCCTCGCCGAAGCCGAACGCGACCGCGCCGAGAGCCTCTACGTCCAGAAGGTGGACACCGCCTCGCGGCGCGACAAGGCGGTGCGCGACCTCGAGGTGGCCAATGCGCGGCGCTCGACCGCCGCCGCTGTCGCAGACCGCCTCGAGGCCGAAATCGCCAAGCGCCGGATCGTGGCGCCGATCGACGGCGTTGTCGTCGTCCGCCACGTCGATGCCGGCGATGCGCTCGACGCGCGCGCCGGCATCGTCACCATCGCCGACCTGTCGAGGGTGCGGATCGAAGCCGAGGTGGACGAGTTCGACGCCGGCAAACTGGTCGTCGGGTCGGCGGTCGCCATCGCCGCCGAAGGCTACGGCGGGCTGCGTTGGCGCGGTGCGGTGGAAGAGATTCCCGACAGCGTCCAGGGCCGCCGGTTGAAGCCGCAGGACCCGGGCAAACCGGCGGACACCCGGGTCCTGCTGGTCAAGATCCGCCTCGACGAGCCCACCCCGCTGAAGCTCGGTCAGCGCGTCGAGGTCGAGATCGGCGGGTGATCAGAGCAACTCGACAGCAGTCGAGTTGTAGGAATCCTAAAGCAACTCCATAGCTATGGAGTTGCAGGAATCATCGCGCAACTCGCTTCACCAGACCTCGCACTTGTTCGGCGGATTCATCGGCGTCCCAGGGGCGCAGGAGAAGGCGCCGGCGAAGCCGGGGTGGTTCACCATCGGCCCCATGACGCGGAACCTGGAAGGCGAGTGCGGGTCGGTCTGGACCTGCAGGCGTTCGGCCTCCGGTGTCGCCTTGGCACACCACACCTGGGCCGCAGCGACGAAAAAGAGTTGGTCCTCGGTCAGCCCGGCGACCGTCGGGCCTTCACCGCGCTCTTTCTGGCGAGCCTGCAGAACGTCCCAGGCCTGCTTCAGGCCGCCGTTGTCGGCGATGTTCTCGCCCAGCGTCAGCTTGCCGTTGACGTGCACGCCAGGCTCGATCTCGTAGGCGCTGTACTGCTTGTCGATGCAGGCGGTGCGCTCCTCGAAGCCCTTCAGCGAGGCCGGCGTCCACCAGTCGGTCATCACGCCCTTGGCGTCGAACTTGCTCCCCTGGTCGTCAAAGCCGTGGGTGAGCTCGTGGCCGATGACGAAACCCATACCGCCGAGATTCATCGCCACGGGAAGGTCCTTGTGGAAGAACGGCGGCTGCAGGATGCCCGCCGGATAGGTGAAGGCGTTCTGCAGCGGGTTGTAGCTCGCGTTCACCGTCTGGGCGTTCATTCCCCACTCCTGGCGATCGACCGGCTTGCCGACCTGGGCGAGCTGGCGCGAGGCTTCGAAGCCGCGCGCCGCGACGGCATTGGCGAAGTAGCTGCCGCGGGTGACGGTGAGCTTCGAGTAGTCGCGCCACACCTCGGGATAGCCGATCTTCCAGTCGAGGGTCCCCTTCTTCACCAACGCCGCCTGGCGCGTCGCATCATCCATCCACTCGATCCCCGACAGCGACGCGGCGAAGGCGTCGGCGATGTCGTGGATCATGCCGAGCGCCAGATCCTTCGAGTTGCCGGCGAAGCGCTCCTTCACGTAGAGCTGACCGATCGCCTCGCCCATCGCCTGCTCGGTCGCACCGATGCAGCGCTTCCAGCGCGGCTGCGGCTCCTTCTGGCCGGCGAGGGTGCGCCCCTGAAAATCGAAGTGCTGCGCGTAGACCGCATCGGGCAAGAGCCCGGCGGTTGCCGAGAGAAGCTGGTAACGCAGGTAAGCCTTGAGGGTCGGCAGCGATGCCTGGGCAATCTCCTTCTGCAGCGCCGGGAAGAACTCGGGAGTCTGAACGTTGATGGCAGCCAGATCGGGCTGACCGAAAGCGCGGAAGAAACGCTCCCAGGGCAGCTTCGGGGTGAGCTTTTCGAGCCCCACGGCGTCGAGTCGATGGTGGAGCTTCTGCACGTCTCGCATCGCTTCGATCGGGCGCGAGGCCCGGGCGAGCGCGGTCTCGAAAGCGAGGATCGTCGTCGCCTGCTTGCCCGCTTCGGCCGCGGGTGTCCCCGCGAGCACCAGCATCTTCGTCATGTGCTGCACGTAGGCGGCACGTAACGTCTTCTTCCCGGCGTCGGTCGAAAGGTAGTAGTCGCGCTCCGGCAGCCCGAGGCCGCCCTGGGAGAAGTGCGCCACGACGGTGTTCGGGTCTTTCAGGTCGGCGAAGACCTCGGCGTTGAAGAACGGCGCCGCCTGCAGGCGCTGGATCTCGCCCGAGAGCACGAAGAGGGCGTTGCGGTCGGCGGCGGCATCGATCTTCGCCAGCCAGGGCTGGACCGGGGCGAGCCCGGCGGCCTCGACCGCCGCCTCGTCCATGCAGGCGCCGTAGAAGTCGCCGACCTTCTGGCGCTCGGCGCTGCCTTCGGGGTTCTTCGCCGCGTCCTCGATCAGCCCCTTCAGGAGCTCGCGGTTGCGCTCATGGATGACCGAGAACGAGCGCACCCAGGCGCGCTCGTCGGCCGGCAGCTCGACCGAGTCGAGCCAGCCGCCGCAGGCGAAGCGATAGAAGTCGGCGCAGGGATCGGCCGTCCGGTCGAGCGAGCGCTGGACCGAGAGGTCGATGTCCTCGATATTGAGATTGGTTCCGAACGGGGCATCGCCGGCCACCTTGGGGGCGGCGGCGAAGACGGGGGAGGCGAGGACAAAAACTGCCAGCAAAGCGAATGATGAACGCATAGAGATCTCCTTGGGGCATTCTACGTACGGCGTGCGCCCAGGTTCTGCCATCCGAACGGGGGGGGAAGAGTCGGAGTGGGGCGGCAGGTAGACTAGCTGCCGAGTTTCGCCTCTCCAAAGGGAGCACCCATGAAAATCACGGTTCGCAACAATGGCTCGTTGAAAGTCGAAGGCACGGACATCGAGGTCGTCGACCAGGAGGGTCGCCCCTTCGGTCTGGGCGGGCGCACGGTCATCTCGCTTTGCCGTTGCGGCCGCTCGCAGGCGAAGCCGTTCTGCGACGGTTCGCACAACCAGGGCTTCGAATCGATCTGTCCGGCCCGCGATCTGCCGCCGCCGGCATCCAAGCCGTAGAGCGGCGGCCCGGGCGGCCTGGGAAGCGGAGCCGCTACTGGAAGAGACCGATTCCGGAGTGACCCAGAAGCCAATACAACAGGATGAAAACCAGCACGGCACCGCAGCCGCAGCCGCCGGTCAGCTTCTTCGCGCCCCAGCCTGCGGCGAGACCTCGAACCAATTTGCTCAATTTGCGTCTCCTTCCCGGTTAAACGAGTCTGTACGAGGGGCACCGGCGGCGGCAACCGCCCCAGTGCGCGGCGAGCCCTGCGCGCGGGTCTCTCGTGCCGGCGACGAACCTTCGTGCGTGACGGTCTCGGGCATTGCGAAGCTCGTGCCATGATTCCGGGCACGGAGGAGTCCATGTCGAACCGTGTCCCGCTGCCCGCCGCCATCTTCGCCACCACCATCGCCGCTGTCGCCTGCGGCCTCTCTGCCGCGGACGCCTCGCCGACTGCCGTCGAGGACCGGCTCCTGGGCTTCTCCGTCGATGCTGCGCACGCCGAGCTGGCGCGCGAGCAGACGTTCGACGGGCTCATCTCGAAGAGCGATCTGCGCGCCTGGCTCGAGCACCTGGCGGCGCGGCCACATCACGTCGGCTCGGAGTGGGGCCGCGCCAACGCCGAGTGGCTGCGAGATCTCTTCGCCAGCTGGGGCTACGAGGCGCGGATCGAGAGCTTCGAAGTCCTCTTTCCGACCCCGAAGCTGCGTGAACTGGAGATGGTCGCTCCGACGCACTTTCGCGCCCGCCTGGACGAAGGCTCGATCGCCGAGGATCCGACCTCATCGCAGAAAAAGGAACAGTTACCAGGCTACAACATCTACTCCGTCGACGGCGATGTCGAAGCGGAGTTGGTCTATGTGAACTACGGCCTGCCGACCGACTACGAGGAGCTCGCCCTGCACGGCATCGACGTGCACGGCAAGATCGTCCTGGCGCGCTACGGCGGTTCCTGGCGCGGCATCAAACCCAAGGTTGCAGCGGAGCATGGTGCGGTCGGCTGTCTGATCTTCTCCGACCCGTCGGGCGACGGCTACACCCAGGGCGATCCGTGGCCCAGGGGCGGCTGGCGTTCCCGCGATTCGGTGCAGCGCGGGTCGGTCGCCGACATGCCGCTGTACTCCGGCGATCCGTTGACCCCTGGCGTCGGCGCGACGAAGGAGGCGAAGCGTCTGCCGCTTGCCGACGCAAAGACGCTCACCCGCATTCCCGTCCTGCCGATCTCCTACGGCGACGCCGAGCCGCTCCTGCGCGCCCTTTCCGGACCGATGACACCGGAGAGCTGGCGCGGCGCCCTGCCACTTCCCTATCGCTTCGGCCCGGGGCCGGCGCGTGTCCATCTCAAACTGGCGTTCGACTGGAGCTGAAGGCGGTGCACGACGTCATCGCGGTCCTCCCGGGCGGCGAGCTCCCCGACGAGTGGATCTTGCGCGGCAACCATCACGACGCCTGGGTGAACGGCGCCGCCGATCCGGTCTCGGGAATGGTCAGTCTGCTCGCCGAGGCCAAGGCGATCGGCGCCCTCGCCAAGGGCGGCTTCCGCCCCCGGCGAACCCTGGTCTACGCCGCCTGGGACGGCGAGGAGCCGGGGCTCCTCGGCTCGACCGAATGGGCCGAGACACACCTCGCGGAGCTGCGCGAAAAAGCGGTCGCCTACCTCAACACCGACTCGGTCAGCCGCGGCATTCTCGGGGCCGCCGGCTCGCACTCGCTGGAGCGACTGGTAAACGAGGTCGGGCGGGCGGTAGTCGATCCCGAACGTGCCGTCTCCGTCCTCGAGCGTGCACGCGCCGTCGCTATCGCTCAGGGCGACGAGAAGGAGCGTACGACGCTGCGCGCCAGAAGAGACCTGCACATCGGCGCTCTCGGCTCGGGTTCGGACTTCACCCCGTTCCTGCAGCACGTCGGCATCGCCGCGCTGAACGTCGAGTTCGGCGGCGAGGAGCAATACGGCCAGTACCACTCGCTCTACGACTCGATCGCCCACTACGAGCGCTTCGGCGATCCTGGCTTCGACTATGTCGCCAAGGCCGCCGAGGTCAACGGCCGGCTCACCCTCCGGCTGGCGGAAGCGGAAGTGTTGCCTTTCACTCTCGACCGCACCGCCGAGGCGATTGCCGAGTACGCGACCGAGCTGCAGGAGCTCACCGCCCAGCTGCGCAAGGAGTCCGAGGAGCGCGCGCGCCTGCTCGCCGACGGCAGCCTTCTACTCGCCGCCGACCCGCAGCAGACCTTCGTCTCGCCGCGAACGCTCGACCGCGTGCCGTTCCTCGAGTTCGCGCCGCTCGAGAACGCCGTGCAGCTGTTCGGTAAGGCGGCGACGGCGTTCGAGAAAGCACGCACCGCCGCCGCGGAGCGCGGACTCGACGCCGCGACGCGCGCCGAGCTCAACCGCTTCCTGCGCAGCTTCGAGCTCCGCCTGACCACCGACGCCGGCCTCCCCGGCCGCCCCTGGTACCGCCATCAGATCTACGCCCCGGGCCAGTACACCGGCTACGGCGTCAAGACCCTGCCGGCGATCCGCGAGGCGATCGAGCAGCGCCACTGGGACGAAGCCAACGGCGAGATTCGCAATGTTGCGGCGCTCCTCGATGCCGCCCGCGCGGCGATCGAGGCGATGACGGCGAAGCTCGGCGCCTAAGGGATCCGCCTCGCCGATAGGTTGCCAGAACAGACTCCTTGGCGGGCGCCGGCACTCGGGAATTCGAGGTAGGCGACAGGCTTCACTAGGAGCCAACCTCGAATTCCCGAGTGCCGGAGTTCGCCACCCCCTGACGCCGCGGACACATCTGTGCTGGCGCCGGCTGCGAATCAGCCCCGCTTGCTCCAGTAGTCGCGCATCAGCTCGTGCGTCCAGTCAGGCTGGCGGATCGGGTCGCGCGGCAGGAATTCGACCAGCACCGGCTTGAGGTCGAGGACCGGGGTACCGTCGATGGTGTCGAGTTGGGCGACGACGAGCCTGCGCCCCTGGCGGCGGACGATGCGGCAGATGGTGCTGCCGATCCGGTTCGGGCGGTTCCTGCCGCGCTGGGCGAAGATACCGACCTGCGGCAGGTCAGCGCGGTTGCGCGGCGAGCGGGTGCCGGTGACGATCTTCGCCGGATCGACCCGATCGAAGTAGAACAGTACCTCGACGTGGGAGAAGCTCTCGATGCCGTCGAGCGCCTCCTCGGGAAAGCGCTCGTCGAGGACGATCGTCGCCTCCGTATCGCCCCAGAAATCGTCCTCCGCGCGCACGCGCCCGCCTTCGACCGACCCGATCGCCTCGAGATTCATATGCATCGCGCCCACCCCTCCGCCCAGCTGGAGGCTCAAAGATAGCTCAGCCAGCGCTGATTGCGATCGGCACGAGTAGCGAGCGAGCCGCGACAGGCCCGGAGCGCGGCGAACCGACGGCAGGGGATCCGGCGGAGTGTCACGGCGACCACCGGAAGGAGCGCAGTAGGCTCCCGGGAGGGGCCATCGCTCAGCATAAACTGCGCGCCATGCCACTCCGGAACAGGCTTCGCGTGGTCCTCGAAATGATCAAATTCGAGCACACGTTGTTCGCGCTGCCGTTCGCCATGCTGGGGATGCTGCTCGCGGCGGGCGGTGTGCCGGAAGGGCGGATCGTACTCTGGATCGTCATCGCGATGGTCGGGGCGCGGTCGGCGGCGATGGGGTGGAACCGGCTGGTCGACCGCGAGATCGACGCCGCGAATCCGCGCACCGCGACCCGGGCCCTGCCGGCGGGACTGGTCACACCGGGCTTCGTCGCCCTCTTCGTCGCCGCCAGCCTCGCGCTGCTGATTCTGGCCGCCTGGCGGCTGAATCCGCTCTGTCTCGCGCTCTCGCCGGTCGCCATCGTGATCCTTCTCGGCTACAGCTACACCAAGCGCTTCACCTGGGCGGCGCATCTCGCCCTCGGGTTGGCGCTCGCCGGGGCACCGCTCGGCGCCTGGATCGCGGTCACCGGCAGCTTCGCCCCGACGCCGTTCGTTCTCGCCGGCATCGTCGTCTGCTGGGTCGCCGGCTTCGACGTCCTCTACGCCCTGCAAGACGAGACTTTCGACCGCGCGCGTGGCCTGGCCTCGATTCCGGCGCGTTTCGGCACGGTCGCCGCGCTCGCCATCTCGGCGACGCTCCACGTCATCACCTTGGCGCTTCTCGCGGCCTTACCGTCGGTCTACCCGGACGGGCTGGGCGTCACCTACTGGATCGGCGTCGCCGGCTGCGCGGCGCTTCTCGCCTACCAGCACACCATCGTCCGTCCGGGCGACCTCTCGCGCCTGAACGCCGCCTTCTTCACCGCCAACGGAGTGCTCGCGCTCTGGTTGCTCGCGGCGACCGCAGCCGACCTCGTAGTTCGATAAACTCAGAGTCGCGAGCTGACGAGATGAGCGACGACCTGCACCTGCTCGGCCGCCTGGCGGTCCACTACAAACTGCTCACCAGCGAGCAGCTCGCCGAGACCACCCGCACGCAGGCGCGGACCGCCGACCCGCGTCCCCTGGGCGAGCTCTGGATCGACGCCGGCTGGATGACGCGGGCGCAGCTCGACAAGCTCCTCGCCGTGCAGCGCGAGGTGCTCGCCAAGCAGGGCGGTCAGGCCGCAGCGCCGCTCATCGCGGCCCAACCGGCGAGCTCGGCCGTCGACCTCGAAGAGACCGCGGCGGGAGAGATCTCGACCCGCGCCGGCAAACGGATCGACCGGATTCTCGAATACGCCGTCTCGCAGCGCGCCAGCGATGTCCACATCGTCACCGGCGAACGCGTCCTCATGCGTCGCGACGGCCAACTCACCTTCGCCGGCGACGCCCCGCTCGAGCACGGCCAGATCGAGCGCCTGGTCGCCGAGGTGCTCGAGCCGCGCCTGCGCGAGCTCCTCGACCGCGAAGGCCAGACCGACTTCTCCTGGACGATCGCCGGGCGGGCGCGTTTTCGCGGCAACGCCTACCGCCATCAGCACGGCTACGGCCTCGTGTTGCGCGCCATCGCGCTCGAGATTCCCACCCTGGCAAGCCTCGGACTGCCCAATACCCTTGCCAAGGTCACCAACCACAACCAGGGGCTGGTGCTGCTCACCGGCCCGGCGGGCTGCGGCAAGTCGTCGACCCTCGCTGCGCTCGTGCGGCTGATCAACGAGGAGCGCCAGGATCACATCGTCACCGTCGAGGATCCGATCGAATATCTGCACACGCCGCTGCGCTGCGTGGTCAACCAGCGCCAGGTCGGGCGCGACACGCGCAGCTTCGCGCGCGCCTTGAAGGCCGCCCTGCGCGAAGATCCCGACGTCATCGCCATCGGCGAGCTGCGCGACCTCGAGACCATCTCGCTGGCGCTCACCGCCGCCGAGACCGGCCATCTGGTGCTGGCGACCCTGCACACCGGCAGCGCCATCCGCACCGTCGACCGGATCGTCGGCTCCTACCCTTCGAACCAGCAGGCACAGATCCGTACCATGCTCTCGGAGTCGCTGCGCGCGGTGATCTCGCAGCGCCTCGTCCGCCGCGCCGACGGCCAGGGGCGGGTGCCGGCGCTCGAGATCCTCCTCGGGACGCGGCCGGTGGCGAACCTGATCCGCGAGTCGAAGACCTTTCAGTTGCGTTCGGTGCTACAGACCGGCGCGGCGCAGGGGATGTGCCTGCTCGACACCTCCCTCGCGCAGCTCGTTCGCGACGGTGTCGTGACGCGCGCCGAAGCGCTGCTGCATGCCGACGACGCGAAGCTCCTGCCGGCCGCGCCCGGTGGCGCAGGCGCCCCGCCGGCGCCCGCAGCTTCCGCCGCCGGCGCCGGGCAGGGAGCCTAAGGGGGGGCCCATGGGTCGCCTCCGCGAGCTGCTGCGCGCCACCCGCGAGAGCGGGAGCTCCGACCTCCATCTCGCTTCGGACTTCGCTCCCCGCGTCCGCCTGCACGGCTCGCTCGTGGCGCTTTCGGGTGAGGGCGATCTCACGGCCGAGGCGCTCGCGGAGATCCTCACCGAAGGCGTCAGCGCCGGGCAGTGGCAGGAGTTTCTCGCCTCGGGCGACCTCGACTTCGCCTACGCCGTCCCCGGTGTGGCGCGCTTCCGCGGCAACTACCTGCGCCAGGAGCGCGGCCCCTCGGCCGTCTTTCGCACCATCCCGGAGACGATCGCCTCGATCGAGGACCTGGGGCTGCCGCCGGTCCTCGGCCGGCTGGCGGAGCTCCACAGCGGCTTGGTGCTGGTGACCGGCCCGACCGGCTCCGGCAAGTCGACGACCCTCGCCGCCATCATCGACCGCATCAACCGCAACCTCTCGCGCCACATCGTGACGATCGAGGAGCCGGTCGAGTTCGTGCACCAGAGCCGGCAGTCGGTCTTCTCGCAGCGCGAAGTCGGCAGCGACACGGTGAGCTTTGCCGCGGCCCTGCGCGCCGCCATCCGGCAGGATGCGGACGTCGTGCTGGTGGGCGAGATGCGCGATCTCGAGACGATCTCCCTGGCACTCAAGGCCGCGGAGATGGGGATGCTGGTCTTCGGCACGCTGCACACCAACAGCGCCGCGAAAACCATCGACCGCCTGATCGACGTCTTCCCGGCCGACGAGCAGCCGCAGGCGCGGCTGTCACTCGCCGACTCGCTGGCGGCGATCGTCGCCCAGCTCCTCCTGCCCAAGGCCTCCGGCGACGGCCGGGTCGCCGTGCATGAGATCCTGCTCAAGACGCCGGCGCTGCCCAACCTCATCCGCGAAAGCAGTATCTCGATGCTGGTCAACCTCATGCAGTCGGGGCGCAGCGAAGGCATGCAGCAGCTCGACGATGCCCTGCTCGACCTCGTGGCGAAGAAGATCGTCACGCCGCGCGACGCCTACATGAAGGCCCAGGAGAAGGGCCGCTTCGAGGCGCTGATCGAGAAGGAGTAGCGCCCCCCTCCCCAGGACCGGCGTCGGCGCTTCGTCACGCCACCGCAACGCCCTGGACACCTCCGCAGGCGATCCTCGTGGTCGGCCTCGAGGATGGCCGCGCACCTCGAGGCGCTCTACCGCCGGCTCGTCGCCTGAGTTACTTCGTCGCCGGGATATCGATATCGGCGAAGGCGGTCGACTGCACGCCCGAGACCTCGTCGAGGACGACCACCGCGACGCGCTGCGGCCCCGGGGCGAGGCGCATCTCGGCGCGGTGGTACCAGGAGGAGACCATCGCCTTCTCCATCTGGTTTTCTGGGACGACGATCGGCACCTCGGCGGCGCCGCTCTCGAGCAGCCGGCCGCGGGCGTCCTGGATCGCTACCCGCACTGAGACTTTGCCGCTACGCACGTCGCCCGCCGGGACCAGCGACAGGAAGCGCAGCGGCATGCCGACCGCGAGCGGCACGATCTGCCCGCCCTTCTTCTTGCCGTCGGACTTGCCGGCGCCCAGACGCAGAGTGATCTCCAGCGGGTTCTCTGCCTGGCCGAAGGTCACCGCGGCGGAGAGCGCCGACTCCGCGCGCTCGGGTGCCGAGCTGCGCTGAAAGCTCTCGCGGTGGCGAACCGCGACGCCGGGACGGCGAACCCGTACATCGATTCTGTGCGCCTTGTCGCCGGCCTCGGCGCCGGTCGAGAATCCGAGCGAGTAGGTGGCATCGATATCCGCGGTGACCATCTCGAGGCGGCGGTCGAGATCGCTCGCGATATTGAGCGTGGCGCCGCCGGTCGCCCCGGCCAGGCGGGCGATGCTCGACGAGGCCTCCATCATCCCGAGGTCGCGCGGCAGCGGACGATCGGCCTGCGGCCCCGCGCTGCCGAACTCGGCGCTGTTTTCGGCCGGCGTCTGGACCAGGGGCGAAACGGTGTAGAAGGCCACCCGGGCGTTCTGCGCCGCGTGCACCATCTGCTCGAACTGGCGCAGCGTCTCCTGCCCGCGCTGCTCGAGCGTCGGCGACCGTTGGCTGTCGCTCGAGGTCACCACCCCGCGCTGCTGGTCGAGCGCGGCGAAGAGGCCGCGCGCGGGATACCCCTGGATCCCCGCCGTGGCGAGCACCACGGCCTTTCGCCCCTCGGAGGCCGCCAACGCCCGCACCAGGCGCTCCAACGACTCGACCGACCGCGCCTCGCGATCGAGCACCTGCTCTGCCCAGAGGGTGATCTCGTTCTCGAGGCGAATGACCTCGCCTTCCAGGATGCGCGCCGCCCGTAGCCCGGCAGAGGCTCCGCTGACCCGCATGGCGTTGCGGCCGAAGGCGCGAATGTCCTGGTAGAGCTGCGCGCGCTCGCTGCTGGTGAGCTTGGCGAGCGAGGGGCGGCTTTCGAGCTCGTCGAGCGCCTGCGCGATGCGCACCGGATCGGTGGTCGGCTGCAGCAGGACGCGCAGGTCCTGTTCGAACGCCGCCACCATGACGCGATCGACGCCCGCCGGCCGGGCGGCGAGGAACTCGCGCAGCTCAGTGACGGTCTCGTGGCGGGCGCGGTTCTCGAGCGCCGTCTGATCGACGTAGAGGATCAGGTTCGTCGGCGCAATCGGCGCGGGGGCGGCGCGCGGTGCCACGGTCAGCTCGGAAATGCTCTCCCCGGCAAGTGCCCTGGAGGCCGGCGCGAGACGCGGCGCAGCGAAATAGTCGATTGCAACCGCATGGCCGTCGACAAGGACCTCGAAATCGTCCTTTCCGAGGTCCACGACCCGTCCTTGTTTGCGGTCGGTCACGATGACGTCGACGCTCACCACTTCGACATCGACGCGCTCGGAGAACGGCGCCTCTTCAACCGCCGGCGCCTGCGCCCGGGCTGGGGCGGCGGGACCGGCGCCTGCGCCCAGAAGGGCCAGGCTGACGCACAGCACTCGGAGATCTGGACGGCTTGCCATCGGCATTTGGTGGACCTCGGATTTCGCCGGCCCCGTAGGGCGCCTGAACGTCTTCGAAAAGGAGAGGAGCAGGAACCGTGCCGACGCCGGCTCAGGCTCCGGCTTCGCTTGTCGCGGGCCCCTCGAAAAGGCGGCGCGCCGGCAAGGCTCGGGCAAGTAGCAGCGCCGCCGCCAGCGGCGAGGCGGCACGCAGCAGGTGAAAGGTGCCGGAGCCGCTGCTGTAGTCGGCGCTCGGGAAGACCGGATGCAGCCAGTCGGCGACGAGAAAGAAGTCGAGGAAGACCAGCGTGCCGCGGAAGATCCCGGCGGCGACCAGTCCGGAGGCGCGGAAGAGAACCGTCGCACCGATCTCGCGCCCGAGCGCGGTGGCGAGCCCCGCCGCGGCGACGACCGGCGCCGCGAAGACGAATCCGGGGGCGATCGCGGGCAGCGCCAGCGCCGTGCCGCACAGCAGGGAGAGCATCCAGGCCCCCGCCGCCCCCCAGCTCTCGGCGAGGCCGCTGAACAGGCGGCCGCGCAGAGTGCTCTCGTAAAAGCGGATGGACACCGCCATGAGCAGAGGCCACGCCCAGAGCGCGGTCATCAGGCGGCTCGAAAGGAGCTGGGATTCGCCGAAGGTGAAGGTCAGCCAGCCGGCCTGGAAGCCGATGCCGAGCGGCGCCAGATCGAGGACGACGGCGAGCGCGATCCACCACAGCAGCCGCGGCCATCGCACCCCGCCGACGGGCACCGGCGACAGGCCACCGACCGCTGCCGTCGGTGGCACGGGCACCGGCAGGACCGGCTTGACTGGCGGCAGCGCCGGCAGCGCAATTCCAGGCAGCCGAAGTCGCGGCGCCAGGCCGCCCACGGCAACCTGGCGCGGCTTCGGCTCGCGGGTCAGGACACCGCAGAGATAGACCAGCCCCGGAAGCGCCCAGAGCAGAAAGAGGCGCAGCTCCGCCGCCTGACCGGGGCCGTAGCGGCCGGCGTACCAGGTGGCGCCGGCGGCGAGGTCGAGCAGGAGCATGGCGAGCAGCGCGGTGCGGACTCTCACGATACGGGATTCTACGGCTTTCGATAGTCTTCGCTCTTCACTGCGAAGGAGTTCCCTCATGCGTTCGAACAGCCTCACCACCGTTGCCCTCACCCTCGCCGCCGCTCTCGTCGCGTTTTCGTCTGCCGCCCGGGCACAGTCCGGCGGGCAGGAGGACGCAGCCGCGAAGGCCGCCGCCGATTCCCCGGCCGCGGCCACCGCCGTCACCGCCGCCAGCGACGCCGCCGCCAAGGCCGACTACGCCGCGAAGATGGCCAAGGAGCATCAGCACGACACCGCCATGGCCAGTCCGGCGACGGTACCCGCGCCGATGCAGACCGTTGCTGCCGAAGAGATCGTCTACGCGACGCTCGACGGCACTCAGGTGAAGGGTTATCTCACGCGGCCGGTGCTCTCCAAGCCATCGACCCAGCCGCTGCCCGCGCTCATCGTCATCCAGGAGTGGTGGGGCCTGAACGACAACATCCGCGCCATGGCGCGGCGCTTCGCCGGCGAGGGCTATCTCGTGCTCGCGGTCGATCTCTACGAGGGCAAGGTGGCGACCACCCCCGAAATGGCGATGGCGGCGATGCAGAGCGCCATGGAGAAGCCGGCGCGACTCATGGAAAACCTCCGCCAGGCGCAGGCGTTTCTCGTCCGCGAGGGAAGCGCTACGAAAGTCGGCGTCGTCGGCTGGTGCTTCGGCGGCGGCTGGTCGCTCGAAACCGCGCTCGGCATTCCCGACGGTATCCAGGCGGCGGTGATGTACTACGGGCGGACACAGACCGATCCCAAGGTGCTCGCCACCCTGAAGGCGCCTCTGCTCGGCCTGTTCGGCGGCAAGGACCAGGGCATCCCGGTCGACGGTGTCCGCGCGATGGAGCACGAGCTCGCGAAGCTGGGCAAGAACGCCACCATCGTCGTCTACCCGGAGGCCGACCACGCCTTCGCCAATCCGACCGGCAGTCGCTACCTCGCCGGTCCCGCTGAGGACGCCTGGGGGAAGACCACCGCCTTCCTCGCTCAGTATCTGAAGAACTGACGACCGACCGAGAGACCGCTCGCCCCATGAGCCGTGCGCCCGCCGGCAGACTCGTCTACGCCACCGACTCCGGCACCGTCTGCCCGCGCTGCGGCTGGCCGAAGGCGGACTGCCGCTGCGCCGCGAATCTCGAACAGCCGGTGCCCGAGAAAATCGTCGCCAAGCTCCGGCTCGAGAAGTCGGGTCGCGGCGGCAAGAGCGTCACGGTCATCGACGGGCTGCCGCGCAACAGCGACTTCCTGCGCGAGCTCGCCGGCCACTTGAAACGCGCCTGCGGCACGGGGGGCACGGTCGGCGAGGGTTGCGTCGAGATCCAGGGCGATCGCCGCGAAGCGCTGCGCCCGCTGCTCGCGGCGCGCGGCTTCACCGTCAAGGGCTGAGGTGGCGGGCCGCCGGCGACAGGCGAACGCTCAGAAGTAACCGAGCGCGCGCAGGCTCTTCTCGAGCTCCGGATCGATCTCCGCCTCTTCCGCCGGGAGGCCGCCGCCGTGAGCCGCGAGCGCCGCCGCGAGAGCTCCCTCGAGCCAGCGCGCGCGGGCGGGCGGGCGGCGCGCCGGATCGTAGAGGTTGCGCTGCTCGCGGGGATCCGCTCCCAGGTCGAAGAGCGTACGCCGCGGTTCCTGGAGCAACCCCGGACCGTTGTGCCGGACGAGCTTCCACGCCCCCGCGACCTCGGAGACCGTGCGTGCGCCCGGGCGCGCCAGCCAGGCGAAGGAGACTCTCGTCGGAAAGGCCGGCGGCGGCTCCGCTGCGTCGTCGATCAGAGCGCGCAGATCCCGACCGGGAAGGTCGGGCCCCGGGCGGCCGCCGGCGAGTGCGAGCAGCGTCGGCGCGATGTCGACCTGGTCGACCGCCGTCGCGATCGTCCGGCCGGCGCCGCGACCCGCCGGCAGCCGCAGGACGAACGGAATGTGCAGCATCTCTTCGTAGAGCGTGAAGCCGTGCTTCCAGCCGCCGTGGTCGAAGAACTCCTCGCCATGGTCGGCGGTGAACAGGACCGCGCTCGCCGCAGCCAGGCCGCGGCGCTCGAGCTCGTCGAGGAAGACGCCGAAGGCGGCGTCGTTCTGCGCGATCTCGCCGTCGTAGAGCGCCATGGCGTCCGCCGCCTGGCTAGAGGCGAGGGCGCCGGAGAGTGCGGCGAGCTCGTTCGAGCGCTTGCAGCAGGCGGCTTCGACATCGACCCCGGGCGCGAAGCGGCGGCGGAACTCCTCGCTCGGGCGGTAAGGATCGTGCGGATCGAGGGTGTGGACGAAGAGGAACAGCGGCCGCGCCGGATGGCGGCGCTCGCGCTCCGCGAGCCAGGCGAAGATCTCGACGTTCATCTCGGCGGCGGTGTAGTGCTTGCGCTTCTTCCCCTCGCGGCGTGTCAGGAAGCGGAAACTGTCCCATCCCTGGGCGAAACCGAAGTGCGCGCTGACGTTGGCATTGGTGGTGAAGAGCGCGGTCTCGTAACCCGCTGCCTGCAGACGCTCGGCGAGCGTCTCGACGCTCTCGTGGATACGCTCCGCACGCAGCTCGGCGCCGTGGGCGACCGGATAGAGCCCGGTCAGCACCGCGGCGACGGCCGGCTTCGTCCACGAGCTCTGCGCCCGGCCGTTCTCGAAGAGGACCGCTTCGGCAGCGAAGCGATCGATCCGCGGTGAAGTCGGCCGCGGGTAGCCGTAGCAGCCGAGATGGTCGGCGCGCAGAGTATCGACGAGGTAGATGATGAGGTTCGGGCGCTTCCCGGCAACCGCGGCCGCCGGCGTCGGAGGTGGGGCTGGCGCAAGCGTGGCGACGGGCGGCGGGGGCGCAGCCTCCTCCGGCCGCAGCAGGTGCACACCGCGCAGCACGACGGCCCCGTTCGTCCCCGCGACGCGCAGGGCGAACGAAGCGAACCCCGCCGGGCGGGCCGGGTCGACGAGCAGCGCTTCGCCGCTGCCGCCGCTCCAGGCGCTCCGCCGCTCCGGCTCGTCCCCGGACGCGACCGCGAGCGTCAGCCGGGCGTCGCCGGTGCGTTCGAGTCCCTCCCACGCGAGGCGGCTCCCGGCCGGGAGCTCGAGAGCCGCATCGAGCGCCGTGCCCGCCGGCAACGCGATGGTCCCGGCGGCGGCGTCGATGCGGGGAGATCCCGGCGTCTCCGGGCTCCGCCGCCCGCCCCTGTCGACCGCGACGACGCGCACGCGGTCCCAGGCCGCGGCCAGGGGTTGTTCGCCTGCCCGGACGTTCCAGCGCGCATAGCGCAGCTCGACGACGTTCTCGCCCGCCATCACGAGGCCGGCGGCGACGGCAAAGCGCAGCTCGCTCGGGGCCGGGCCGACGACCGCCTCGCCGACCGGTTCACCGTTCACCCGCACCGCGACGCGTTGGTCGCCCCCGTCGCCGAACGGGAACGACCAGCCGCGCAGCCGCAGCTCTAGGGCGCGCGCGGCGACGAGCTCGAAGGTGAAACGCGACTGCGGTCCCACCCCCCAGGCGAAACGCCTGCCATCGCCCTCCTCGGGCGCGCCCCACCCCTCGCCGAGCGCCGCGCGTGCGGTCGGTTCGCCGGGGTCGACGACGCCATGCTCGACCGTCGTCCGGAGGGCGGCGGCGAACGCTGCGAGCTCGATACGCTCCGCCGGCACCGGCGCCGGCGCGCGGCAGGCGACGGTCCAGCCGGCGACCGCCAGCAGCGGGACGAGCGCGGCGAGCTTCAACAGGTCGGTTCGAGGATGTCGATCCGGTCCGGACTGTTGGGCACGACGCAGAGGAACTCGAACGGCGCCTCGAGCACGGTGTAGGAGTGCGGCATGCCGGCCGGAATGTAGAGCGTGTTGCCGGCGGCGACCTCGTGCACCTGGTCGCCGACCGTCATCCGCGCCCGACCGGCGAGGACGTACTGCTCGTGCTCGACGAGATTGGTGTGGCGCGGCATGCCGCCGCCCGCGCCCATGATGAAGCGCCGCAGGGCGAAGTTCGGCGCTCCGTCTCCCGGGCCGACCAGCACCTGCATCTCGGTCGCCGTGCCGGCGGCCACGGACTTCTTCTCGACCTCTGCGGCCCGCTTCACGGCGGCTGCCGGCGTCTCTGCAGTCATCGTCTTGTCTCCGGTGTCACCTTCAGCCTGTCGGCCGCGATTCGCGCCGAGCGACAGCAACTCACTTCTCGTCCAGCTTCTCGACGTCCAGAAGATCCTGCTTGCGACCACTCGCGCGCTTGTTCTGTTTGAGATCCTCGCGCCCGATGACCCAGATCGGTACCCCGCCATACGCACTCGCGGCGCGCCGCATCCAGGCATCCGCGAACTCCACCCCCGAAATCGCCGTGAGGATATCGATACGGTTGGGGGGTACTCCGAACTGCGCGGTGATCAACGGCTGCGCAAAGTCGGACTCCTCGACAATCTCGGCGGGAACGCCGAATGCGAGGAGTGCTCGCAGGGTGCGCGGAGCCATCTCCGGCGTCGCTTCGACCCACACATCGAGGTCCTTGGTGTATCGCGGAACGGCGTGGAAAGAGAACGCATACCCCCCGACGAGGAGGTAGCGCACCCCTTCAGCGTTCAATGCGGCAAACAGATCGCTGAAGTCGCGGTTCAGGTTCATTCGGACGGGTCCAGGCCAGGTGCTGGCAGACAAGATCCCAGGTCAGCGCGAGTCGCTCCTCGCCGGTGAGGGCGGCCCAGAACTCCCGGTCCGCGACTTCGATCGCCGGGTCGCCGAGAGCAAACTTCCGCACTGTTATCTCGCGCCGCGGCATCGTCCGATTCTACTCCCGCCTGGCGACCGTTCGCGAGCTTCTCGCGCCGTCAGTCCTCGACTTTGAGGACCGCCAGGAAGGCCTCCTGCGGGATCTCGACGTTGCCGACCGATTTCATCCGCTTCTTGCCCTCTTTCTGCTTCTCGAGGAGCTTGCGTTTACGGCTGATGTCGCCGCCGTAGCACTTGGCGAGAACGTCCTTGCGCAATGCCTTGACCGTCGAGCGCGCGACGATCTTCGAACCGATCGCCGCCTGCAGGATGACCTCGAAGAGCTGGCGCGGGATGAGCTCTTTCATCTTGTCGACCAGGGCCTTGCCCTTGGGGTGCGCCTTCAGCCGGTGCACCATGATCGACAGCGCGTCGACTGGTTCGCCATTGATCAGCACGTCGAGCTTGACGACGTCGCCCTCGCGGTAGTCGGCGAGCTCGTAGTCGAACGAGGCGTAGCCGCGCGAGACCGACTTCAGCTTGTCGTAGAAGTCGTGGATGACCTCGGCGAGCGGGAAGTCGTACTCGATCAGGACGCGGTCCGAGGAGACGTACTGGAGGCTGCGCTGGATGCCGCGCCGGTCCTGCGACAGGGCGAGGATGCCGCCGACGTACTCGTCGCGGGTGACCATCGTCGACTTGATGTACGGCTCCTCGATCGACTCGACGCGCGACAGATCCGGCAGCTGCGCCGGACTCGAAATCTCGATCCGGGTGCCGTTCGAGATGTTGACGCGGTAGCGCACGCCCGGCGCGGTGGTGATGAGAGCCAGGTTGAACTCGCGCTCGAGGCGCTCCTGGATGATCTCCATGTGCAGGAGGCCGAGGAAGCCGCAGCGAAAGCCGAAACCCAGCGCCGTCGAGCTCTCGGGCTCGAAGGTGAACGAGGCGTCGTTCAGACGGAGCTTGTCGACCGCGTCGCGCAGGTCTTCGTAGTCTTCGGAAACCACCGGGAAGAGGCCGGCGAAGACCATCGGCTTCACTTCCATGAAACCCGGGCAGGGGTCGAGCGTCGGGCGGTCGGGATGGGTGACGGTGTCGCCGATCTTGGCCTGGATCAGGTCGCGGATGTTGGCGTAGACGTAGCCGACCTCGCCGACCGAAAGCTCCTGCACCTCACGCGGCTTGGGGTGATAGGTGCCGAGCTCCTCGACCGTGTAAACCCTCCCGGCGGCGACGAACTTGATCTTGTCGCCGCGCTTCAGCGTGCCGTCGATCACCCGGATGAAACAGGCGACACCGCGGTAGGTGTCGTACCAGGAGTCGAACAGCAGCGCCTTCAAAGGGGCGTCCGGATCGCCGATCGGATGGGGAATGTCGGTGACGATGCGCTCGAGGAGGTCGTCAATGCCGATTCCGGTCTTGGCCGAGGTGAGGACCGCGTTCGCGGCGTCGATGCCGATGACCTGCTCGATCTGCTCTTTCGCCCGGTCGATGTCGGCCGAGGGCAGGTCGATCTTGTTGATCACCGGCAGGAGCTCGAGGCCGCCGTTGACCGCGAGGTAGGCGTTGGCGAGGGTCTGGGCCTCGACTCCCTGCGCCGCGTCGACGATGAGGAGCGCCCCTTCGCAGGCGGCGAGCGAACGGGACACCTCGTAGGAGAAGTCGACGTGTCCGGGGGTGTCGATCAGGTTGAAGACGTAGGTCTCGCCGTCCTTGGCCTTGTAGTCGAGCCGCACGGCGCGCGCCTTGATGGTGATGCCGCGCTCGCGCTCGAGGTCCATGTCGTCGAGTAGTTGGGCATGCATCTCGCGCTGCGTCACCGCGCCGGTGCGCTCGAGGATGCGGTCGGCGAGCGTCGACTTGCCGTGGTCGATGTGCGCGATGATCGAAAAATTGC
>JBDTQT010000021.1:0-28173 GCA_039932055.1 Thermoanaerobaculia bacterium
CCCCACCATCGCCAGGCCCAGGCCCAACAGAATGATCCCGATGTTCTCGATGCTGTGGTAGGCGAGCAGACGTTTCAGGTCGTGCTGGCTGAGGGCGAAGACCACGCCAAAGAAGGCGGCGACGGCTCCCAGCACGAGCATGGTGGCACCCCAGGCGAGCGGCAGGTCGTCGAACAGCCCGGTCGTCCGTACCAGCCCGTAGACGCCCATCTTGATCACCACGCCGGACATCACCGCCGAGACGTGGCTCGGCGCCGAAGCGTGCGCCGACGGCAGCCAGGAGTGCAAGGGCATCACCCCCGCCTTGATGCCGAACGCCACCAGGGCCAGCAGGAAGATTGCGGTGCGCACGCCCGGCGATGCTGCCGCCGCAATGCGCCCGAATCCGAGGACGCCGGTGAGCTGAAGCTGCAGCAGGAAGAAGGCAAACAGGCCGAGGATCGTGACGTGACTGTAGAGCAGGTAGAGCCAGCCGGCGCGGCGCACCTCGAGGTCGTTTTCTTCGATCGTCACCAGGAAGAAGTTGGTCAGCGCCATGACCTCCCAGGCGATCAGGAAGGAGGTCCCATCGCGCGCCAGGAGGATGAATACCAGGCTCGCGACGAGCAACCCGTAACAAAGGCGCAGACGCCGGCCGTTGTGAGGATGACGCCGAGCCGGCCAGTAGGCGGTGGCGTAGAGCGAACCCAGCCCGCCGACGAGCAAGACCGGGACCACGAACCAGGCCGAAAGCGCGTCGACGGCAAGCGCGGTGCGCAGGCCGGGAAACGGCGAGGGGAGGTCGAGACCGCTGGCTGGGATCGCCAGGAGCTGCCACAGGGCGCCTGCCAGACCGGCCAGGCTGCCGAGCCCGCAGAACACGGTTGCCAGCCGTTGACCCCAGAGCGAGTGGCGGTCGAGCAGGAGGCCGGGAACACCGCTGAGCGCGAACAGAGTGCCCGCGCCGATCAACAGGTAGAGCGCTGCGAGCTGCCCCGAGGCTCCGGGTAAGTCGCTCATCGACTCGCAGACACCGCTACCCTCCGGGTGGGATCCGCATGCTCCGCCGCCACCATGATCTCCTCACGCGCCAGTTGCCGCAAGACCGCTTCCTTGAAGTCGCGATCGCGCAGCGCGAAGCTGAGCCGCGATAGCAGGTGAAGGTGGGCGCGAACCGTCGGGCTGATCAGGGTGAAGAGAGTGTTGACCGGCAAGCCGTCGAGAGCCCCGAAGTCGACTGGACGCTCGAGGAAGCAGAGCATGATCAGTGGACGCTCGAGGTGCAGGATCACCGGGTTGCGGACGTGCGGAATGGCGATGCCGTCACCGATCGCGGTCGAGCCCAACGCCTCGCGTGCCAGCAGAACCTCGAAGAGAAACTCCCGGTCGACCTCGGGCGGCAAGCGCAGCGTCTCGACGACGTGATGCAGAACGGTCGCCTTGTCGGTGCCCCCGATGCGGTAGTGGATCCCGCCGGCCTGGAGCGCTTCCGTGAAGTCGGGAAGCGACGCCGCTTCGGACTCCTCTTCACGAAAGATCTCGGGCGAAATCGAGATCCGGCGCGCGGTCGCCCATTCGAGCAGCTCGGCACGGTTGAAGCGGTACTGTTCGTTGAGCCGGTAGGCCGGGATGGAGCCCTGCTTGATCCAGCGGTAGATGGTCTTCTCGGAAACATCCAGGAGCCGTGCCGCATCCTTCACCAGCAGCTTCATCTCGACCTCTCTACCCCCACTGCGAGACAACCGTGGACATAGTACACTAGGAGTCCTTCAATGCCCACCGTTCGACATCCCGGACATCGCTTCCGCGACGGCCGATGGCGCAGACTCTGCTGGCAGGCAGCCGATTTGTCTGTATCGGCGACCGAATGAAGCTCCCGGCAAGGGCGACACCGCTGTCCCTCTCAAGATCTCATTCGGTCTTCGAGGAGGGGCACAAAGCCTTCTCCTCCACTTCAACTGTCAATACTGCCCGGGAGCTCGCAGACGCCTTCCCAGGGCGGCGTAGGGTCAGGCGATGAGCCGGCCCGGCATGTTCAAGGGCGTCGTACTCTCGTCCGGGATCTGCGAGGGAGCGGCCTTCCTCCTCGGACGCGGAGCGGGCGAGCCCGCGCCGGCCGGTTCCCAGGAGGGACGCGGGGCGGAGGACGAGGTTCTGCGCTTCCGCCAGGCCTGCGAGCGTTCCGAGGCCGAGCTCGCCCGGTTGCGCGCCGCTCTGACTGGACCCCTCACCGCGGTCGCTGGCGGCATCCTCGAAGCGCAACAGCTCTTTCTCCGCGATCCGGCCTTCGTCGATCGGGTCGTGCGTCGTATCCGTGAGACCGGCCACCCGGCGGAAACCGCGGCGCAGGAGGTCATCGACGAGCTGAGCACAGTGCTGGGCGCGGCAGCGGACCCTTACCTCCGCGAGCGCAGCGCCGACATCCGCGACATCGGCCATCGCGTCATGGTCGTGCTCGGCGGCGGCACCCACGACCTCGAGATCCCGCCGGGGAGCATCCTGGTCGCCGCCGAACTTAGTCCGTCTCTCATCGCGACCCTCCCACTCGACCGGATCCTGGGCGTGGTGACGGAATTCGGCGCCAAGGCCTCGCACGCGGCCATCCTGCTGCGCTCGGCCGGGATCCCCGCGCTGGGCGGCATCGCCAACGCCCTGCGCACGATCGAGCCCGGAAGTCCGCTGTTGATCGACGCGGTCGCCGGCATCGTCTTCGTCCACCCCAGCGCGACCGTGCGCGCCGAGTACGAGCGCCTCGAGGCGGACCTGCGCGCCCACGACGAGCTCCTGGCGCATGAGGTCGACCTGCCCTCCGCCACCCGGGACGGCGTCGCGCTCCATCTCGCGGCAAACCTCGGCAAGGCGGCCGACACGGCGGCGGCGCTGCGCTGGAATGCGGCGTCGATCGGTCTCTACCGGACCGAGTTCGCTTTCGATATCCGCGGCAGCTTTCCGACCGAAGCGGAGCAGGCCGCCGTGCTCGAGGGTATCGCCGAGCGCCTCCACCCCAGGCCGATCGTCTTCCGGCTCCTCGACCTCGGCGCCGACAAGACGCTCGAGTACTTCCCTCTGCCCGAGGTCGTCAATCCGGCGCTCGGGCTGCGCGGGATCCGGCTACTGCTCGCGCACCCCGAGGTGTTGCGCACGCAGCTGCGCGCCATTCTCAGGGTCAGCGCCGCACATCCGGTTGCGGTGCTGCTGCCGATGGTCGGCGGCCTGGAGGAGGTGCGCGCGGTGCGCCTCGTCCTCGACGAGGAGACCCGCGCACTGCGCGCCGAGGGCCGGGCCGTCGCCGAGCGTCTCCGCCTCGGCGCGATGATCGAAGTGCCGAGCGCCGTCCTCGTGGCGCGCGACTTGGCGCGTGAGGTCGATTTTCTCAGCCTCGGTACCAACGACCTCGCCCAGTACCTCCTCGCCGCCGATCGCGACGATGCCGCCATGAGCAGCTACTATCGAATGCTCCACCCCGCCGTGCTGCGCGCCATCCGCAGCGTCGCGCGCGCCGCCGGGCAGGCGGGGAAGGACGTCGCCATCTGCGGCGAGATGGCCGGCGACCCCTACTACACCGAGCTGCTCGTCGGGCTCGGTCTACGCACCTTCAGCGTCGCGCCACGTCAGATCGGCGAGCTCCGCCACGAGATACGCCTCGTCGACTCCCGCCGCGCGACGGCTCTCGCGGCCCGCGTCCTGCGCTGCGCGACCCGCGACGAGATCCGTGGCATCCTCGACCGCCGGCGGGCCCGGCGACCCGACCAGGAAGGCGGGCGCTTCGGAGCCGTCGGCCCCCTGCACGGCGAGGTCGTCGAGCCGCCGGCGCACCGAAGCTCCCGAGCCGTCCCGGGGGAAGGGCGAAGTCGCAGGAAACCGGCGACTCCCCCATAGTCCCGCCGGTGAACCCGAAGGTCGAACGCATCGCGGTAGCACTCGTTGCCTGCGGCGCAGCGGCACTGGCACTGTTCGTTGGCTTGCGCGGGCTGGGCGCCGGGCCTTGGCTCGCCGCGGCGCTGGCGCGATGTCCTGTCGCCGGCCGCATTCGGCCTCATCTTCCGCGGCGCGATCTACGCGGTCGTCGGCCCGGAGCCGTTCCGCGCCTTCGTCGACTACGAGCTGCCGCGACTGTCGAGCGGCGAGGACTTCTCGCCGCTCTTCGCCGCGATTGTCTGGCGGGCCGCGACCCGGCCTGTCGGCCACCGCATGCCGGCCAGCGGCGAGTAGCGATTCGCCGGCTCCACTCCACGAATCAACTGCCGAACGCGCTCGCTGGCCCCGCATCCTCCTGCAACCGAGTCCAGTGGCCGGAGGCCCGATACTCGCGCAGGCGGGCGTAGAGCGTCTTGGTGCTGATCTGCAGGACCTCCGCGGCCTTCGTCTTGCTTCCCCCAACGAGCTCCAGCGTCGCCAGAATGAACTGGCGTTCGGCATCGGCCAGAGCCATCCCCGGTGCGATGGCGAAACTGCGAGCCGCGGAGCTCGCGGATTGCGCCAGCGCCGATCTCTCGCCGCCCTGGCCAGACAGGAACTCCCGACCGATCTCCTGCTCGGAGAGGATGTAGGCGCGCTCCAGAGCATGCTTGAGCTCGCGGACGTTTCCCGGCCAGGTGTGCGCCTCGAGTTCGTCGAGCGCTCCCGGCGTCAGACGCTTGTCGGTACCTCCCGCCAGATTCAGGGCGGCGACGAAGTGGTTGGCAAGCAGCGCCAGGTCGCTCGAGCGCTCGTGCAGAGGCGGCAGTAGGATCGGAATGACCTTGAGACGGTAGAGCAGGTCGGACCGGAACCGCCCCTCGGAAGCGGCGCGCTCGAGGTCGGCCTTCGCCGCCGCGATGATGCGCACGTTCACCTGAATCGACCGGTCGCCGCCAACTCGCGTAAAGGTCCCCGACTCGAGCACCCGGAGCAACTTTACCTGGAGCTCTTTCGGCATCTCGGAGATCTCGTCCAGGAAGAGAGTCGCGCCGTCGGCGCGTTCGAAGTGTCCGCGATGAATTCGATCGGCGCCAGTAAAGCTCCCGCGTTCGTGGCCGAAGAGCTCGCTCTCGATGAGGTTTGCCGAGATCGCGCCGCAGTTGATCGCGATCATCTCTCTTGCGCTGCGTCCGCTGAGTCGATGCACGGCCTCCGCGACCAGCTCCTTGCCGGTGCCGCTCTCGCCGAGGATCAGCACGGTGGCCTCGGTCGGCGCCACCCGGGCAATCTGTCCGAAGATCCTCTCCATGGCTGGCGAGGCGCCGATCATCGCGCCGAACCGGAGCTCCCCGAGTCGCCGATCGGGCGAGTGGCGAGGGGCAAGAGCAAGCGCACTCGAGGCCACAGCCAGCCGCGGCGACCTGCCCGGGCGCGAGACTCCGAGCGGCGCTGCGAAGTCGTCGATCGCGCCGACACCGAGCGTATCGACAACGAATTCGGCGACGGCACCCGCGCCGGCGTGTGACTTTGCGCCGAAAACCGGTGCGGGCGCCAGCGCTGCAATGCGGCTGGCTGCACTTGTACATTCCGAGTGCGGCATATTCCCCCTCTGGCGGATCGCCGCCGCAGGAATCGCGGCTGCAGGCGGGAACGGTCGTCGTTCCCACGGTTCACTTCTGTAAGAGAAGCTAAGTTAGAACGCGAATCGCCGTCTGGACAGAGCGCTTTCTACCCTCCACCTGCCCGGCGGCCTGAGTAGAAAATACAACTCTCCAGCCGCCCTGCGGCTGGCGTCAGTCTTCGAGCGGCCTGCCGCGGGTCTCGACGACCCAGGGCAGAAGCAGCAACCCGGCGAGAGGGACGAAGCCGACGGCGAAGAGGGCGTTCATCGTGCTCTCGGCGCCGCGCGCCGCGACGCTGCCGACCCAGAATGGCCCCAGCGCCGCGAGGATGCGGCCGGCGTTGTAGCAGAAGCCGGCGCCGCTCGCCCGCAGGCGGGTGGGAAAGAGCTCCGGCAAGTAATAGGTGAAGCTGCCGAAGACGCCGAAAACGGTCAGGCCAATCCAGAAGTAGAGCGTCAGGCGGATCTCGGGCACGAGGTCGAGCCCGAATGTGGCGAAGATGGCGGCGGCCGAGAGCAGGTAGTAGATCCCGAACATGACCCGCCGGCCGAGGAGCTTCGCCGCTGGTACGGTGAGCAGCGTGCCCAGCAGACCTCCCCAGTTGAAGTAGGTGACCGCCCGCGACTTCCAGGCCTCGGAAAGTGCCAGCATCGCTTCACGTTCGAGGCCGCGCGCCGCCGCGGCGCTCTGCGCGAGACCCGAAGCGACCACCGGGATGAACACGTTGCAGCTCCACCAGGTGAGGAGCGCGACCAGCGCCATGACGAAGCCGGAGATCGTGCGCCGCCGGTGCGCCGGATCGAAGAGCTCGGAGAAACGGGCCCGCCGCGCCCCCGCGGCCGTCGCCACCCAGCGCTCGGGCTCGCGCACGAAGCGGCGCACCAGGAGTGCCACCGCCGCCGGCACGAGGCCGGCGAGAAAGACGATCCGCCAGGAGAGCTCCGGACGGCCGGCGAAGAGGTTGCCGGCGACGAACGAGTTCACGAAGCTCGCGAGAGCCAGGCCCACCGGCGCCGAGGTGTAGAGCAGCGCGCCCGCCTCGACCCGGCGCTTCTCCGGCACGACCTCCGCCACCATCGCCGCCCCCGCCGCCCACTCGCCGCCGATGCCGAGCGCCGAGATCAGGCGGAAGAGACCGAGCACCCAGAGATTGGGAGCGAAGGCGCAGAGCGCCGTTCCGCCGGCGTAGAGCAGCATGGTGAGGGTGAGGGTGCGCGTCCGGCCGATGCGGTCGGCCAGCCGCCCGAAGAGGATGCCGCCGGCGGCCCAGCCGACGAGCAGCAGCGAGCTGTAGGCGCCGGTCCAGCGCAGCGTCGCCGCCCGCGCCTCGGGCGAACCGATGGTGAGGCCGAGCAGCGTCGGCACGCAGTTGGGTGCGACGAAGTTGAACAGCAGGCCGTCGAAGACGTCGAAGCCCCAGCCCAACCAGGCGGCGAAGAGCACCGCCCACTGGTAGCCGGTCATCTCCCAGAAACGGCGCTCTGGAGCCGGAGTGCCGCTCGTCATCGCTGGCTGCACCCGAATACTCCGGCGGCCCCGCTCAGGAGAGGCGCTTGCGGCCTTGCACGGCGCCGACGACCACGGCTGCCACGCCGACGACGATGAGGATCAGCCCGATGAGCGCCCGCGTATGGTCGAGATTGGCGGAATCGCTCGCCTCGGCGATGAGCTGCCCGAGACCGGCGTCGTGCGGAATGATGAAGAGGCCGGTGCCGGCGAGAGCGAAGCCATAGGCCATCCAGGTCATGAACGCCGGGCGCGTCGCGGGGCGGCCGGCCTTGCGGCCGAGGACGCTCGAGCTGTAGCCGTAGGCGGCGTAGATCCCGGCACCGAGGACCAGCCAGCCGATGAACCGCCACCAGGAGGCGGGCGGCAGGTAGATCATGAGGAAGATGCAGCAGAGCGCTCCGAGCGTCGGGACGAGGAAGGAGCCGCCAGGGACGCGGAACGGCCGGTGTCGCCCGGGATCCTTGACGCGCAGGACGCTCACTCCGATGCAGACGAGGACGAAGGCGAAGAGGGTGCCGATGTTGGTGAGCTGGACGATCTCGTCGATGTTGGCGAGGCCGGCGAGGACGGCGACGAAAATGCCGGTCATCCAGGTCGTGATGTACGGAGTGTGGTACTTCGGATGCACCTTCGCCGCCCATGCCGGCAGTAGTCCGTCGCGGCCCATTGAAAAGAAGATGCGCGGCTGGCCGAACTGGAAGACGAGCAGCACCGACGTCGTGGCGAAGACCGCTCCGAGCGAGATCACCAGCGCCGGCCAGTTCATCCCGAGGCTGGAGAAGGCCGTCGCGAGCGGCTCAGCGGTGCCGAGCTGGTTCCATGGCACCATCCCGGTCAGCACGGCCGCCACCGCGATGTAGATCACTGTGCAGATCGCGAGGCTGCCGAGAATGGCGATGGGCATGTCCCGCTGCGGGTTGATGCTCTCCTCGGAGGCGGTCGAGACGGCGTCGAAGCCGATGTAGGCGAAAAAGATGATCGCCGCCGCCCCGGCGATGCCGTGGAAGCCGTTGGGCGCGAACGGATGCCAGTTCTCCGGCTTGACGTAGAAGGCGCCCATGCCGAGAAAGAAGGCGATGATGGCGAGCTTCAGCCCAACCATCCAGCTGTTGAAGTTGGCGCTCTCGCGGATTCCGCGCACCAGAATCACCGTGATCAGCATGACGATCAGGAAAGCCGGCAGGTTGAAGACCATCGCCACCGAGCCGACGTGCGGCGCGTCGACGAGCGCCTGCGCCGAGCGCACGGCGGCGGGGCCGACCTCGGCCAGCGGATCCTTGCCGGCGGCGACCGCGGCAGCAACGCTCGCCGAAGCCTGCGCGGCGGTACGGTAGTCGATGCCGAGCCAGACCGGCCACTCCATGCCGAATCCGCGCAGGAGCTCCTGGAAGTAACCCGACCAGGAGATCGCCACCGCGATATTGCCCACGGCGTACTCGATGATCAGGTCCCAGCCGATGATCCAGGCGACGAGCTCGCCCAGCGTGGCATAGGAGTAGGTGTAGGCCGAACCCGAGATCGGCACCATGGCCGAGAGCTCGGCGTAACAGAGCGCAGCGAAGCCGCAGGCGATCGCGGTCATCACGAACGACAGCATCAAGGCCGGCCCGGCGCCCAGGTGATCGGCGCCACCGGCCGCCGCGGTCCCCACCGAAGAGAAGATGCCGGCACCGATCACCGCGCCGATGCCGAGCATCGTCAGGCTGAAGGCCGAGAGGTTCCGCTTCAGACCCTGGCCGTGGCCCTCCTCGGGTGCGGCCAGGATCTCGTCCAGGCTCTTCTTGCGCATCAGGTCGGCAAACACTCGGGCCTCCTTGGAGAATCCTGGCTGCTGGAAAAGTCGGGCCGCAGTCTCTCACGCCGGCCGCGGCGCGGCCAAGCCGCGCCTGCGACCGGCTGGCCATGGCCGGCGGCGCTCAGCGCGGCAGGGGGTCGAAGCGGTAACCCTCGCCGGCGGCGGTGACCAGGTAGCGCGGCGTCGCCGGTTCGGGCTCGATCTTCTGCCGCAGGCGGTGCACCAGCTGCTTGAGGAGCTGGCGCTCGCCGGCGCCGCGGCTTCCCCAGATGTGGATCAGCAGACGCTCGACGGTGACCGTCTCGCCCGACGACGCCACCAGCAGCTGCAGCAGCCGCAGCTCGAGCGGCGTGAGGTGCACCGGATGGGCACCGCCGAGGCGCGCGGTGCGGCGTTCGAGATCGAGCGCCAGGTCGCCGGCGACGAGCGGCTCCGGGCGCTCGACACCCGCCCGCCGCAGCAGCGCGCGAATCCGCGCCAGGAGGGTGCGTGGACTGAACGGCTTGGTCAGGTAGTCGTCAGCGCCGAGGTCGAGCGCCCGTACAACGTCCTCCTCGGCCGAGCGCACCGACAGCACCAGCACCGGCGCCGCGGTGCGCTTCCGCAGGTCGGGCAAAAGCGTCAGACCGTCGCCGCCGGGCAGGTTGAGGTCGAGCACGACGAGCGCCGGCTGCTCGGCCTCCACCGCCGCGAGAGCCGCGCCGAAGTCGCCGGCCTCGACCACCAGGAAGCCCCCCTGCCGCAGCGCGAAGCCGACGATCGAGCGCAGCTCGAAGTCGTCGTCGACGACGAGGATCTTCATCCGGCGGCCTCCAGCGGCAGCGTGACCGAAACGCCGGTGCGCTGGTCGCGGCGATCGAAGGTGAGGGTGCCACCATGGCGCTCGACGATCGAGCGCGCGATCCACAGACCGAGACCGCTGCCCGACTCCGCCGGCTCTTTCGCTGCCCAGCGCTCGAACCTTCCGGTGCGTCCCGGGTCCGCTCCGGACGGAAAGCCGGGGCCCTCGTCCTCGAACCGCACGCGGATCTCCGCCCCGGTCACTTCGCCTGCGACCCGGATCGTCGTCGCCTCGGGGGCGAACTTCGAGGCGTTCGAGAGCAGATTGACGAACACCTGCACCAGCCGCTGCGGATCGCCGTGCAGCGGCGGCAGCGGAAAGGGCACCTCGACCTCGAGCGTCTGCCGGCGCCGGGCGAGCAGCGGCCGGGTCATCTCGCAGGCCTCCTCGAGCACCTCGTCGAGCTCGATCGCGAGCCGGCGAATCGCCAGCTGCCCCGACTCGATCCGGATGCTCTCGAGCAGATTCTCGATCAGGCGGCGCAGGCGGAGGGTGCCGCTCTCGGCGCTCACCGCCAACTCGACCAGTTCAGGGTCTGCCTCTCCGAGCCGGTCGCGCAGGAGCTCGAGCGAGGCCGCCTGGGCGGCGAGCGGCGTCTTGAGCTCGTGCGCCAGGTCGGCGACGACGAGATCGCGCGCCCGGTGAGCCGCTTCGACCGCACTCTCGTCGCGCATCACCTGCACCTGGATACCCGCCGAGGGGGGCGAGCTGCGCAGGACGACGGTGCGCTCGCCGGCGGAGGGTCCATCGCCAGTCGCGCCACCGATCCGTTCGGTGACCTGGGTCGGTCCGCGAAAGCGCGCGTCGAGGATCGGGCAGTGCTCTTCGCACGGCAGCTCGCCGCCGTCGGCGCGCGGCCGCAGCAGATCGCCGCAGAACCGGCCTACGGCCTGCTCGGCGGCGATACCGAGCATCCTCGCCGCCGGCGGGTTGAGGTAGAGCACCCGCCGATCGCGGTCGACGGCATAGACCCCTTCGGCGATCCCTCCCAGCACGGCAGCGAGCTCGTCGCGCTTCTTTTCGAGCTCGGCCTCGGCGCCGACGAAGTTCCGCCGCATCTCTTCGAGCGTCGAGGAGAGCGCTCGCACCTCGCGTCCGCCGGCGAGGGGCAGCGGCGAGGCGAGGTCGCCCTCCCCCATCGCCGCGGCCCGCCGCGCCAGGTCGGCGACCGGCCGCGCCAGCCTGCTGCCGAGCAGAATCGAGAGCAGGATCGCCACTCCGATGACGATCGCGGCGGTGCGAACGGTGCGCGCCAGGAACCGTCGTAGCGGTTGCACGACGTCCGTGGCGGGGATCGTCACCTCGACGACCCCCAGGACCTCGCCGCCCGCAGCGCGCAACGGCGCCGCCGCCAGCGCGTCGCCGCTGCGGGCAAGGATGGCGTCCATCGCCTCACCCGCGAACGCCGCACGCCAGTGACCGGCGCGCTCGTCGGCGAAGCGGAGCTCGGCCTCCGGCGGAAGGATGAAGCGAACCATCAACGGCGATCGGGTGGCGACCGCGCTCCAGTCCGCAATCTCGGCCTGCAGCGCGGCGGGTGAGGCCGGCGGCATCCGGCCATCGAAGCGCTCGAGGACCCGCGCCACCTCCCTCGCTGCACGCGCCCGCGCCTCTTCCCGGCTCAGGCGGCGCAGCTGGGCATAGGTCGAGAGCTCGAGCGCGACGACAGTCGCGAGGACGAGCCCGACCGTCACCAGCATCAGCAGACCGCGGAAGCTCCAGTGCCGCATCGAGTGGAGGTTACCGCACGGGCCTAGTGCGCGGAGCCGCCCCCGAGCCTGCGACGCAGGAGCGCCTGCGCGAGCAGGGTGACGAGCGCCAGGAGGGTCAGGAGCGAAGCCACCGCGAACGCCGCGGCGAACTGGTACTCGTTGTAGAGGATCTCGACGTGCAGGGGAATGGTGTTGGTGCGGCCGCGGATGTGACCCGAGATCACTGAGACTGCGCCGAACTCCCCCATCGCTCGGGCGTTGGTGAGGATCACGCCGTAGAGCAATCCCCAGACCATCTTCGGCAAGGTGATCCAGCGCAGCAGCTGCCAGCCCGACGCCCCGAGGGTCAAAGCGGCCTCCTCCTCGCCGCTGCCGCGTGCCTCGAGGAGAGGCAGAAGCTGACGCGCGACGAACGGTGCGGTGACGAACAGCGTCGCCAGGACGATCCCGGGGAGAGAGAAGAGAACCTTGACATCGCGCTCCGCCAGCCAGGGACCGAGGAGGCCCTGAGCCCCGAAGAGGAGCACGAAGACCATCCCGGCGATGACCGGCGAGACCGCGAACGGCAGGTCGAGGAGGGTAACCACGAGTCCCTTGCCGCGGAAGCGGAAGTGCGCCAGCCACCAGGCCGCGGCGATACCGAACAGTGTATTCACCGGCACGACGATCGCCGCGACGACGAGCGTGAGTTTCACCGCGGCGAGAGCCATGGGATCGCGAATCGCCGCGAGGTAGAGCTGCGATCCCTTGGCGAAGGCCTGGGTAAAGACCACCGCCAGCGGTACCAGCAGGAAGAGCGCCAGGAAGGCGGCGGTGAGACCGATGAGCAGCCAGCGTAGCCAGACCGGGTCGGCCCGCGGATCGTGGAATCGCTGCTGGCGCGGCATCACCGGCCGCGCTCCCTGCGGTTCGCCGTGTCGCGTGGCGCGCGCCGGCTCGACCGCGAGAGCCGGTTGACCGCGAGAAGCAGGAGAAAGGACGCCAGGAGGAAGACCGCGGCGATCGCCGTCGCGCCGGCGTAGTCGTACTCCTCCAGCCGCACCATGATCAGCAGAGCGGTGATCTCCGACTTCATCGGCAGATTGCCGGCGATGAAGATCACCGAGCCGTACTCGCCGAGCGCGCGCGCCAGGGCGAGGACGAAGCCGGTCGCCGCGGCCGGCAGGACCTCGGGCAGAACGACCCGCAGAATCGTCTGCAGGCGGGTCGCGCCGAGTGATGCCGCGGCCTCCTCGAGCGCCGGCTCGAGGTCGCGCAGCACCGGCTGCAGCGTACGGACGACGAACGGCAGGCCGATGAAGGTGAGCGCGACGCCGACACCGAGTGGCGTATAAGCCACCTTGAGGCCGAGCGGCTCGAGGCGGCTGCCGAGCCAGCCGTTGGGCGCGAACGCCGCAGCGAGAGCGATGCCGGCAACCGCGGTGGGCAGGGCAAACGGCAGGTCGATGAGCGCATCGACCAGGCGCCGTCCGGGGAAGCGGTAGCGCTCGAGGACCCAGGCGGCGATGCTGCCGAAAACGAGATTGACCAGCGCCGCCGCGGCAGCGGCGCCGAAGGTCAGGCGGTAGGAGGCCAGCGCCCGCTCCGAGAAGACCAGACGAACGAAGTCGCTCCACGACAGCTCCGCCGCCTTGAAGACCAGCGCGGCGAGCGGCACCATGACGAGCAGCCCGAGGTAGAGCATCGTCGTCCCGCCCGCCAGGCCGAATCCGGGCAGTGGGCCGCGCTCCTGTCGCTCGTGCCAAAGAGTCATGTCCGCTGCAGGCCTCTCATCTCGGCAAACGGTCGAACTCGCGGCCTTCGGCAAAGTGCTTCTCCTGGGCCGACTTCCAGCCACCGAAAAGCTCGTCGATGGTGAACAGTTCGATCGCCGGGAACTGGACTTTCGCCGCAGTCAGGGCCGAAGCATCGCGCGGCCGGTAGAAGTTCCGCGCCGCGATCGCCTGGCCCTCCGGTGAGTAGAGAAATGTGAGATAGGCCTCCGCCAACTTGCGGGTCCCGCGGCGGTCGACCACCTTGTCGACGACCGCTACCGGTGGCTCGGCGAGGATCGAGCGCGCCGGAGCGACGATCTCGAATCTGTCCGCCCCGAACTCCTTGAGCGAGAGCAGGGCTTCGTTCTCCCAGGCAATCAAGACATCCCCGATACCGCGCTCGACGAAGGTCACCGTCGAGCCGCGGGCGCCGGTGTCGAGCACCGGCACATTGCGGAAGATTCGTCCCAGCAGGTTCCGTGCCTGGGCTTCGTCGCCGCCCCTCTTGAGTACCGATCCCCAGGCTGCGAGGTAGTTCCAGCGTGCGCCGCCGGAGGTTTTCGGATTCGGCGTGATGACCGAGACGCCGGGCCGGGCAAGGTCCTGCCAATCGCGGATCGCCTTGGGATTGCCCTTGCGCACCAGAAGGACAATCACCGAAGTGTAGGGCGTGCTGTTGTGCGGCAGGCGCTTCTGCCACGCCGGCGCGAGCAAACCGGTGCGCGCGATCGCATCGATGTCGCCGGCGAGCGCGAGCGTCACGACGTCAGCCTCGAGCCCGTCGATCACCGATCGCGCCTGCTTGCCGGAGCCACCGTGCGACTGCTGGATCGTCACCTCCTGTCCGGTCTGGCTCTTCCACTGCGCGGCGAACGCCGCGTTGACCTCGGAGTAGAGCTCGCGGGTCGGGTCGTACGAGACGTTGAGCAGCGTCACCGGTTTGGCGGCGGCCGGCGCGGCCGCGGAGTACAGCACGCCGGTCAGAAGGGCGCAGAGCGTCGCGGTGATTCCATGGGTGGTTCGTCCTGTCGTTCGCATACTCGTCCTTCTCCTGGCGGCGGGAAACATCAGAATGCAACCTGGAAGCGCGTGAAGAAGGCTCTCTCGTCCGGACGGTCGCTGCCCGCCGCCGCTCCCCCGTCGTACTTCACGGTTTCGTAGTCGAGTATCCAGCGCAGGCCGCGCAGCACGTTCCAGGAGAGCGCCGCACCGTAGAGTGTCGCCTTGCGCACGGACCGGGACGGATCTGCGAAGAGCGGGAAGGTGTCTGGGTCGGCCGCGAAACCGCTCGCCCGCACGGCGACGATCCAGGCTCCCGCTCCTCCGCCTTGCGGCGAGAACGGCTGGCGCGGTGTGACCCCTTTGTACGAGTTGGATTCGCCGGTGAGTACCCATGACAGCTGCAGCTGCCAGGCCTCGTTCTCGAGGTCGGCGACGGTGCTGTCGCGGCGCACGGCGGTCGTGCTCGACACCCACTCGGCCAGCGCGCCGAACCGTCCGACGTAGAGCCAGGCCTGCGGCGAGAGGCGCTCGCGCGTGCCGTCGGCGAGCACCGTCCCCGCGGCCGTCGCATCGGCACGGTAAGCGAAGAAGTTCGACGAACCCGGAATGCGCAGCGACGGCAGCCCGGTCGCGGTCAGCGAACCCGCTTCGTCGCTGCGCGTCGCCGCCAGGCCGAGCGCCAGATCGACTGCCGGCACGGGAGCGTCGGAACCAGCAGCGGACTGGAAAGGCTTCCAGAGAAAACGCGCGGCATACTCCTTTCCGTCGGCGCTGTCCTGGTCGGCGAGACCGCCGTCGACCACGCCGTTGAAGAGTCCGGCCTGAACCTCGAGCTTGCCGGCGGCGAGCTCGCCGCCCAGCTGCACTCCGATGTCGCGGCTCGGCACGAGCCCGGTGGGAAAGGCCCGTTCGACGAACAGCAGATCGGTCGCCGACTGCAGGCGCTCGAGCCCCACCGGCGGCTTGAATTTCCCGACCCGCAACCGCGCCACCCTGGAGAAACGCGCTTCGAGGTAGGCGTCGTAGAGCGCCGTCGTGCCACCGCCGAATTCCGGCGTGATCTTCCAGTCGACGAACTGGAACAGCGTCCCCTCGATGACCGGCCGCACTCGCCGGATCACCCAGGAGTCGGTGGTGGGAAGCTTCGCGTCGTCGAGGAAGAAGCGGCCGTCGACCTGCAGGTAGCCGCGCAGCTTGAGGCGGAAGGCGCCGTCGGCGGACTTGACCTCGAAGCCATCCTTGCTGGCGACGGCTTGCCCCTGGCTCTTCGCCAGCGCTTCGTTCTTCTCGGCCTCGATCTCGAGTTTGCGTTCGAGAAGGCGCACGCGCTGATCGAGCTCCTCGACCGTGGGAGCCTGCTGCGCCTGGAGGCAAGAGGCGCAACAGAGGCCACAGACCAGGGCCGTCCTTATCGTGACTCTCATTCGACGTCTCCGGCCGGCTCCAACCCCTGGCCGCGGGCCGAGCGCACGACCAGGACCGGAGTCGCGTCTCCCGAGTCGAGGACAGAGCGCAGCTTGCGGCCCCAGAAGAAGTCGCCGGCCTCGTCTCGCGGGGGCGCACCGAGCACCAGGAGGTCGCGCCGGTCGTCGATCCGTCGTCCGATTGCCGCGCCGAGCTCTCCCCGCGCCACTTCAGTCTCGGCAGGAACGCCGAGAGCGACGAGCGTGCGACGGCAGGCTTCGAGAAACCGCTCTGCAGCACGGACCTCACTCTCTCCAGCATCGAGAGTGAGAACCGAGAGGACGCTCGCCGACGCGCCCAGATGGCGAGCCAGCCTGCCTGCGAAGGCCACGTCCTCCTTTCCCGGCTCGCCGACTGCGACGGAGATCAGAAAGCGGGCAGGGGGCATCGGCGTCGCGCCACGAACCAGGAGCAGATTCGCCGGGCTGGCCTTGAGCATCTTCTCGGAGAGCGCCGCCACGGCGCCGGCGCGCGCTCCGGTGACCAGCAGGTCGGGCTGTTCGACACCCTTCTCGGCCGCGCGGCCCGCGAAGGTCGCCTCGAGGCTGCTGCTCTGAAGCCGCGCCTGCGCGAGGCGGGCGATCTCCGTCGCCGCGAGGTGAGCTGCCGCCTTCGCCGGTCCTTCCGCTTCGCCGAGCAGGAGGGAGAGGCCTGGATGCAGCAAAACGTGAAAACGACGGATCCCGACGCGGACGTGATCGCCTGGCTGCAGCCGAAGACGGCGGGCGTCGTGCTGCGAGCGCACCGCTTCGACCGGCAGGTCCGCCTCGCCGAAGCGCCGCAGTGGGTGGATGACCCGGACTCCGGGTGGTGTCGGCAGCTTCAGGCGCAGGCGCTCCTGAGGTCCGACGAACGACACCTCGTCGACCACCGCGGTGCCGAGCGGTGTCGAAGCGAGTTCTTCACCCGGCGCCGCGAGCTCGACGTCCTCGGGCCGGACCAGGAGCTGCACGCGCCGGTCCGGACCCTCCGCGGCGATCCCCCCCTTGAGCGGCAACGCGACAGCGCCGAAACGGATGCCGTGCTCGTCGCTCCTGCCGACGAGCAGATTCGCTCCGCCGAGAAAGGTGGCGGCGAACTCGGTCTGCGGCCGGAGGTAGAGCTCGCGCGGCGGGCCGTCCTCGATCAGGCGACCCTGCGACATCACCGCCAGGCGGTCGGCGAGCTCGAACGCCTCCTCCTGGTCATGGGTGACGAAAAGCGTGGTGACGGCGAGCTCGCGCTGGATGCGCGCCAGCGAGCGCCGGAGCTCGAGGCGGATGCGGGCGTCGAGCGCCCCGAACGGCTCGTCGAGCAGCAGCACCTTCGGCTGATGAGCCAGCGCCCGCGCCAGAGCGACGCGCTGCTGCTGGCCACCCGAGAGCTGCGCCGGCAGGCGCTGGCCGAGTCCGGCGAGCCCGACCAGTTCGAGTAGCTCATCGCGCCGCAATCGGCGGCTCGCCGTGCTGTCGCCACGCACGCGGAGCGCGAACTCGACGTTCTCGGCCACGCTCTGATGGCGAAACAGGGCGTAGTTCTGGAAGACGAAGCCCAGACCGCGCTCGCGCGCCGGAACCGGAGCGAGGTCCCGGCCGTCGAGGAGGATCCGCCCGCCGTCGCACGGCGCCAGGCCCGCGACGAGACGGAGAATCGTGCTCTTGCCGCTCCCCGAAGGACCCAGGAGCACGCAAAGCTCGCCGGTCGCCACCTCGAGGGAGACGTTCGAAACCACTGCGCGGCCGTCGTAGCGCTTGGTGAGCTGTTCGAGGCGGATCGACATCCTGCCCGAAAGGCTAATCGACCGCCGGTTTCGAAGTCAGTCGCGCGGCGGTGACATTTCCGCCGGATTCTGGAACCGGGTCAGGAGGACAGCTCTGGCGGCGCGCCAGGAGGCAACGGCGCCGCTCGCGTCTCGCCGCGCGAGACGACGACGGCGGCGGCGAGATCTCCCGAAACATTCAGCGTCGTGCGGCACATGTCGAGAAAGCGGTCGACGCCGAGAATGATGCCGATTCCTTCGACCGGCACGTTCACCTGGCCGAGGATCATCGCCACCACCGGGATCGAGCCCGCCGGCACGCCCGCCGTGCCGATGCCGCCGAGGATGCAGATGAACAGCACGACCACCTGTTGCGAGAGCGCCAGGTGAACGCCGTAGAACTGCGCCAGGAAGAGGACGGTCACCCCCTCGAACAGCGCCGTGCCGTTCTGGTTCGCCGTCGAGCCGAGAGTGAGAACGAAACGGCTGACGTGCGACGGCAGCTTGAGCTTCTCCTCGGCGACGCGCAGCGCCGTCGGCAGAGTGGCGTTCGACGAGGCGGTCGAGAACGCCGTGATCATCGCCTCCTGGATGCCGGCGAAGAAGAAGCGCGGGCTCATGCCGCCGAGAAATTTCACCGCCGCCGAGTAGACGACGAACTGATGAATGGCGAGCGCCAGCACCACGACACCGACATACCGCGCCAGCTGCACGACGATTTCGAGTCCGAGGTCGGCAGTGATCGAGAACAGCAGCGCCGCGACTCCTATCGGAGCCAAACCGATGACGACGCCGATGAGCCGCATGGTGACGTCGTAGAGCCCTTCGATCATCTCCTCGAGGCGGCGCGCGGCCTCGGTGCGGGTGAGCGAGAGACCGATGCCGAAGAGCAGGGCGAAGAACATCCAGGCGAGGAGATCGCCGTCCACCGCCGCCTTGAGCGGATTCGCCGGCACGATCTCGGTCACCAGGTCGATTCCTGATTTCGGCGCCGCTGCCTTGGCCAGCACCGCCGAGCGTTCGGCGGCCCCCGCCATCATGCGCGCGCGCGTCTCGTCGGAGAGTCCTTCGCCGGGCTTGAGGACGTTGACCAGGACGAGGCCCAGGAGCACCGCGATCGACGAGACGACGACGGTGTAGGCCAAGGTCTTCAAGCCGATCCGCCCGAGGCTCTTCAAGTCGCCGAGCCCGGTAATTCCGAGCACCAGCGCCGAGAAGATGAGCGGCACGACCAGCATGAAGAGCAGGCGCAGGAAGACCTTCCCCACCGGCTGTGAGACATGGGAGAGGAACCAGACCAGCCGCGGATCGCCGGCGAGATAACGGTGAGCGACCAGGCCGGCGACGATGCCGATCGTGAAACCGATCAGCATCCGGGTGTGCAATGGCAGGCGGCGCCGTTCGGCGCGCGCCGGAATCTCCGGCTCGTTCATGGGCGGACGACAATACCAGCCGCCGGGCGCGCGGCGGTCAACGGATGCGGATCCGCGCCACCACCGGATCGTGGTCGCTCAACCGCAGGGAATCGGGGCAGTTCGAGTTGAGATGGACGAAGTCGATCTCGGCCCCATTCGCCAGCGCCGGGCTGACGACGATGTGGTCGATGACTTCGGACCCGCCTTCGAAGATGTAGCTGTAGCGGTCAGCTTCTGGCACGGCGAGCGCGAGATTCGTCATCGGCGGCGCGCCGAGGGCGGCGACGCCGTCGGACTTCTCGGATTCGTTCAGATCCCCCAGGACGACGATCCGCGCTTGCGGGTCCCCGCCGAGCAGGCGGTCGACGAACTCCCGCACCACCTTCGCCTGGGCGAGGCGCCTGGCGGCGGTCGGGGTCCGCGGCGGCTGACGGAGGCCGAAGGCGCGATCGTCGTCCCACTTCGAGGTCCAATGGTTGGCGACCACGAACAGCGAGTGGCCGCCGGCCCGGAACTGGGCGACGAGAGACTTGCGAACCCCCTCGCCAGCACGCAGATCGAAGGCGCTCGAAGTCGGCGCGAGCCTGCCGGGAGAAAGCGAGAGCCCCATCGTGCCGCCCCGGCCGACGATTTCCACCGGGTCGTTGGCGCGCGCCGCGCCGCGCTCGACCAGTTCGACGCGTGCCGGATCGAAGAGCAGGGCGACGCGGATGTTGCCACCCGGCTGGCCGCCGTCGCGATCGTTCTCGGGATCGATCACCACCGGCCGATAGTGCGGGCCGCCAGCCGCGGCGATCGCCTCGACCAGCGCGGCCAGGGTCGCCTGCGCCGTCACCACACCGTCGTCGGCGGGGCCGCTGTCGTCCTGGATCTCGTCGAGGGCGACGATCGCTGGCGCCGCGAGGGCCTCGGCGATCGCCCGTCCCAGACCCGGTATCCGCGCCGCGTCCCTGGCAATCGACAGGTTCTCGGCATTGAAGGAGGCGACGGTGAGCTTTCCCTTCTCCGCGGAGAGTCGGGTGCGCTCGCCACAGGCCGGCCGCGTCGACGCGTCCGGTTCGACGGGCGGCGCCGCGAGGAGCTGAACGCGATAGTTCGAGAAGGCGTAGTCGACGATGCCGACCTGCGGCGTTGCGATCCGGTCGCCGACCTGGAAGTCGGGCATCGTGCCGCTCAACCGGCGGCTGAGGAAGATGCGTTCGAAGACCTGTCCCGGCGCCGGCTGGCGCACTCCACCGACCGGAGTTCGCACGGCACCGGCCGTGTCGGCGCCATCGGCCAGCAAGACGACATCGCCGAAGGTGCGCGTCGCGCCGACGATCGTCCCGGGCGGCACCGTCACCCGCATCCCTTCGAGGCTCTCCCAGAAGTCGATGGTATCGCTTCCGGGCTCGAACTTCGTCAGGCCGTCGTCGTCGACCTGCAAGGGAATCCGGCGCTCGGCGATCAATCGCACTGGCGGCGGCAGGGCGGCACCTGCAGCCGGCAACGGCTCCAGCGCGACGAGGCGCAGCGTCGTCACCGGCAGAGCGGAGGCCGGGTTGGCGACCTCTTCGACACGCCCGCCGACCCGCACACGATCTCCCGGATGAAGCGTGAAGGCCCCTTCCCAGGCGACGTAGATCCCCTCGGAGGTCGCCGCATCGGCATCCGGCGTCGCGCTCTCCATCCAGAAACCTTTGGCGCGGGGGCTGTCTTCCGTCGCCGTCACTACGCCCTCGATCCCGGCGACCCAGCGGCCGGCGAGCGGCGAGCGGTGAGCACTGCCCTGCACTGCGGCGATCGCGAGCGGCTCGAAGCCGGCCGCGAACGCCAGGACGAGGGTCTTCTGGATATCGGGATTGAAGTTGTCGTCACTGACGATAATGAGCGGCCGCCGGCCGTCAGCGAGCGGCGGGCCGAGCGTCATGCCCTCGAAATTGTCGAGCGGCAGGCCGAGATCGGCGAAGTTGAGCAGCAACGTCTTGTTCGCCGTCGCCAGCGACAGACTCGCTGGCGGGTCGACCGTGGCGACGTTCGGCACTCCGGCGAGCGCGACCGCGAAGAGCTTCATCTCGATCCCGACGCCAGGTACCCATTGCCGCTCGAGCGTCAACAGTTCATCGCGGTCGAGCGCAATCGCCTCGACCAGGCCGTTCACGATGAAGTCCGAAGGCGATGGCGGCGTCACGCTGACCGCCTCAACGACGTAAAGAAACTCGTCCGGGGCTCCTCCGCGCTCGAGGTCCCAGCGCAGCAGGCGCGTCCGGCTGGAGACGCCGGGGGCCGCCGCCGGACTCTCCTGGGCGAGGCCGTTCTCGGTGCCGGCCAGCAGGTAGCGCCCGTCGGGGGTGAGGCTCAACGCTTCGAAGCCGAGATTGTTGCGCACTCCCACGGCGGCGCCGACCGCCGGCCGGTAGCGCCCCGGCAGCGGCAGTTCGCGCACGAAGCGGCCCGCGAGGTCGAACTCGTCGACGAACGGCGCCTGCCCGACCCTGGCCTCGCCCTCCGAAGAGATGTAGAGCCGCTGCTGGGCGGACCCGCCGACTCCGCCGATGGCGATGCCCTCCGGATCGAGGCTGCGCCGGCCGAAGGGCGCGCCGCCTGGACCGACCAGCGTGACTGCAGCCTCGACGGTGACCACGGGCGCCGTGGCAGCGGATCCAGCGGCGGGAAGATCGACCTTCAGACGATAGAAGCGCGCCAGGCCGTTTTCGCTGCGATCGTCGGAAAGCGCGAGGTAGCGCCCGGTCCGCGGGTCGAAGGTCAGCCCGGAGAGCCCTCCCAGCGGGACACCGTCGATCTGCGTCGTGCCGGGGATCGCGCTTTGGCCGAGCAGCTCGAGCGATGTCAGGCCGGCGGCCGAGACCTGCAAGGAGCCGCCGGCGAGCAGCAAGGCGGCGAGCGAAAGACTGCGTCGAAGCATGGTGCTCCCTTCGGTAGACCGCAAGCTTATCGGACCTCCAAGGTCCGACCTCCGGCGATCTCCGCCTATCTCCGGCAATCCCCGGCAACACTCGCGCCCGCGAGACGTAAGATGGAACTGTGAGGCGAAAACAGAAGCAGGCGAGAAAGCCGTCGCTGTTCGAGCGCACTGGAGCTTTTGTCGTCGACTACACCCAGGGACTCTCCGGCGAGGAGCTCCGCCGGCTCTTCGACCGCGACGCCAAGGGCGCCTACTCGGTGCTGATGCGCGACCGCGAGGCACAGGTCGCCAGCGTCTCCGGGATGAAGCGCTTCTTCCTCGCCGCCAAGCTCCTCTTCCTGAGCCTCTCCGAGAAGCTCTCGCCGCGCCGCCGACTGCTGTTTGGCGTCGCGATCATCGCCGCCGTAGCCGGGATCGTCGACCCGCAGCTCACCTGGGTGGAAGGAGAGCACCACCAGAGCCTCGGCGGCTCGCCGTTCTTCTTCCTGGTCGCCATCGTCGCCCTCCTCCTGCTGCTCGCCTTCGAGATGGTCGACCGCGTCCTGGTGCGCGACGAGATCCAGATCGCGCGCCAGCTGCAGCGCGACCTTCTTCCCAAGACGAGCCCAGACCTGCCTGGCTACGCCTTCGCCCACTCCTCGCGCACCGCCAACGACATCGGCGGCGACTACTACCAGTTCCACCGCCTCGCGGACGGCCGGCTGGCCATCGTCGTCGCGGACGCCAGCGGCCACGGCATGGCGGCAGGGCTGCTCATGGCGATTGCCAACGCGACCCTGCACATCGCGCTCGAGCTCGACCCCTCGCCGGTCGCCGTCTCGGCGTTGCTCCATCGCGCCATCTGGCGCACCGGCGGTCGGCGCTCTTTCCTGACCCTCTTCTACGCTCTGCTCGATCCGGCGACCGGCCAGATCGACTACGTCTGCGCCGGGCACCCTTTCCCGCTGCTCCGTCGCGCTTCGGGCGCGATCGAGGAACCCGCCCTCGGTTCCTTCCCGCTCGGCATGCGCGAGACGGTGAAGCCGGCGAACGGCCGACTTCGCCTCGAGCCCGGCGACCTCCTGCTGCTGTTCTCCGACGGCCTCTTCGAGGGCGTCGACCGCGGCGGTCAGGCCTTCGGATTCGATCGCCTGCGCGCCGCCCTGGCGAGCGGCGGCGAAGCGCGCCGGACACACGAACAGGTCCTCGCCGCCTTCGACAGCCATATCGCCGCCGAGCCGCTGGCCGACGACCTGACGCTGGTCGTCATCGAGCGCCTCCCAACCGGCGCCGAATCCGGGTAGATTCCACCGCATCATGACCGCTCTCGTCACCTGGCTGCGGAGCTCGGAATGGGCCTGGACCACCGCGCTCTTCGGCGGTCTCTGGCTGGTGCTCGCTTCGGGCAGTCCGGTCGGTCAGCGGCCGCCGGGACTGCTGGCGCAAGCCGCGGCGGCGGCACTCGGGACGCTCCTCGCTCTCTGGGTGGCGCGCTCGTCCGGCCAGCGGCGCCGCGGCCTGGCGATCGCCCTGGCGGCGATCTTCACGACCCCGCTGCTGCCCTACGCCTTTGTCGAGCGCGCGCTCGCCCTGCCGCTCCTCCTCTTCGCGGCGGGCTTCCTCGCCATCGGACCGACCCGTCTGCGCTCGCCGGCGCGCGACCTGGGGCTGCTGCTGGCCACAGCCGGCATCCTCGTCCTCGAGACGAGCAGCCTGCTACTGGTGCCGCTGCTCCTCTGGCTCGCCTGGTGCGCCGCCGAGCGCCGCGGCACGGAGCGCCGAGTCGATCCCAAGCCCGGGTTTTTCGCTGCAGCCGGGGTCCTCGCGGCGCTCTCAGCGGGGCGGGTGCTGGCGCTCGACGGCGGGACGATCGCCTTCGCGGCCTCCCCGGTCGAGTGGCTGGTCCACGTCCACGGCTTCCTCCTGTCGCTCAACAAAGGCCTCGTGCTCTTCGCACCGCTGGTCCTCATCGGACTCTGGCGCGCCTTTCGCGGCGCGGTCACCGATCGCCGAGCGGGCCGCTTCGCGCTCTTCGCCGCCGCCAGCCTGATCGTGCCGTTCGCCGGCCTCGAAAGCTGGAGCGACGCCTCCTGGGGGCCCCGTCCCCTGCTCGCCGCACTGACACCGGCGCTCCTGGCGCTAGCGCTGTCGCGCGCTGAGCGTGCGCGACGCGGCGGCCACCGTCGCTGGATTCTCGCTGCAGTGGTCTGCGGCCTGGTGGTCAACACTCTGGGCACCGCCATCCCCCAGACAGCGCTCGCCGACGTCGCCAACCTGGCCGGAGTTCCGCCCACGGGGATGAGCCTCGCCCTGCAGCACGACCCGGCCTGGAACCATCCACGCGTCAACGCAGTGCTCCTCGGCGTCTGGCTGGTTGCCCGCCTTCCCATCCTGCCGGCGCCGGAAGAGTCCGTCGCGCCTGCCGTCAAGCGCCTCGCAGCAGCAGCGCTTCCGGGGCCCGTTCTGCTCCGCGTCGGCGACGCCGGCGAGCGCGCGGCCCTCCTGCCGCGTGCCCTTCTCCTGGCCTTCCTCGGCGCCCTGGGCTGGGCGATTCTGGTGCTTGTCCGGCACGCCGCGAAGCTCGACCCGCGCTGAACGGCGGGAGTCGTGGCATCCTAGAGCTGCGTCGAAGGAGACCCCATGGAATCATCCGAACTGAAGCTGCTCCGCCGACTGTTGACCGAAGAGCGCATCCTGACCCTGGCCGTCGTCGTCGACGGCGTGCCGGTGGCCGGCGTTCTGCCTTTCCGCGCCGAGCCGGATCTCGCCAGCCTGCTCGTTCACGCCTCGGCACTTGCCCGCCACAGCCGCGGCCTCGCCCCCGGCGCGCCGTTCTCGGCGGCGATCCACCTGCCCCTCGCGCCGGACGTCGACGCGCTGCAGTCGCAGCGCGTGGTGCTCGAAGGCGAGGTCGAGGCGGTATCCGCGCCGGAGCGCGAGGCGATCTCGGCCGCCTGGGTCGAGTCGTTCCCGAGCGCAGCGATGACGGTCGGACTGGGCGACTTCGTCTTCCACCGCCTGCGTCTCGCCGGCGGCCGCCTGATCTCCGGCTTCGCCCGCGCCTCCGGACTTTCGCCCCGGAGCTTCGCCGACGCCGCGGCGCTGACAGACTGACCCTACGCCGGCCCGGCGCCTTGCTTCAGGCGGTCCGGAAGTGAGCCGCGAGCCAGTTCTCGATCGCGGCCACTTCGCGCTGCCCCTCGGCCTGCGAGCCACGGCAGGAGGCTGCCGTAGCCGGGAGACGGTTCGAGCCGGAACTCCGGCGGAGGAAAGCAGGCCTGGCGGGGAGTCTTGCCGCTGGCGAACTGGAAGAGACGCGCCCGGTTCGTGTCCGGCAGGGAAACGATCGGGTGCCGCGGGCGCAGGCCCTCGAGAAGCCCTTCTGGCATCTGGAATCCCGCATCGAGCACCAGAACACAGCCTTGCGGCTGGCCCGCGATCTCTTCGAGCACGCGTCCCCGATCGCCCAGCACCGTCACGATGCGACGTGGCGGCTCGCGCAAGACCCGATAGCGCTCGAGATAGTAGCCGAGTGAAATCTGCGCCCACTGGTTCGTGGTGACGACGTAGGCATCCGGACCGCGCAGCGCCACGACCGCGCGAGACACCGAAGGCCAGTCGGGCCGGCCATGCTCCGAATAGGCGACGAGGCCAGTGAGGAAGGTTGCCACGACGGCGCCGCCGAGGAGCGTTGCCGTGGCGAAACCGGAACTCCGGTTGAAGGCGCCGAGCAGTCGCGCACAGGCCACGATGCCGGCGGCGATCGCGGTCAGCAGGAAGAGCAGGCCGAACTGGTTGTACCGCACGTTGCTGAAGCGACCCATTGTGAGCAGCGCGACCTCCACCGCCACCGTGCCGGCGAAGAGGCCGGAAAAGACGGTGAGGCCACCGTACCGCCGCGCCAGCACGCCGAACCCCACGACAGTGAGGAGCGCCATCAGCATCGCGCCGCCGGCGATGACCGGTTGATCCACGGAGCCACGGAAAAGAAGATCGTCGAAGCGCCGCTCCACCAACGCCCAATCCCATTGGGCGGTGCGGATCGATTGCCGCGGACCGCCGTAGGCGGCGAGGAGTGCGAACCACGCGGCGAGCGGCAGGAGCGCGAGCCCCATGGCCGCCGGCAGCCGCACGCCGAGGGGCGCCACGCGACCCGCGCTGCGCGCCTCGAACCAGGCGGCCGCCACCGGCAGCCAGAGCGCGACCGCCAGGTAGTGCGTCATCGCCGCGAGTCCGGCGGCGCAGGCCAGTTCGACCGGAAAACGATCTGCTCCGCGCTCCAGCCAGCGCTCGCCAGCGTCGAGCGCCCATACAGAAAAGAGCAGCGACAGAGCGTAAGGGCGAAGCTCATGGGAGTAGCGCACCAGCAGCGGTGAAGCGGCGAGAAAGAGCGCCGTCAGGGCTGCCGTGGGGAGGTCGAACCGACGCGCCACCCAGCGCGCGAAGAGGGCCACTGCAGCGGCGCCGAGGACCGCGTTGATCAGGCGGCGCACGAGCTCGCCCTGGCCGAGCGCGAGCAGCATCCAGGTGAAGAGCGGCTCGATCGGCGGTTGCGCCCGGTCGTAGAACAGGTTCGGGAAGAGCTCCCCCAGCCCGTCACGGGCCATGAGCGTCTCCATGATCTCGTCGAGCCACATCGACGAGCCGCCGAGACCCACCAGGCGGAAGACCATCGCCACCGCGAAGGCCCCCGGCACCAGCCAACGTGCCCGGGAGTCTGAAGCTCCACGAGGCGAGGTTCGGCCAGCGGTCATCTTCGGCACCGCCTGACGCCGGGCATCGAGCATGCCCAGCGTCAGGGAATATCGAGCGGGGCTACCGCCGGAACGAGCTCGAGGTGCTGCGCGGCGAGCGCGGTACGGTAGGCCTCGACCTCCTTGGCGTAGAAGGCGTTCAGGTCGACCAGCGCCGACTCGAGCTGCTGCCGCGCCTGGCGCAGGTACTCGAGGTGGGTCGGGTTCGGCCGGCTCCACGACGAGCCGAGGTAGCCGCGGACGTAGGCGAGGCGCGACAGGATGTCGATATCGGGAGTGATGCCGACGGTGTCGCTCGGCCACCAGAAGCGCGTCTCGAGTTTCTCGAGCCCATCGCGGACGATCTTCGCCTCCGCCGCGAGAGGCAGCGCGTCCTTCTTCACCGTCTCGTCGCGCAGCGCCTCGGCGTGGGCGAGCCGGATACGCTCGGCGATCGCGTCGAGATCGCGGCGCGTCGCGCCGATACGCTCGATCGCCGTGATGGCCGCGTCGTTCAGGCGGCCGGCCTCGAGAATCGACTGCCAGCGCGCCTGCCAGTCCTCGGCGCTGTTGCCCGCGGTCGGATCGGCAACGACGTTGACGGATGTCCGGCGCTCCTCGCCGCCGAGCGTCAGCACGACCTCGTAGCGTCCGGGAGGGACCTGCGGTCCGCTCGGGTTGAAGCCGGGCTCTTCCGGCGTCGCCGAGGGGGGGCGCTTGAAGGAATCCCGGGAGAGATCCCAGAAGACGCGGTTGAGGCCGCGCCTGGCGTCGACTTTCAGCCGACGGACGCGCTCTCCGGCAGCGTCGCGGATCTCGAGGGTGGCCTCGGCGGCCTCCTTCTTGTCGGCTGCCACCTTCTCCTGCTCCTTGGTGTCGGCAGAGGCCACCGCCGTCGGACTCAGGGATTCCTTGCCCGCCTCCTGCCGGCGCTCGGCGACCAGCCGATCGCGCTCGCGCTCCTTGTCGGCGATCGGCAGATCGTCGCCGTTCGCCACAAAGGTGATGGCGGCGCCGTACGGGCGGCTGGCGCCGCGAAATTCGGTGGCGCCGAAGCCGAAACCGCCGTCTTCCGACGGCTGCCAGTACTGGCCGGCGTCGGCCACCGGGAAGAGTCGGAGCTTCTCCGCCAGCCCCTTCGCCCCGAGGCCGCGCAGCGGCGTGATGTCGTCGACCACCCAGAGCGCCCGGCCGTGGGTGGCGACGATCAGGTCCGACTCGCGCGGCTGGATGGCGAGGTCCATCACCGAGACCGTCGGGAAGCCGTTCGACCAGCGGGTCCAGCCCTTGCCGCCGTCGAGCGAGGCCCAAAGGCCGAACTCGGTGCCGAGGAAGAGGAGCTCCGGGTCGACCGGATCCTGGACGACAACGAGGGCGTAGCCGCGCAGCTGCGGCGTCGCCAGGCTCCGCCAGCTCTTGCCGTAGTCGTCGGTGCGATAGACGTAAGGCGTCCAGTCCGAGCGCCGATGGTTGTCGAAGACCGCGAAGGCCGTACCGGCGGCGTGTGTCGAGGCCTCGATCGCCGGGATCCAGGTGTTCACCGGCACGCCGGGGACGTTGCCTTCGATGCTTGCCCAGTTGGCGCCGCCGTCGCGCGTCACCTGCAGCCGGCCGTCGTCGGTACCGACCCAGATCAGGCCGCGCTCCATTTTCGACGGCTCGACGGTGACAATGGTCGTGTAGTTCTCGGCGTTCGAGGCGTCGCGGGTCAGCCCGCCGCTCTCACCGGCCTTCTGCCACTCCGCATTGTTCGAGGTCAGGTCGGGCGAAACGATCGTCCAGGTCTCGCCGCGGTCGGTCGACTTGTGCAGGAACTGGCTGCCGA
>JBDTQT010000022.1:0-26714 GCA_039932055.1 Thermoanaerobaculia bacterium
GCCGCAGCGGGTCGTCGACGTGCAGCAGCCGCGCCACCGAGTCGCCCAACTTCCCCTCCTCCGGCCCCGGCAGAGGCACCGCGAGTCCCGCATCCCGCTTCAACCCCGACCAGCAGCCCCCTCTATAGATATCCGGCAGGTCGAGCCCGCTCTCTTCCAGGAACCGGGCCAAGGTGATCGGCGGCCCACCCTGGCCAGACCGCGCTTCGGCCAGCGCCTTCAACTCCCTGACCATGGCCGGCCGCCGCGAGGGGATCGCGGTTTTCAGGTTCTCGAGGACGATCTCCGTCGCCACCCGGTCGAGCTGCATCGAGGACCCCGCCGGGAGGAACGGAAAGCCGAGCTGGATCTGCCGCTCCACCTCGGTCCGCGTGGCTCCCGTCACCGCGCGGTAGCGCAGATCGAAGCGGAAGCTCCGGTGCGCCTTACCGATGAAGTCGAGCACGGTGACGCAGTCCTTCTCGCGGTAGCGCCGCAGGCCGCGGCCGAGCTGCTGCAGGAAGACGAGCGCGCTCTCCGTCGGCCGCAGGAAGAGGATCGTGTCGACCTCCGGCAGGTCGACGCCCTCGTTGAAGAGATCCACCGCGAAGAGCGCCCGGACCTTCCCGGCGCGGAGGGCGTCGAGAGCCGCCTTGCGATCCTCGCTCTCGGTCTCGGCGGAGACGGCGAGCGCCGGCAAGCCCGCCTCCGTGAACCGCCGCGCCATGAATTCGGCGTGCGCGATGCTGACGCAGAAGCCGAGCGCCCGCATGCCGCGGACATCGCGGTGCTTCTGCCGCACCTGCTCGAGCACCAGCCGCACCCGGGCGTCGTCCGCCGTGTAGAGGTTCGCCAGCTCGGAGGCGTCGTACCCCTTGCGCGACCAGGTGACCGCGGAGAGATCGGTGTTGTCGTGCAGCCCGAAGTACTGGAACGGACAGAGGAGCCCGCGTTCGAGCGCATCCCAGAGCCGCAGCTCGACGGCGATGTGCCCGTCGAAATAGTGCAGGATGTCGCCGGCATCGGTCCGCTCCGGAGTCGCGGTCAGACCGAGGAGGATCTCGGGCTGCAGATGCTCGAGAAGCCTCCGGTAGGTCGGCGCCGCCGCGTGGTGGAACTCGTCGACGATGACCATGTCGAACGCCTTGGGGTCGACCTGAGCCAGGTCGAGCTGCGCCAGCGACTGGACGGAGGCGAAGACGTGCCGCCACTCGTCGGGGCGGTGGCCATCGACGTAGAGCTCGCCGAAGTCGCCGGCGCGCAGCACCTGCCGGAACGCCCCGAGGCTCTGCCGCAGGATCTCCTGGCGGTGCGCCACGAAGAGCAGGCTGAGCTCACCGCACTGACCCTGCTGATGGCCCCGCTGACCCCTCTGGTCACGCAGCCGCCGGTAGTCGAGCGCCGCGACGATGGTCTTCCCCGTGCCGGTGGCCGCGACGACGAGGTTCTTCCTCCGCCCGTGCCGCTCGCGCTCGACCGCCAGCTTCTCGAGCATCTCCCGCTGGTGGGGCCAGGGCTCGAGGTCGAAGAAGAAAATGGGATCGTCGCTCGCCCCTTCCCGCTCGGGCGCCACGGCGCGGTCGAATCGCGCCTTGTCGCGCTCGGTCTCGTAGCTCTCGTACTCGGGGCTCTCCCAGTAGGTGTTGAAGGTCGCATCGAACTTCTCGAGCAGGTCGGGCGACCCCACCTGGGAGAGCCGGACGTTCCACTCGACGCCGTCGACGAGCGCCGCCTTGGACAGATTGGATGAGCCGATGTAGGCGGTCGAGTACCCCGTCTCGCGGCGGAACATCCAGGCCTTGGCATGGAGCCGCGTGGACTGGGTGTCGTAGGAGACCTTGACCTCGGCGCCGAGGCTGGTGAGCCAGTCGAGCGCCTTGCGCTCGGTGGAACCGGTGAAGACGGTGGTGATGACGCGCAGCCTTCGTCCATTTTCGCAGTGCTCCTTCAGCTGCTTCTCGAGGAGTCGGAGGCCGTGCCAACGTACGAAGGCGCAGAGCAGGTCGATCGAGTCCGCGGACGGGATCTCCCGCGCCAGCGCATGCGCGAGCGCGGGCTCGCCGCGGGCGTTGACCAGGAGGTCGGAGGCGGAGAGCGGGACCAGCGGGGCGACTAGCTCACGGTCGGTGGTGGGGAAACCGGTTATGGGCTGAATCGAGAGCAGTTGCTCGGGAGGGAGGGCGACGAGATCGCCGGGGTCGGTGCTGGTCGGGTGGGCGGCGGATAGGAGTTGGAGGAGTTGGTTGATGAGCTCCGCCTGGGCGGCAACGCGGTCTTCGGCGGGGAGGGACTTTAGGGTGCGGGCGACGAGGGATTCGATGTGGCGGGCGAGGGTGGATGGAGCCTCGGCAGGATCAACTCCTGCGGTGCTGACAAGAGATCTTGAACGATCGAACTGTAGAAGGCGCGCCTTGAGGCTCGCGGTGAGCAGCCTTTCGTAGAGACCGAAGGGGAGGTCGTTGCTGTCGTCAGGCATAGCGCGGCGTTCGAACTCTACAGTGGCCGGCGCCCAATCTTGTGGATTCGGCGAGAGCTTCCCCGATGGGCGCCGACGTGTGCCCACGCCGAGCTCTCGGTAACCCTACAGACCAAGCGACGCCATCGCTGGCTTTAAGGCACTCTCGAGCCGGATCATCGTCTCGACCATCTCCGACTGAATCTCTGGCCATTGCGATTCGGGAGAACGATAGCCCCCGATCTTGACGACATGCTTGATTCGACAGGCGCGCTTGGAGTCGAGCCGCTCCCACAAGAGCTCTGCTCCAAACGCCGCCTCTATGTCGCCCCTTCGCGAGAGCAACTGATCGAAAATCTTCTTGTTCTCTTCAACATCGCCGCGATCGATGTAGAGCTCCGCGATTCCGTACTCTTGCACGATCACGTAGTTGAAGCCGAGACCGCGGACCCCAGAACTCGCTCCAAGCCAATGGTACGAACCCGGCTTAATGTTGGCATGGCGAGTCTGGCGCTTGCGGGCAAGCACGACGAGGCCTTCCCAGAACCGTAGGCGTATGTCGTACCGCTCCGCTCGCCGCTTGCGCCCAACCTGCTCCTTCTCCCTGAGCATTACCTGATAGTCGTTGGCCTCCGGAAGCGGAATGATCTGCTGAACATCAACCAATCTGGCCGCACCGTCTTGGTAAGGGCGCAGGCGCACGCACCGAATGTCGATGTCTCTTTCGCGGAGCCAAAGCACTGCGGTCGTGAGCTCCTTGCCGAAGTCCTCGGAGACGAGAATGATCCGAACATCGGGAGCGAACAGTTCCTCATCGGGCTCATCCCACCCCAAGAATTCCAAGAGTCGGGTCCGCGCACTCTCCACCGAATTCCCCAGCCGCGCGAGAAAGTCAGCGTGAATCTGTTCCGCCTTCTCGAAAGTCATCGCAGACACCATGCTGGCGTACCGGATAGCTTGGAGTTCCATGTGGCCGCCATCATTCGTCCGCTTCAACTCAACTACGACCAGGTTCGCTTCCAAGTCGATCGCGAGCAGGTCGATTCGGCGCCGGCTCTCATCCCATTCCCCGAACTCCTCGGTCAAGACGTAGAGATCGTCGCCCAAGACTCCGATCTGCGTCCGCAAGAGTCGCTGAAGGTCATCGCGCTCGCGGATCTTCAAATCGGTGAACGACGCGCGAGTGAGCGGTCGGAATTCAGTAGACGTCATCTCGTAGAGCGGCATGCTCGACCTCAGATTTTCTGGGTGACGCTGCTAGTGAGAATACCTGCAAGGAACAGTCATCAGGCCGGTTGGTTGCCCACCCAATTGACACTCCCGCGCCTATCGACTGCTAGATCGCACCTGGTCCATAAACCAACAAAACACAGCGAAGAGCGCAGCCAGAGACGTCTCGTTTGAAAAGAGGGCGATCGGCACACTCGGTTTGAGTGCGATCGTGGACGGCGAGAGCGACACTCCAGGAATCTCATTGAGCTTGGCGAGCAACTCCAATCGCTTCGCCTCGTCGTTGAAGGGCGGCTTGTAGGAGTACCAGTAGAAATAGAACTCCAACTTGCCGCTGGCCCAGACATTGAAGAGCTGGTGCTTCTCGTCGCCGTGGAAGAACTGAGGGACGAAGGAGGCATAGGTTCTCCCCCTCCCCCACCACACCCGGGTCGTTTCCCGCTTGGCCCAGTCGAGGATCTTTCGCGCGATGGGCGCATCGGAGGCGTGGCCTTTCGCGACGATGTCTACGAAGAAGGACTCCTCGTCCCATTGGTGGCCAGGCTCCGTACCGGCACTCTTTCGTTGCATCGCCTCGGCGGTTTGGCCGAGAACTGTGGGAACGAGGGTTCGAAGGCCTTCTCCTTGGTATTGCTTGATCTCGACCGCAAGGACTTCCGCTGGATCCATCTGCTGGTTGAGAAACTCGACGATCCGCCGCACCTCCGCCGGAATCTCGTCGGCGACGAAGACCATGCGGATTTTTCCCGCCTGCAGGTTCGTCTTGACCTTTTGCCAGAACTCTCCGGGGTCGCCTTCCGGGCCGAGGAGCGAGCCGAGCTCGTCTTCGGGTGAAACTCGGGCGAGCTCACACCGCCGCTCGAACTGCGCCTTGACGTGGTCCAGGGGCCAATAGACCACCGCATTGGCGGCATAGTCGAGCATCTGGCCCACGACCTCTCGCCGAATCCGCGTGTCGGTGCTGCGCTTGACTTCGACCAGCGTCGGGACAGCGTCTTGATCGAGGAACAGGTGATCCAGCGACCACCGGCCGCCGCCTGCGAGCTCGCCCGGGACGGAGGCCTCACGCGTCACCAGCAGCCAGCGCCGCGGCGCCTGGAGGTCCATCTGGTCGCCCGCCAGGAGGTTTGGGTAGGTAGCCAGCAGGCGCTGCAGCAAGTCTTCGGAATCGTAGGTCGCCTCGCGCATCTCGACGAGCTGCTCCCCGTGCCCAATCAGGTAGATCGCTCGACCTTGCGATGCCATGGCTACCCCTCGTCCTCGAAGTAGTTCTGATCGCAATCGAGCAACTCAATCGCGCGGTCCACTCGAACGCCTATCTTGTGGCGCATCATGAGATCTAGGAGCGCCTCACCATCGATCAAGACAACCTTGGTGTTCGAGCCTCGCTGGACGAACTCCTTCGCGCTCGAAGCGAATGAGCTCGTAGTGATGAAGACCCCTTTCGTAACCCCCTGGCCGGCAAGCGACCCGATGAAGGCCTGAATGGTCTTTCGATCGATCACGTTCTCGGGAGCGTTGCGCTTTGCCTGGACAAGGATCTGATCGAGTCCGAGGGGGTCCTGATTGATTCGCCCATCGATTCCCTCGTCGCCGCTCTCGCCTAAGTGGTGCGCAGCTTCCGCCTTGGAGCCTCCGTAGCCCATGGCAACGAGCACGTCCAGGACGACCTGTTCGAAAAACGCGGGCGACTGGTTGAGGATCGACTCCATCAAGCGGGAACGGACGTCGGCATGGAGTTCCGACACCGCACCCTCTAGTGCCTTCTGAGGAGTCTGAGAGGCCCCCTCCCCAACTGGTTCGACAGAAGCGCTCTTCCACCTCCCACTCGCCCAAGCTTCCTCCCACCCCTCGAGCGCTTTGAGGGCCCTGATCGTAATCACATTCGGATGCGCCCGAAGGAAGTCCTCACCCTTCGCAGTCGCTCGATACTGTCTCGGCGCCGTCCTTTCGATAAGTGCGCCCCCGGTCAGAAAGGTCATCGCCCACCCGACTCGATTGGAGACATAGGTCTGACCGCCGCTGGGAGTCACTACGGCTTGCTCTCCCATCGAGAGTCCGAACTGCTTCGCCATGGCTTCCGTCGCGGACCGCCTCGAAACCGGCGCGGCGACTGCAAGCTCTAGGATTGGGCGCAGCATCAGGTCATAGGTCGGTATGGGCACTCGCCTCTCCTCGCAGTTCAAGAATCCGACAAGCCAGAGACGCTCAAGCTGTCGACGAAGTCGGCTCGCGAGCTAGTGTTGACCCACTCGACAGAGGAGCCAGCGCGGTCTGCTAGCCAGGCGCTCGGGCGGGCTTCGCCCACGAGGAGCGCAGTGCCTTCGATGCAGTCGTACTGGTCGGGATGGGTCCAGGCGGCTGTCACAGCCGCCCCGATTGCTGGAAGATGCAAGAACTGGTCCGTTTGAAAACAACGATGTCATCCAGCAAGGCTATTCCCATAACAGGCCCAACCACTCTCAGCCGCTTAGTCCAATGGTCCAAAAAACTGCACTTCAACGCTTGCCGGGTCCGTAGAACCCTTCGCCCCAACTATCCATCTTGCTGCATAGGACAATTTCCCGCTCAGCGCCCCGAGAGGTGTCCATTCGTGGTCGAGAATTTGGACCTCGCCTCCCGGAAGTTGCCAAAGCACAAGAGACGTCCCAGGCGCTGCTGCCGCTCCTTCCCAGTTCGCGCTGAGGTATTCAGTTCGCCGCTCCCACATTCCGCCACCTCCAGCAGCCAAAGTCGCAACGAATCGCAGCCACTCAAGCCGGCTTCCAGCGGTGGGCCAACCCTCTTGATCGCTGATTTCGTCCTTGGCGATAGATTGAAGCCAACCCGTCAACCCAGAGCGATTCTCGAAGGTTGCGCCCGTGCTGGCGACCGCCGCGGTCGCACCTTCGCGGGAGCTGAACCCGGCGCGGACAAGGACCGCCACCGAAGGAACGATGCTTCCCACCTCGGCGGCGAGAGCCGCCCTGCCTTTCAGAAGGTCCGCGACTTCGCGGCCGATCGCAGCGCCGTGAACGCGAGCTGCCTCCATTGCCCAAGGGAGTCTGTAGGTGAACGCGTCTTGGAGCAGGTGCACAGCACGCGGGCCGCCGAGTCCTAACACCTCCGAGCTGGGCTGCCCCAGAATCCAGGCCTTGAGAGAGGGTCGCCAGTCGCACTCATCGGTTTCCCTCGTTCCGAATGGAGGAATTGAAAAGGCAATCTCCGCGAAGTCCAAGACGGCATCCGCCGCAGCGACGGCTTCCCCCTCATCAATTGCAACTTCCGCGCGGGCGAGAGCTCTCACCAGTCGCTCAGATTCATCATCCAACGCCCTTCCCGTCGCGAAGCCGACTCCCGCCGCAAAATACCCTCGCCTTTGACCCAAACTCGTCGCTCTCCAGATTGCCTCGGCCCTGCCCCGAAGGAAATCGCGGACGAGAGGCTGTTTGCTAACCTCCTCTCGGTCGAGCTGCCTCGAGAACAACGAGCCTCCAAGTGCCTCATCAAGTGCCGCTCCAATAGCAGCCGGATCCGTATCGGCCTCTAGCAGCGCGAGCAATGCCGTATCCAGTGACGCCACATCGCTAGTCCACTCTTGCTCTTCACCCGGAGGCCCCATCTCTATCTGGTCAAGTCTCTCCCACAGGTCCTGGCCGCCGGTGAGATACTGAAGTACTTCCTCGACGGGCACGCCTGCTTGCTCCGCCACTCTCTTCATGATGCTCATTGCAAGTACCAGAATGCCGCTCCGCAGGGCTGGTGCGCGAGCTTCGAGCAAGAGCGCTTTCCATTCCGCCGAACGTCTCCTCTGAAGTGGCTGCTTTTTCTCCCAGTTTACGTGCAGTACTAGCCCCTCGAGGTCTACAAACGGTCGGCCAGCACGACCGGCCACGTTAGCGAGTTCCGCTCCTGGAATTGGCTGACCGCTTCTCCAGAGAGAAGGCACGAGCACGACAGTGGCGGGCAGATTGAGACCCTGGGCAAGAGTCGGCGAAGCGATGATAAGTGGCGCCGCGCCCTTGCGCAGGAGTTCCTCAACCGCGGATAGGTAGGGCCGAGGAAGCCCACCGTGATGCAGGACAACGCCAAGATTGAGGCAGCTCACTGCAGGATGGCCTTTCCCTAGCCACTCTTCTCCAACGGCAACTGCAGCTGAGATTTGCGCCTCCATCGGCAGTAGAGACTGCAAGAGCCCCCGATCAGCGCAGTCGACAATCAGCTTACCGAACGCCTCCACCGATCTCCTCATGGAACAGAAGACGAGCGTCGCCTTACCTTGGCCCACGAACTTCCACGCAGATGCAAGCGTTAGTTCGTTCTTCTCTGCAGGAAAGCGCTTGCGTCGACCCGATCCTGGAGGGGGCTTTTCCGCACGCACGAAGTTCTGAACAAATGGACGCTCGTCTCCAACCTGCACTTCGAGTCGCGCACTCTCCCCGAGCCATGTTAGCGAACCGAATCGCTGTCGTGTCGGGCGCCAGGAAGAGCAGACAGCACTTCCTGGCACATCTCCTCGAATCCAAGCAACAAGGTCTTCCATCTCTTCTGGCGCTGGGAACATCGCCGAGAGACACACAAGACGCCGAGCCTTGGCATCTGCGCGTCGAAGCAGGCGCTGTACCAGTGCCTCGTACCGGACCTCTCTCTCGCTCGGGCCGAGCATGTGACCTTCGTCCAGCACCACTAGACCAACGTCCTCGAGTACAGACGGGCTGTTGCGAAGTACAAAGTCGAGCTTTTCGGGTGTAGAAACTACAACCCTGCTGGAGCGCAGCACTGCTTCGTCACTACTCATCACTCCGGCGGAGCCATACAACGCTGAGACTTCAATTCCTAGTGGCAAGAACGTGCTGGAGAGGTCTCGCTCCACTTGGGACGACAGCGCTCGCAATGGAGTTACATAGATGGCACGCAAGCCACTCGCCAAAGCCCTCAGAATACACAGCTCGGCAATGCGCGTCTTTCCGGCCCCAGTCGGAAGGCCCACGACCAAGGTGTCAGTCTGGGACGTGGCGCGTCCAGCAGCTTCAAACTGCGATGGCCACAAATCGACCGCTGCGCGGCTCTGCGAATGAAGCCTCTGGATGAAATTCAGTCGCAGCTGATTCCAGCGGCGGCTTTCGTCAGAGTCTTCATCTAGCACAGGTACCCGAACGTGAAGCGACGCGGCCCAGAGATTCTTGGCGAGCTCTCGCGCCAGACTGAATACTCGCCAGTGGCTAACTGATCGCAGATCTAACGCTGCATCCCCACCAACTCGAAACCTCTCAATCGCCGACTCAGCCAGCGCTACCTCACCCTTTTGGAGTGCTCCTTGGAGTAGGGCGACGGCGCGAAAAAAAGCAGAAGTCAAGACGTCCGAGACTGCCTCATCACCGCCATAGACAGTGCCCTCCGCCAGTCGAAGAGCGATCCCAGCGTCTGTGTGTGTCGGTTCCAGAAGCCAGCGGCCGCACTCTTGGTGGAGCTCATCGAGGTCTCGTCGAAGCAGGTGTACTAGCCCGCGTTCTGATGCCGCTAAGTTCTCGCGGTCAACAGCGTTCGGCAAGACCGAGTAGGCCCGCGCCGCGTAGCCGGCGAGATGGAACGCCACAGAGCCAGACACCCGATTGAGCCCGCGGTCACGGCTCGAAGGATTTCCACGGTGCACCGCGGCCTCGATTGCTTCGCCGGCGACCAGAAATGCCCTCTCGAGTAGCTCTTCGTTGCCACCTGCTTGCCTTGCCCTTAGCGCCATCCCCAAGACGGCGTAGCCATAGTCCAACAAGTCGGCTGTCAGGCTTGTCCGAAACGCAGGCGCACCGTCAGGAAGCTCACCATCCACCCAGACCAGACCTCGAGCCAATCCGCGGTCGACCAACCGGGCTCGGTAGCCTGGCGCTACAGCCTGTTGAAGCTTTGCCTCGACAACTGTAAGGCTCTCGGACATGGCTACGGCCCATCGAACGCTAGCTGAACAAGTACTGAATGCGGCTCCACACGCACCCCGATAGCATGGCGGCGCGGGGCAAGTCCCGCCCTGCTTTCTAGGTGCGCTCTAAGCAACCCCGAAGGGTCGTTGCCCGAAACCGTAAAGAGCAGCTGTTCCAAGCCTGAACCTTCAAAGCTTTCCAGGAGGGCGTCCTCAAGCGCTCGAGCAACGTCATTCCGTCCAATCTCTGAGAGCCGCGCCACGACAAACAACACCGCGTGGCGACTGGGCCGGCCCTCCTCTTTGTCGAGAGTCCGCGAAGCCTCTGAAACAACGTTCTTCGCGAGCTTCCCTCTGCTCTTCGCCTCTCCCTTTAGGAAGATCCACTTCCCTTGCTCCGTTCGCTTCACTCCGATCAAGTCGTCACCCCGAAGGGCCATTTCTCGATCGTCTCGCCAACGCAGGCGTCGGATTGGAACCTCAAATCCCAGGCGCCGTTCCGCCAACTCCGTGGCGAGAAACTCACCCAGGTCACCCGAACGTGCTTTCTTGCTTTGCGGAAGAGCCGCCAGAAGCAGTCGAGCGGTCTTCTCTGCGCCTAGCTGAACGAGGCGCCTCGCAGTGAGATCAGGGGAAACATAGTGCGACCTCAGAATTGCCCTGAGCCCATCAAGCACTCCCTCGCGGCTGCCGGGGATCTCAGCCAGGCAGATCAGGATATCTCCTGCAATCTCCTCCGTTGGGCCTGCGAGCCACTGGTCGAACAATCAGCCCCCTCCCAGCAAGTAAAGCTCAACAAGTTCCTTCACCCACCCGAACCATGCGTCACTTTCGCTCTGCGCCTAACCGGTCCGGCTCGCTGTCGTAGGCGCCTCCCAAACCTACTTACAATGCCGGTTCGGCGCCATCGTATTCTTCAAGCGGCTCGTTAACGAAAGTCGCTTGGTAGTCCGAACGACTCAACACGGTGTCGTACAAACCGATGTCCTCGCCCTCGTGTTTGTTGATGCCGGTATAGCTCAAGCTCGCATCTTCGTAGCGCTTGAACTTGTAGACCGCGTCATTCATCAGGGCACTGTTGAATACCCCAACGCCAACAAGCAGCTCGAAGTCCTTCACGGTCAGGCCTGTGACCTTCTTGAACAGGCCTGGTTCGAGTTGTGTGATCACGTCTTTGAGGGTTCGCTCGCGGTAGTCGGTGAGATACATGAAGATGGGAACACGCGTGGCAAACTTTATGAGCCTTTCTTGAATCTGCTTTCGAAGGCTCTTGTACTCTTTCTCCTCCTCAGTTAGCGCCTTCTTTTTCTTTGCAGACAGCACTTCGTCGTTGGCCTCTTTACGGGCCTTCTTCACAGCCTCCGACTTGTTAATGATTGTCTCGATCTCTTGATTCAGGTTCCGGAAACCCTCGATACTCATCAGGGCATCCATCGCCTTCTTGTTAGCCATCAGACGCCCCAGAGTGCCGTTGTCCACATTCACCAGCAAGGCGCTCTCCCAGCGCCGAGCTAGGAGTGTTGCCGTCGTGCCGCTCATCGCCATGTCGAGGATGCCGGCGGCGTCAATTTGCTTCATGGAACTGCCGTCGTAAGCGAGCACCGGCAGGAAACTGATGAACTCCTCTACCTTCTTCTCCGGGCTCTCCTCATTGACGTTCAATCGGCAGCTGTAATCAGCGATCTGCCTCAACGCCCTGTCGGGAGCGAAGTCGAAGATGTAACACTCCTCCTTCATGATCTGCTCCTCGTTCGGGGAGGCGCCGTCACGGTTGCGTATTGTCCAGGGCGACTGCACCCGGAAGGCCGCCTGAAAATAGGTCTCAGGGCTTGAGGAGTTTCGCAGCATAAGAATCCCCGTCCAGGGTCTCACGGTCACGCCAGTAGTCAGCTTGCCGCATGACAGGGTAATGGACTTGGTTCTTAGCGGATCCTCCATCGCTTCCAACACCGGGGACAAAGCCGCGACGCCGATTCCAGCTGCGCTGCCTGCGGCCACGATGATCTTGTAGTCGTGGTAGAAGCGGTTCTGCTTCTTGGACATTAGATTCCGCATTGCGTGACATGCAGCGACGCTCGGCAGGAACCAGAAGGAGTGCGAAAGCAGCCCTAAAAGCCGCGCGTCAGAGAAAGGCATCGGAGGCTTCTGCGCGCCGAGCTTGAGGTAGTCCACGCTGGTTGGCAAGAACGCTCCGCGAATCAGGTCCAGCCACTTCTGAACCTCGTCTTCGTACTTGAAGGCCGCATGTTCGCCGAGGCCGCTCGCGGAGAAGAAGGTATTGAGGTCGAACTCATTGAACTCGCCTTGCATGGCGATTTCTCGGATCGCATCCGGCAGCTGGTAGGTCAGTAGCACCATGCGGGGCAAGGCGGCATACGGGCTACCTGGCGCCTTCCAATCCCGCTTCGCCCTCTGTTCGTCCGAATAGGTCCAGTTGTAGATTTGTTCCTCGATGAACTCGCCGGATGCAATCGCCCGGAAAGGAGTGCCCGAAAGATAGAGATAGCTTCCTGTAGTGATCGGCAAGATCTCTTCGTCGAAGACATCAATTCCTTCCCCTTCACCAAACTCGACCTCCCTCTTGTCCTCCGCCTCAAAGAGTTCCTTCGCGTTTTCCCGCCAGGCGCCGTAGTGGTACTCATCTAGAATCACGCAGTCCCAGTTCGAGCTGTGGACCCATTCGTTCTTGGCCTTGATGCCGCCCGTGCTGGGGTTACGGCCGAGGTAGTCTTGAAACGATCCGAAACAGACGATCGGCTTCTTTTCGTCGGCCGCTTCATAGGCCAACCCGCCGGGAGAAATGAATTGCCAGCCCTTGAAGTCCACATGACACTTCAAGTCTTCCTCCCAAGCGCTTTGCACTGCAGGCTTGAAAGTCAGTACCAGCACCTTGCGCCAGCCCATCGTTTTCGCAAGCTGGTAAGCCGCGAACGTTTTGCCAAAACGCATCTTGGCATTCCAGAGGAAGTGCGGCGGCTTGCTCCTGTTGCGCTTTTCTTTGTTCCAACTCGCAAAGTAGGCCGCCGTCTTCGCTACCGCCGCGGCTTGCTCCGGCCGCATCCTGAAGTCTAAGGACCTGTTCTCTTCGTTCAATTGGCCGGTGCGCACCGCGATGATCGCGGCCTTGACTTGAGCCAAAGTCGAGCGGAACCACTCGCCTTCTGCCTTCTTGACGCCGTTGAGCCGAAGCATTCGGTGTACGTCGTGGTCGGTGAACACCGTCCCGTCGCTGCGCATGGCGGGCTCTTCGAGGACGATCCGATAAGGCTGCTTACCCGGTCTTTTGATCGGATACTGCTGGGCAACGCGGCTCCTTGCATCTATAGTCGTATATCCGACTTTCAGCAGGGACCTATATTGTGGGTTTGTATCCTCGTAGGCATAGATCGTGGGTCGCGCCTTAGGTCTCGAAGGGAAGAAGTCGTTACTCATCACTTCCCTCCATCGGGCGCACCATGGACTCGATGAATGCGATCTCCTCTCCGGATAGGTTGTACTTCCTGTAGAGCTTCGTATCTGTCCATCGCTCGCTCAAGTCCTGCATGGGAACAAATGAATAGACGCCACGAAGTGCGTTCTGAGTGTTCTTCTTCAGCAACACCAGAAACCGGAAGAACCGCGTAGAGATGTACTGAACCGCATTCGCTGCAGCAGTAGCTGTGGCGAAGGGGCCAACTACCAGATAGGTCTCGGTGCAACAGCTGTTTCGTTCTGCCAGGAATGGCTTTGCCAACACTAGAAAGGGGTAACTCCCTCTTTCACCATACGCCTTGGCTACGAGGACCTTGGTCTTACCTACCCAATCTGCGTTTCTCCGCACGGCAGTGCGCTCCACAAAGCCAATTCCAGACTTGCTCCAACCGTTGTAGTAGAACGCGATAGCGTTTCGAGATTGAGTCAGACTGAATATCGGAGCCACCCTTCTGAAGCTGTTCGCAGCTCGCTCATCGAAACCAAAGGGATCGTTGGCGCTAACAAGTTCTGAGAAGCTAGGCTCATTCCGCTTCTTGACCTTCCGCAGAATTGGTATCGCCTCGTTGAATCTGATGAACGTGTCGACTCCATTCTCCAGCAGCGGACGTTCAGCTTCGGAAGTGATCTCGCCGGCTTCGTTGGTGCTGATCCTGCAGTCTCCCTCGTTGTCTCTGTCCCACAGAAAAATGCAAATTCCTCCCGCGATATCCACACCGGGGAAAGCATCTGCAGAATTTGGATAATCTACAATTCTCCTAATGCGCCTGTCTTTCAACATCTCATCCCGAAAGTCATCGAGCCCTCTTCCACCAGAGAACCAACGGGACGGAATAACCATCGCAAGGTAGCGCGGCTTCAGTTTCTTGGCTTGCAGCACGAAGTGCTGGTAGATCGGTGTCGCGCTTGTCCCCACACCACCGCCATCATTGAGCTGATATGGCGGGTTGCCGACGATGACATCGAATTTCATGTCGAAAATTCCCTCTAGCCTATTCGTGTGAATGAACTCGTATGCATGGCGTTCCAACTGGTCGTCCCGGTCATAGTGCTCTCTGTTGGCGCCGCAGTGAAAGCAGCGGCCCTTCCCCCAAGTGTGCTCAGCTTTCTCGAACCGAATATTGCCGATGGGACTATCAAATGCCTCGCAGACGGAGTACTTGCCGTTCGCCGTCTTAGAACAATAAACGGACCGGCGCGAAAGCAGTGCAGTTAGCTCCGTAATGGCGAGCCCATAGAGCTGGTGCTTGAAGACGTGATCCATCCGCTTCTGGCGGCCCGGCAACTGCTTTTCAAGTCCCGTATCCAGGCGCTTGGCGATCTCACGCAGGAATACGCCAGACTTGCAGCCTGGATCCAAGAACGTCGCCTTCTTGTCGTGCCAGAGTTCCGCCGGGATCAGATCGAGAATCCGGTTCGCCAGTTGGGGCGGCGTAAAGACCTCGTCGCTACTCAGGTTAGCGATGCACGTGAGCACGTCAGGGTTGTAGTTAATACTAGATAGCATCGGCCACCTTCAAGAAGTGGGTCGGCGGGTAGTCCTTCTCCGGTGTCGGGATGAAGACATCCTCACCAAGGTCAGAAAAGAGCGGCAGTTCCTTGATTGCTTCATGCGCCAGCAACCCGCGGAAAGTGAAGTCTCGCCTCTTCAACATGCTGCCCTTGACTAGCGACCACTCGGCAAAGACAATCGGCTTCGGTTCTTCTCCTACAGTCTTCAGCGAGAGCGCGTCGCCGTGGACTATGTTCTGTTCAAGAATGTACCGGACCGATTCGCGGCAGTCGTCGTGCGACCTGCCCTTGAACAAACGTAAATAGTTGAGATCGAAGATTCCGAAAAGTCGCTGACGGCACTGCCTCACGTTGTCTTCAAGAATGTCGATGCCGTAGACGGAGGAAGCCGCAAGGATCGAATAGCGTTCATAGTCCAGCTGACTCTTGGCGTAGCGCGCCTCGACGACTCGAAGTTTGCGTTCGAGTATCTGGGCAAGGAAGTTCCCAGTTCCACAAGCGGGTTCAAGGAAGCGCGAATCTATCCGCTCAGTCTCGGACTTCACCAAATCCAGCATGGCATTGACCTCCCGCCTCCCGGTCAACACCTCGCCGTGATCGGCGACCCTCTGCTTTGAGACAACCTGCTTCTCCATTCGTTCTTAACCTGTCTTCTGGCAATAGCGGCCGTAGATCATGCAGCACTCCGACGACAAAGGTGAGAGGCATAGCCGCGCCACGTCCGAACTTTCGGCGCCTCGATGAACTTCTCCGATGAGACGAACATCCCGCCCGAGCCGCAGCAAGGGTCGTAGACCCGGCCCTTGTAGGGCGCGAGCATTTCGACCAGGACCCGCACCACGTGCGAAGGCGTGTAGAACTGCCCGCCGCTCTTCCCCTCCGCGCTCGCGAAGCGCGCCAGAAAGTACTCGTAGACCCGACCGAGCGTGTCCTTCGCCCGGTCCGCCGCCGAGCCCAGAGCGATGTCGCTCACCAGATTGATGATCTGCCCGAGCCGCTGTTTGTCGAGACCGACGCGGCCGAAGTCGCGCGGCAGGACCCCCTTCAACGAGGGGTTGTCGCGCTCGATCGCAGCCATCGCGTCGTCCACCAGCGTGCCGATCGTCGGCTGCGGAGCGTTGGCCTTGAGGTGCTGCCAGCGGGCTTCCTTCGGCACCCAGAAGATGCTCGAGGCGCGATATTCGTCAGGGTCTTCTGGATCCGCGCCTTCGGCGCGGTGGGACTCGAGCTCCGCATGCTTCGACTCGAAGGCGTCCGAGATGTACTTCAAGAAGATGAGGCCGAGGACGACGTGCTTGTACTCCGCCGCGTCCATGTTGTTGCGGAGGGCGTCCGCCATCTGCCAGAGCTTGGCTTCGTAGCCGAGGGCGGGTTCGGAGGCGCTCTTCTTCGACTTGGCCATGCGGTCTAGGGTCCCCTATGCATCCAACAGAACGACAAGAAACGGATCGATGCAGTGACTCTACAGCGCCCAAAGCCGACCGCAGAGAGAGGGCCCTAAGAAGATGTCTAACGAACGAGCGGCGGAAACCGAACAGGGTTTCCTGAGATTTCTGAGGTACGAGGGGAAACCGGGGGCATGCACCCGCCCTGGAGCGCTCGAAAGTCGCTCCCCCTCTGCCACCTGGGGGCGGGAGCCTGTCCCCAGCTGCGGGGCACGGCCGACCGCCCTCCCCCGCATGAGAAACTCCGGTCTTCCACGAGGCCCTCGATGACTGCATCCGAATCCGCCACTCGAGAGACCGCCGCGCCCGCTTCGCGCGCCGCGGCTGCGGGAGATCCGGGTGGACCTCGCGGCGAACGCCTCGGCGGCGCTCCGCAGAGGGGCGTGGAGTCTCTTCCGCAGGGATCTCGTGCTGACCGTCGGTCTGCCGCTCGCCGCCGGGCTCGACAGCCGGCAGCTCGCGGGGCCCGATCTCAAATTGGCGCGCACGAGCTCGGGCACTTCGCGCAGCGCGGCGGGATGGGGGCACGACGTTTCCTTCGAGGAGGCGGCAAAGGTGTTCGGAGACCCGCTCTCGCTCTCGATCCCCGACGCATCCCATTCGAGCTTCGAGCCGCGGTTCGTGCTGCTGGGTCTCTCGCGGCCGGGTCGCCTCTTGGTTGTGGGCCACACCGAACGGGGCCATACTCTTCGCCTGCTCAGCGCCCGGCTGGCTACGCGCAAGGAGCGACACTCCTATGAAGAAATCTCCTCAACCCACCTCCGCCCCGCGAATGAAGAAGGAGTACGACTTCTCGGGAGGCGTGCGCGGCAAGTACGCGGCGCGCTTCGCCGACGGGACGAACCTCGCCCGAATCGATCCTGACCTCGCCGAGCGGTTTCCGGACTCGGAGTCGGTGAATCGCGCCCTCCGCGGTCTCGTCGACGTCGCGGAGCGGACGGCACGGGCGATTTCGGGGTAGTCACCGGCTTCGTTTCCGATCCGACCCGACTCTCCCCCAGCTCCGCGAAGAGCGGCGCGGAGCGCTGGCAGTGCACGCGCTGTGGAGCCGGCTCGAGGCGAACCGCAAGAACACCCGCTTCGGTAAGGAGCTCGAAGCGCGCCGCCGGAGATGGCCGCCCTCCACGCCGCCGTCGCGCGTCTCTTCGCCAGCCTCGCCGACGGCCCCAACCCGCTCTCGACCCACGAGCGGAGCGCCGCCATTCCGAAGGCGCCAGAAAGCGATCGTGCCGGAGCTGCCGGCGATCGAGGCGGCCTGGCCAACCCTGCAGGTAGGAGATGTGGCGGTCGAGCGGTGGGTCGAGCTCAGGGTGAGGATGAGGATGAGGTTGGCGGCGTTGACGGAAGAGACGCCCGAGTCGGGCTCCTGTCTTGCCGCGCGGTAGGTACGCCGGGGACACGCATCCGCCCTGCGGCAACTTCGGGTCGAGCGAGGCGCGCTCCCGGGGCGGTTCCATGTCCCCAGCTGCGCCCTGCGGCAGGATGAGGGTGACGCAGGTCATCCGCTTGATCCGCAACCGGTTCGCGCGTGGGGGAAATCGAGGACGGATGCCGATGCCGTCCGCCATCTGCCAGAGCTTGGCCTCGTAGCCGAGGGCGGGTTCGGAAGAGCTCTTCTTGTTTCGACTCATCTGGCGAGTAAGATCGAATGGGTCAGTGCTTCGCGCAGCCTTCCCTTCGGATCTTGAACATGCGATAATTCGCCCCGGAGGCTTTGTTCGGCGCAAGTCGACATTGCCTTTTTTATTTTCAAGCCCGCCCGACTCTTTCCTCCCGCGGCCGCAAGTCCTCTATCCAGGCAAAGCTCCAGATCTCGAAGTCCGGTGTATTCCCGACCTCGCGCTGGGTGCGATATCGCAGATCGCAGACTCTTCGGCCCAGCTCTCCGAGCTCCGGACGGGAACCAGTCTTCTCTACCGCTGGGCCCAAGCTCACGCCCCACGCGGTGATGTAGGCCACCAGGTCGGCGATCTGAATTGCGGTCGTCAACTCGCTGTGCACGAAAAACGGTTCTGGAATCACGCGGGAGGCCCGCATCCTGCCCTTCGTCGTCTCCCGGAAGTATCGGGTCAGTTGGTCGATCAGCAGGTGGCTTTGCGACTTCTCACGCTCGTCGAAGATCACCAACCCCTGCACCTCAGGCCCGCGATCCTCCAGGAAGTAGAAGTAGCGCTCGAAGAGAAAGGCATAGTCCTTGCGGAGGAAGTTCCCGTCCGTCCTCGGCGCCGATTGCGGGACGATGCTCGCGAAGGCTTGCACGTGGTAGCGGGCGCAGAGCGTCAGCAGCTCCTCCACGAGAGCCAGCTTCGCTTGAGCCAGCGCTGTCAGCTCCGGACGGGTGGGGTTGCCACCGCCCGGATCGCCGCGCGACTCGTCGCCGCGGTCCAGGCAGGATTTCGCTAGCTCGCGCCGGAGATCGGGCACGATCGGCGGCAGCTGGCTCGCGTGGCGGAAGACCTTTTTCTTGAGGAGCTTTTCGCCCTTCAGCTCCAGTCGGCCTGACGAGATGCGGCGCCCAAAGAGCCGCAGTTCGGTATTGTGGATTTCGCCGATGAAGTTCCACAAATCGCGGTCCTCGATCGAGATTCCGGCGAGAACTTCCCGCGGGGATTCGCGTCGGTCATGACCGCTCTCGTCCATGAAGAGGAGGTAGCTCACGTCGGTCGAGACTCCTCAGCCATCCCCAGCCTCGGCGTGGATCTGATCCGAGCCTCGTAAGCCAATCTCCCGGGCCGGGCGATTGCGGCTTCGTAGCCGAGGGCGGGTTCGGAGTCGGTCTCACTCGACTTGGCCATGCGGTCCAGGGTCCCCTATTCAAGCAGCAGAACGACAAGAAACGGATCGATTCATCGACTCTACAGTGCCGCAAGCCGACCGCGGACAGGAAGCCCCAAGAGGATGTCCAACGAACGAGAAAGAGAAATCGAACAGAATTTCTTTAGATTTCCTGAGTACGCTGCGGACGCGCTTCGCAGAAAGCGAGAAACCTGTCCCCGAGGGGGCGCGGTACTGTCCCCGAGGCCCCTGATCCTGCGTCACCAGTTCCTCCGCTAAGCGCGTGATCACCTCCCGCCACTCGAGCTTGGCCAACCACTCTGCCGGCACTGCCCCCTCCCCCAGCCCGGAATGGTGCCAGGCGCTTTTCACGGGTGTGCTCTTACGGCAAACGCCTACAAGTCCATCACTTACGTGGCATCGCCTCATCCGCCTCAGCTGGACCGGGATTCAGTTGCCAGCGCCAACGAAGTTGGGGAAAGCACCTGGCACCGGTCCCGGGGGGGTGAGAGGGTCGGCGGGGCGTGGCAGGGGACACGAAGCGCTTCGCGCATCGTGTGCCCAAATGCGCAGCTTCGTACCTCCGCAGGGCAACGGCGACTGCAAACGCCCTCACCACCCCGGATAGCGCTGCCACCACGCCGCGAAGCGGACGACCCCTCATCGTCGAAAACTCTTCGCTCGGCATCAGGCACTTTTCTCCAGTGCCACCCCGTCCCGCCCTCACGCCCGCCACGGTTCGCCTCTTCACCAGTCCCCTCTCACGACCATAGTGATTCGCAGATTCAATGATTCGGCTTCGTCGATCGCTTTGCCAGTGGCTCTGTCTACAGCCAGGCGAACCGTAAACAATTTCATCTTCCGCTCCTCCGCGGAGATGTCGGCTTTGGTCACCGACGCGAACTGTCTCTTGGTGCCGTCGGTCAAGGTGAAGATCAGGGTCACGTAGCGATCGAAGGAGTCGGGGACAACGATGGCCCCGGTGAAGTCGAAGATGCGCTTTCCCTTGCCGAAGGGAGCCAAGACCACCATGAGGCTGGAAAGCGCCACGTCGTCACAGCGGTAGGAGCCGATTCCGCCGATCGGAAGGCGACCCGCTTGGCGGACCCCCTGGATCTGAGGGACCGGTATGTCGAGAACCATCGGCGAGACAAAGCGTTTCGTCGGTTCGACAATCGGCGCACCTTGATGCGCGCTGATCTGCGCGTCGCAGGCCGGCACAGTCCAAAGCACGGTGAAAACGCTAAGCCAGCGAGCTGTTCGCATGAGATCTCCAAGAATGTGAGCTTAGCGGCGTCTCGCTCGCGGTCGGCTGTGCACCGGGCGCGGGGGCGTTCCATTCGTGGTTTCCGAGCACCGAACAGGCTGATCCGTTGCCCAGCATCGCGCGCACCAGGTCGAGAGTTGGGGCGATCTTCGGGCCGCGATCGAGGAAGTCGCCGACGAAGACGGCGAGTCGCTCCGGGTGGCGCCAGGCGCCGTTCGCCTCGCGGTAGCCTAGGTGCGTGAGCAGCGCGCGGAGCTCGTCAGCGTGGCCGTAAATGTCGCCAATCAGGTCGTAGCCGGCGGCTTCTGGGATCAGGGCCATCGGTTGAAGGCTCTCACGGTGGGAGGCGGGACTCCAACTGGGTGTCGGACTCGCGCAGCGGAGCGCTGGACGGGGACACGAAGCGCTTCGCGCATCCTGTCCCCGGGTGGCGGCGTGTTGGCTGGCGTAGTCTCCTCCGCATGCGCATCGCCACCTACAACCTCCACATGGGTGGCCGTCTCGAGCACTGGAAGAAAGTCCTCGCCGCCACCCGCGCCGATCTCCTCTTCGTCCAGGAGGCGCGCGATCCTGCGGCTTTCGTCGACGCCCTCGGCTCCGCCCCTGGGCTCGCTCCCCCGCTCTCTCTCCTCTGGCAACCGGCGCCGGAGCGGAGGTGGGGGTCGGGGGTGCTGGTCCGGGGTGGGACGATCGAGGCGGTGCCGCTGCCGGGCTTCGAGGGGTGGGTGACGGGGGGAAGGGTTTGGCTACGGGAACTCACCTTCTACGCGTACAGCGTCCATGTGCCCTATCGCAAGGGCAGCAGCTATGTTGCGGCCGGCGAGGCGCTGCTCGCGGTTCTCCTCTCGATGAAGTTCGATGCCCCGCTGGTCGTAGGGGGGGACTTCAACCTCGCGGTCGGGCGGCGACCGGAGGGGGATTCGATCCGGGTGCGGCGGGCGGAGCGGGAGTGGCTCGAGCATTTCGAGGCCGGGCTCGGGCTGGTTTCGGCGTGGCAGGCGGTCCATCCCGGAAAGAAGCTGGCGCAGACGCTGCGCTGGCGGCGGGCGCCGCGGGCGGCGTATCACTGCGATGGGGTGTTCGTGCCGGCGGCGTGGCGGGAAGGGATCGTCGAGGCGGAGGTCCTCGCGGGGAGGAGTTGGCGGGGGTTGAGTGATCACAATCCGGTGGTGGTGGAGCTGGCGGAGGCCGGCGGCTTCGACTAGCGGGGGACGGGGACACGAAGCGCTTCGCGCATCCTGTCCCCGGGGGGCGGCGCTTCGTGGCCCGGCGAGCTTCTTATACGGTGGCGAGGCGCTGTACGGTGTCGGGGTAGCACTGCACGAGGCGAATGAGGAGCGCGGCTTGGGCGTTCGGCTTTGCCCGGCCCTGCTCCCAGTTTTCGAGTGTGCGCACGTTGGTGCGCAAGTAGAGGGCGAAGAGGGCCCGCGACAGATTGAGCTGCTCGCGCAGCTCGACAAGCTGCCGGGGTGTCACCTCGGGTGCCCGCTTGGGCTCGACGGCCTGGCTCCCATGGCTGCGCAGCGTGAGCTTGCCTTGTCGCACTTCGGCCAGGGCCTGAAGCCCTTCATCGAGCTCCGCAGCGAGGTCGCGCTTCTTGGCTCGCGCTGGGGTGGGCGGGGATGCCTGAAGGGTCTTCTTCATGGACGCCTCCTCGCTTCGAGCTCAGCCTTCATCCGGATGCGAAAGTTCTTGCCCACCGCGCCTACCCTTTCCCCGACGTACATCGGCGAATCGGAGCTTGCGCAACCCACCCGTCCCCTCGATCACGTCGCCTGCGGCGGGATGGGCCATCAGCGTTTCCTGCAATCGCCGGAAACCGTCCTCGCCGAGGTAACCCTCCCGATGGCGCGCGCAGGCGGGAAGCTCGACGAAGACTGCTTGCATGCTCGCAATATACGCAAGTTGCGTATACATTTCAAGTCAGCTCGATCGAGCGCGGCGGGAGACACGAATCGGCGCGCGGCGACGCGCCCAGCACCCATTCGCACGCATGGTTCGGCCGCCTCCGGAATGGTGCGGAATGGTGCCGGAATGGTGCCAGGCGCTTTTCGCGGGTGCCCTCTTGCGCCAAACGGCTACAAGTCCATCACTTACGTGGCATCGCCTCAGCCGCCTCAGCCGGATCGAGATTCAGTTGCCAGCGCCAACGAAGTTGGGGAAAGCATCAGGCACCGGATCGGCTCCGGATCGGCTCCGCAAAGCACCTGACACCACTCCCAGCCCCAATCCGTCATGGCATCGAATCGGAGGCAACTCCTCTTCGGCAGATCTCACTGCTCGCGCAGGATCTTCTTCAACTCCAGTTCGGCCTGCGGGAGGTGATTCGCGACGACATCTCAGACGATGGCCAGCGAGATGCCGAAATAGTCGTGGACGACCCGGTCCCTCAATCCCGCCATGCTGCGCCATGCGATCTCTGGATGGGCCGTAACGAACTCCGGGGAAACTCGCTTCGCGGCCTCTCCCAGAATCTGCAGATTGCGCAGCACCGCATCCTGCGTCCGCGCGTCGCGGAGGAATTCCGCTTCTCCACCCTTGGTGTACTCGCGGATCCGTCGGATCGCCTCGAGGATGTGCTCCAGGTAGGTGAGGTCGGCCGTCACAGTGCGATGGCTTCGGCGAGGATCGTGCGGTGAAGGAAGGGATTCAGCGCGTCTTCGGTGAGAACATCGACCTTTCGTCCAAGCTTCGCCTCGAGGTCGTCGCAGAAGGCCAGAAGATCGGCGTACCCCCTGCCCGGGCCCATGCGCACGAGCAGGTCGAGATCGCTGTCCGCGCTGCCCTCTCCTCGGGCCACCGATCCGAAGACGCGTGGCGCTTCCATCCCATGCCGCAGCGCCGCCGCGCGAACGACCGCGATCGCCGACGCCGCGAGCTCGATTCCCCGAACCGCTTCAGCCATGCCTTCAGAATAGCCCTCTGCGCTCCGCCGGTCGAGAGGCCCGAGTTGGTGCCAGGCGCTTTCCATCACAACTGTTGGCAGCACGGAACTTGCGAAGTACCGAGCCGGAATGGTGCCAGGCGCTTTTCACGGGTGCTTTTCAGGGGTGCCCTCTTACGCCAAACTCCTACAAGTCCATCACTTACGTGGCATCGTCTCAGCCGCCTCAGCTGGACCGGGATTCAGTTGCCAGCGCCAACGAAGTTGGGGAAAGCACCAGGCACCGGCACGGCTCCGGCACGGCTCCGGCTCGGCTTCGGCTCGGCTTCGGAAAGCACCTGGCACCACTCCCGCACCGGCACCTCCCCCCGATCGGCTAGAGGATCTCGATCTGCGGGCCACGCCAGAGCACCTCGACCCTGTCGGCTGCCACTGGCGAGGTGCCTGTTACGGCGCGGGTCTCGGTGGAGGGTGGCCCAATGCTGCTCGTCGCATGGTCTAATTTCGCCGAACTGCGGCCCCGCGATCGCGCGCAGCGGGGCGGGACGACGAGTCGCGTTGATCGTCAGGTCTCGGTGCAGTCGACCAGGGAGAGAATCGATGAAGCCATCGGCGGGTTGGATTGGGGTTCTCGTGGGTGCCGTCGCGCTGCTCGCGGCGCCGGCGTTCGCAGCGGAGGGTGAGGACGCGGGCGGCGAGGACTACGCGGGACTCGGGCGCTTCCAGGGAAGCGTCATCACCGGATACGACGTGCGCGACTTCGACGCAACGGTGGTCGAAGCGAAGGCGTTCAAGGCCGGAAAGCCGGTCGACGAGAAGCGGCCCGAGGGAAGGGTCGTGCGCATCGCCTACCGGACCGGCAGCGGAGCGTCGATCCTCGAGGTCTTCCGCAACTACACGAAGAAGGCGACCGCGGTCGGTTTCGAGAAACTCCTCGACTGCGAGACGGAAAGCTGCGGCGGGCTCGATTTCGTCAACGCGCTCGACACACTGCCGCTGCCGCAGATGTGGCTCGACGGTTTCAACTTCAAGTACTACGCGGGCCGCCGACCCGCCGGCGCCAAGGGCCCGGAGGCGTTCGTCAGCGTGGCGACGAGCCAGAACGGCGAAGACGTCTACACCCAGGTGACCGTCGTCGAGCTCGGCGCTCTCGAGGACAAGATGGTCGATGCGGCGAAGATGGCGAAGGGCCTCGCTGAGTCGGGGCACGTCGCGCTCTACGGCATCTACTTCGACACCGACAAGGCGCAAGTGCGGCCCGACTCGGCGCCGACGCTCGCTGAAATCGCCAAGCTCCTGGAGTCGAACCCGGCGTTCGGCGCCGTCTACGTCGTCGGCCACACCGACAGCCAGGGTGCCTTCGACCACAACATGGACCTCTCCAGGCGCCGCGCTGCGGCGATCGCCGCCGAGCTCTCGTCGAAGTATGGCGTGGACCCGGCGAGGCTCAAGACGGCGGGCGTCGGACTCCTCTCACCGGTCGCCTCCAACGCGACCGAGGCGGGCCGCGCGCTCAACCGCCGCACGGAGCTCGTCCTGCCGTAGGTGTTGTCGGGCGTGGGGCAACGCCGAGATGGTGCCAGGCGCTTTCCATCACAACTGTTGGCAGCATGGGACTTGTGAAGTACCCGGACTTGCGAAGTACCCAGGAGTTGCGAAGTACCCATCGCTTCGACGGACGGGACGCTGCCGAGTGTGGGCAGTCTGACGGGGAGCCAGTCCATTGCTGTCTGGACCGCGTAGAATCTCCGCCCTTCACCCTTTCACCTCTTCACTCCTTCACCGCTGCTGGAGATTCGCATGTCGCCGACGATTCCGCCCGATCCCGATCACGTCCACGACCACGGCCACGAGCTCAGCCATCAGCTCAGCCATCAGCTCAGTGATGCTGAGCTCAAGGAGCTCGATCGATTTCTCGCTTCGCCGAAGATCGCCGAGAGCTCGCTCGACATCTTCGGTCTGGAAGGCTTCCTGGCGGCGGTCCTCGCCAGCCCGCGAGAGGTCGAGCCGGCGGAGTGGATGCCGTGGATCTGGGATGTGGACCGGGGAGAGATCTCGCCCGAGTGGGAGGGCGCCGCGGAGCAGGAACATATCCTCGGGCTGGTGACGCGGCTCGGTGAATCCGTGCGACAGGCACTCGTCCCGGGCGCCGGGGAGTTCTTGCCGCTGTTCGACGAGGGGGACGTCGAGGCGGCCACGAACTGGTGCAGCGGATTCGCCGCGGGTACGAGATTCGAATCCGACGCCTGGTCGGAGCGGATCGACGAGCGGCCGAAGTGGTTCACGCCGATCCTGGCACTGGGCCTGGAGGACGACGGAGGAGGACCCGCACCGCGGAAGTCGCAGATCGAGCGCTGGGCGCGGGATGTGGGGCCAGCGGTCGAGAAGATTCGGGAGTATTGGATAGGGGGGATGGGGGAATCCCAGGGCGCGGGGGCCGCGAGAGCGCCCCGAGCGGCGGTCGGACGGAACGAACCTTGTCCTTGCGGGAGTGGGAAGAAGTTCAAGCGCTGTTGCGGGGCCGGGCCGGGCTGACGGCGCGACAGCTGCCGGAAAGGGTGCCCAAAGGGTGCCAGGCACTTCCCATTGCAGGTCAGCCCCCTGTGCTTCCCACCTCCGCCCAGCGGCGCCAACGAAGTTGCGGAAAGCACCAGGCACCGGCACGGCACCGGCACGGCTCGGCTCCAGAAAGCACCTGGCGCCGCTCGCGGGCACGGCCGCGAGGCGTGCGTCGCGAACCGTGAAGGCGCCGACGTCGCCCGGTGCGAGTGCGGCGCTGAGCTTCTCGGCGAGGATGGGGTGCAGATTCACGGCATGAGAATGAACTCCATCTGTCCTTCTGACAAGGACACATTCTCAAACATCAGGACTTGCCTGAGGGTCACAATCCCCGCTTGCCCATCTTGGCCTGTTTTGACCTGGCGCCAGTGCCAGGCGCTTCCCAGCGGAACGCCAAATCCGCGCCTGAGGCGACAAGGAGCGCTGCTGCGCCGGCCGGAGGGATACACTGCACTGCGTCGATCGCATCCGGGGGCCCGGCATGAACCTTCTACGCCTCGCGCTCGGCTTCGTCGCTGCGGCGCTTGCCGGCGCCGGTGTCGCAGCGGCGCAGCCGTACATCCCGATCCCCGACCTCGTCGCGCCGTACCTCGGCGTCGGCGAGCCGGGCCTCTATCCGGGCGGCAGCAACGCGCCGACCGGCGCGCACCTCACCTACGGCCAGACGCGCGCCGCGGCGGTCACGCCGCGCGATAGCGCCGGCAACCCGGACGCCGACGGCTGGATCGGTCTGGTCTATCTCGGCATGTCGAACTGCAACCAGGAGGGGTCGCGCTTCGAGCGCGAGGCCGACCGTTTCGGCGAGCATGCGGGGCGGGTGGTGATCGTCGATGCCGCCAAGGGGGGCATCGATGCCTTCCTCATGGACGAAGCGAGCGACGCCTACTGGACAGCGTTCGACCAGCGGCTCGCGGCCGCCGGCGTCGATCCGGATCAGGTGCAGGTCGCCTGGTTCGAGAATACACAGGCCTCCGAGGCGACGAGCGGCAACTTTCCCGCCCGCATCGACGCCCTGCGGGCCGCCTATCGCGGCGTGATCCTGACTCTCACCGCCCGCTGCCCCAACCTGCAGCTCGTTTTTCTCACCTCGCGCAGCTGGACCCCGGCGACGGCGCGCCAGACCTTCGCCTTCGAGACCGGCTTCGCGATGAAGGGCCTGATCCAGGACCAGCTCGACGACGTCGACGGGCTGGGCAGCGGACCGTGGCTCGGCTGGGGCCCCTACACCTGGGCCGACGGTCCGA
>JBDTQT010000023.1:0-26187 GCA_039932055.1 Thermoanaerobaculia bacterium
CTGGACGGACCCTTGCCGTAGGTCTGGGAGCCCTGGGGACTGGACGGACCCTTGCCGTAAGTCTGCGCCGGTGGGTAGCCCCCGCCGGACTTTGCATCGCCGTACGACGGGGCCTTCGACTCGCTCCCGGGCGCCGGGCGCCGCACGCTGCCGACGACCTTCTGCACCGGTTGGGACTCGCCACCCTTCTCCTTCCAGAGTTGGCGGTTGGCGGCGTCGCCGGGGCTCCCCTTGGTGCCGTAGACCTTGGTGTCCGGCGCCTGCGGCGTCGAATGCGGGCTGCCAAGCTTCCCCCCGGAGACCGGCGAGCCGGCCGGCGGCAAGCCTTTGGGGGTCGCCGCACCCGTCCTGTCGGAGCCGCCACCCAATCCACTGCTCTCGCCCTTGCGACCCTGATCCGTGGATCGGGAGGCCGGATCCTTCATGACCGGGGCGCGGTCCAGGCCGCCTGCTTTCGGGACCTCACGCTGCTTCCAGGCGGGAGTCTCGGCGATCTTCGACACGCCGCCGATATCGCGGATCACGCCGCGATCCTTGCCGCCGCTCTGTTGGCCGCGTGCCTTGGGGTCGTTCGCATAGTTGGGCCCCTTGGCGACGAGGTTCTTCGCGACATCGGTCGGCAGCTTGCCCTTGCGGCCGACGAAGTCGGTGACGTCGGGCAGGTCCTGTCCCACGTTCACGCGATTGCGCTTGCCGATCTCGTGCAGCAGGTCCTCGGTGCGGTCGATCCGGTCCGGCCGGAAGTCGCGCGTGTCGGTGGTGACGAGGCCCCTGGGCGGCTCGGGCAGACCAGACTCGTGCTCACGGTCGTGCCCGGTGCGCATATTGCCGCGGAAGTGCCGGTCGCGGAAGCAGTGCACGGGGGCGAAGTTCCACTGCGAGTAGATCCCCCAACCGCCTCTGGACCAGCCGTAGACGCCGTAGCGGAAACCGTCGCCGTACCAGGGATTGTAGAAGTGGCTGTAGTAGCCCATCGGCACCCAGCCGGCCCAGTCACTCGTCCAGTTCCAGTAGACCCAGGCCGGGGAGTAGACCGCCCCCGGCCGCCAGGCCCAGCCATAGCCCGGCAGGCTGCACCAGCGGCCATAGTGATAGGGCACCCAGCCCCACGGCTCGTAGGAGATCCAGGTGTAGCCGGAGGGCGTCCAGTCCCACCGCCCCTGCCAGTAGGGGCGCCAGCCGGAGGAGACGTACGGCCGCCAGTAGCGCACGCTCTCATATTCCACCCAGTTGCCGGCCTGGTCGAGTGGAGCAGCGTCGTAGGCGAGTTGCGGCTCCACGTAGCGCGCGCTGCGCGAGGCGCCGAGCGCCTGGTCGGCGAGCTCGGCACCCCAGCGCTCGAGCGCGTCAGGCTCGTCGGCGGCGGCGAGCTCGAGGCGTGTCAAGCGGTCGCCCAGCGCCGTCATCGCTTCCGCTTCGCGCACGACGGACGAACCGCGATCGGTCACGATCTCGGCGTAGCCACGGCGGGTCACGACCCTCGTCCATGCCTGGCCGTCGTTCTCACGCCCGGCTTCGATGCGGTATTGGCCGGGCTGCTGAATGTAGACCGTGGCGTTGGCGGTGATGACGCGCGGCAGCTCGTCTCCGAGCGCTTCGTCGGCGACATCGAGGAGCAGCTCGCCCCCTTCGAGACGGAGGACCGTCACCCGTTCTTCCCGGTCACCGGAGAATGCGAGGCGCTCGAGGATGACGCTGGTGTCCTCGTCGAGGCGTAGTCGATTGCGGTCGGAGAGCGTGATCTCGATACGCGAGCGCGAGCCGACCCGAACCAGATCGCCGGTGAGCAGCGGCTGGTTGAGCTCCAGCGCGTCGCCGACGCCTTCGCCCGCCGCGGCGGCCGTGGCTGTCCCCTCGAGAGTGCGCAGAAAGGAGTAGCTGGCGCGTTCGTCGGCGAGCGGCGCGCCGTCGATGGCTCCTTCCGGATCTGCGGGCGGACCGCCGGCAGAGCCCGAGGCGAAGCTGGGTGCCGCGAGGAGCAGCGCCGCGGCGAACGTCCAGGCGATTCGGTTCGAGACGGTCAGGTGCAACATCTGGGTAGCCATTTTTCTCCTCCGTGATGCTCTTCAGTGGATAGCCGTAGCAAAGTGCGGGCCACCCCCTTTCTCGGCCCGCGGAGACGGGCTCGCGGCGCGGTACCGCTGCCTTCCGGGGGGCGACAGGCGCGACCCGCCGCTGGTAGACTGAGCGGAACGGTCATGTTGAAGAAACTGTTCGGCAAGGTGGCCCAGGTGCCGCCGACGCATGAGTTGACGATCGAGGACCTGATCGTCCTCGAGCGCTACGACGAGGCCATCGAGCGTCTCGAAAAGAAGACGCACGACAACCCGAACGACCTGCACTCGCATCTGCGCCTGGCGGAGGTCTATTCCCAGGTCGGCAAAGGCGCCAGGGCGCTCGACGAGTTCCTCTACGTCGCCGACATGTACACCGACGACGGCTTCTACGACAAGGCGCTGGCGCAGCTTTCCAAGGTTTCGCGCCTGGCGCCGGGAGACGACACGGTGCGCGCCAAGATGCAGCGCATCCAGCGACTCAAGGATCTCGAGCACAGCCGGGTACTGGCGATCGAGGGCCTGGTGGAGGCGGACCAGGGGAAGGATCCGCTGGCGCGGACCTCGCCGGTCGAGGTCGAGCACCTCTGGCAAGGCCTGGCGAACACCCCGATCGTCGAGCGGCTGTCCGGCGACCAACTGAAGCGCCTCTTCTCCGGCTGCGAGCTCTGGCCAGCCGCGCCGGGTTCGGAGATCGCGACGCGCGGCAGCCGCGACGAGTTCCTGCTCATCTTGATCACCGGCGCCGCGGAGGCTGTGTTCACGACCGCCGACGGGCAGAAATTTCAAGTCAAGGGCTTCGGGCCTGGAGACATCCTCGGCGAGCGCTCGCTGCTCGAGCACAAGCCCTGGCCGGCCACCTATCTCGTGACAGCGCCATCGAAGTTCGTCAAGGTCGGCGCCGCCGGCATGGAGCGCGCTCTCACCGGCAACCCCGATCCACGCGCGCTGATCGATGCGCTGCGCTCGCAGCGCAGCGACCAGGCGATCGCCGACGCGGTCAGGAAGCTCGAGGCCGCGCCGATCGCATGACTCTGCGGCCGATCCTCCTCTTCCCGGACCCGATCCTGCGTCAGAAGACCGAAGAGGTCGCCGCATTCGACGGCTCGCTCGCGCGCCTGGTCACCGACCTCAAGGAGACGATGTATGGCGCGCCGGGGGTCGGCCTGGCTGCCTCGCAGATCGGTGATCTGCGCCGCGTCGCGGTGGTCGACGTCGATCCCTCCGGGCCGCGCTCCGAGCTGCACGTGCTGGTGAATCCGCGCGTCCTGGAGCGCTCCGGCGCCGACAGCGACATCGAAGGTTGCCTGTCGATTCCCGGCTTCACGGAGCGCATCGACCGTCCGCTCGCCGTCCGGGTGGCAGCGCAGCGTCTTTCTGGCGAGGCGATCGAGATCGCGGCCGAGGGTTTCTTCGCCCGCGTGCTCTGCCACGAGATCGACCACCTGGAGGGAATCCTCTTCATCGACCACCTGCGCGGCCTCAGGCGGCAACTGGCGATGCGCAAACTGGGCAAGCTCGGCTATGCCAAAGAGATCCCCGCCGTGGGCCCTGGCCGGTAGCGGCACGAAAGGAGCAGCGTGGAGCGCCGAGAGGTGAAGTTCTTCAACACGCTGGGCAGAAAGCTCGTGCCGTTCGAGCCGCTCGAGCCCGGCAAGGCCGGCATCTACACCTGCGGCCCGACGGTCTACAACACGGTCCACATCGGCAACCTGCGGACGTTCCTGTTCGAGGATCTGCTCTGCCGGAGTCTGCGATTCCTCGGCTACGAGGTCACGCAGATCATGAATCTCACCGACGTCGACGACAAGACGATTCGCGGCGCGGCGGAGAAGAGCCTGGCGCTCGACGTCTATACCGCGCCTTTCATCGCCGCGTTCGAGACCGACCTCGCGACGCTCAACGTCGTGCCTGCGGCGGCCTATCCCCGGGCGACGCACTACATCGACGGCATGCAGGCGATCATCGCCCGCCTGCTGGCCGCGGGCTACGCCTACGAGAGCGACGGCTCGGTCTGGTTCCGCATTGCCGCCGACGACGACTACGGCAAGCTCTCCGGATTCAAGAAGGACGAGGCGCGAGTGGGAGAGCGGGTCGCCAGCGACGAGTACGAAACCGAGGACGTGCGCGATTTCGTGCTGTGGAAGGGCGCCAAGCCCGGCGAGCCCAGCTGGCCTTCGCCATGGGGTCCGGGCCGACCCGGCTGGCACATCGAGTGCTCGGCGATGAGCGCCGCCTTCCTCGGCGAGACTTTCGACATCCATTGCGGCGGCGTCGACAACCTCTTCCCGCACCACGAGAACGAGATCGCCCAGAGCGAGTCGGCGAACGGCAAGCCGTTCGTGCGCTATTGGCTGCACTCGGAGCACCTCATCGTCGACGGCCAGAAGATGTCGAAGTCGCTCGGCAACTTCCACACCCTCTCCGACCTCCTGGCTCGTGGCATCTCGCCGCGCGCGCTGCGCTATCTGCTGATCTCGGTGCACTACCGGCAGAAACTCAACTTCACTTTCGCCGGGCTCGACGCGGCGCGCGCAGCGTTGATCCGGCTCGACGATTTCGTCGATCGGGTCGAGCATGCGGCGCTCGTTCAGCAAGAAGAAGAAAGGCTTTCAGTAAAGGTAGAGACCTTTGTTTCTGGGTTCTCGGCGGGTCTGGCGGACGATCTCAACGTTTCTGCGGCGCTCGCTTCTCTGTTCGACTTCGTACGCGAGGTGAACGCGATGATCGATCGCCGGGAGCTCGGCGCCGGCGATCCGGAGCGGGTGCTCGCGGCGTTGCGGCAGGCGGACTCGGCGCTCGGGGTGATCTTCATGCCGTGGGGCACGGCGGCTGCCGGCGGAGGTGGTGCGGCGCCGTCCCCCTCCGATGCCGAGATCGAGGCCGCGATCGCTTCGCGGGTGGCGGCGCGCGCAGGGCGCAATTTTGCGGAGTCGGATCGCATTCGTGACGACCTGGCGGCGCGCGGTGTGGTGCTCGAGGACTCGCCGCAGGGCACGCGATGGAAGCGGCGGTAGGCGCCTCGTCGCGGCAATGAGCTCAGGCCTCAAGGGCTTCGGCGACCTGCCACACACGCATGCACGCGGCGCGGCGGGGGAGGACGCGGCGGAGGGGTTTCTGCGGCTGTCGGGCTACCGGATCGTCGCCAGGAACGTCCGCACGAAGGTCGGGGAGCTCGACATCGTGGCGTTGGACGGCGAGACCCTCTGCTTCATCGAGATCAAGGCGCGGGCGAGCGCCGAGTACGGCCGGGCGATCGAAGCGGTCGGGCCGCAGAAGCAGCGCCGGCTGGCGAAGGCCGCCCTCCTCTTCCTGGCGAAGAACCGCTCCGAGCGCCCCTGCCGTTTCGACGTCCTCGGCCTCGACCGCGGCCGCGACGGCGCCTGGAGCTTCACTCTGGTGAAAAACGCCTTCGACGCGCCGGTGCTCGCGCCTTGACAGCCCGCGCGGCCGTTCGCTATCGTCCACAGGCCCGAGCGGGAATAGCTCAGTGGTAGAGCACAACCTTGCCAAGGTTGGGGTCGCGGGTTCAAGTCCCGTTTCCCGCTCCAATTTTTAGTCTCAAGAAGGCCGCTCCCGGGCGGCCTTCGTTCTTCGGGCGACGTAGCCAAGTGGTAAGGCAAGGGTCTGCAAAACCCTCATTCGCCGGTTCGACTCCGGCCGTCGCCTCCACAGCTTCCCCCTCCGCCGCATCCTCTACAGCCGGTAGCGCTTGAGATCGGTCTGTCCTCGATCGAGGACGTTCGTGCACCTACCCGCAAGCAGCTATCGCTTCGCCTACAATCCACCCCAGCCGGAGTGGCGAAATGGCAGACGCAGGGGACTTAAAATCCCCCGGCCGCAAGGTCATCCGAGTTCGAGCCTCGGCTCCGGCACCAATTCTTCGCGAAAGCTTGCGTGCCCGGCAGGGGATCGACCGGCTCTCTCTGAGCTGTTCGTCTCGCCGTGAAGTAGGCTTCGGGGTCCATTCGGCAGCAGGATGCCGTCTTCCCGGGCGCTGTCGCCGCCCTTCAGCTGGAGCGTACAAATGCAGACGACGAGGTCGCACCTGTTCATCGCCGAGTGGCGGAGGTTGTCCGGAGAAGGGCAGCGGGAGCTCGCGAGGGATATCGCCCGCGCGGTTCTGCAGGGTGCCCTGGGGCGGCCCGAAGAGGAGGAGCTGGCGCGGGCGCTCAAGTTCCGGGTCGGCGCCCTGCGCCGCAGCTCGGAGGACGGGCTCGCGGCGGCGATTCGCGTCGGCATCGTGCAGCTCGAAGCCCGGCCGTTTCTCGATCTCCTCGTCCAGGTTCACTTCAGTTCGCGCGCCGAGGTCCTGTCGACCACCTACGACCTCCTGGGCGTCGAGCACGATGGGACGGAGGTGGCGGAGCCCGTCCTCGAGGCGCCGCTGGATCTGACCAAGGTCCAGGCCACCTTCGCCGGGCGCGCGGACGCCGAGGATGCGGCCCGACTCGGTCTTTGCCTCGTGGTGATGGGGTACGTTTGTTCCGCGGCCTGGCAGCCTGGCGTCGCGGCAGCCCTGGAGGCGCTCCGCAGCGGTTCCGGGAAGGCGATGACCGCCGGGCACCAGGGGACCTGAGCAGCCCGGCCCAGGCACGGGCTCGCGGCGGTCCGATCCATGGTGGTGTTGCGTTGAAGCCCTGGCGGCGGCCCGAGAAGTGGCGATGCGCGTCGCGGTGACCGGTGCATCGGGGCATGTCGGGGGGAATCTCGTCCGGGCTCTGCTGGCGCGCGGCGACCAAGTGCGGGTGCTGCTGCGCGCGGACGACCGCGCGGTGCGCGGACTCGAAATCGAGCGGATTCCGGGTGACCTGCTCGCGCCGGAAACGCTCACGCCGCTCGTCGACCGGGCGGAAGTCGTCTTCCATGCGGCGGCCGAGGTGTCCATCTCCGGCGACCGCGACGGCTGTCTCGCGCGGGTGAACGTCCTCGGCACGCGGCACATCGCCGCGGCGAGCCGCGCTGCCGGGGTGCGACGGCTGGTGCACTTCAGCTCGATCCACGCCCTCGAGAGCCCCGCCGCCGAGCGGCCGATCGACGAGGCGCGTCCCTATGTCAGCGAAGTCGGCGCGCCGGCCTATGACCGCAGCAAGGCTGCCGGCGAGCGCGAGGTCCTGGCAGCGGCGGAGCGCGGGCTCGCGGCGGTGATCCTCCAGCCGACGGCGATCGTCGGGCCGTTCGACTTCAAGCCGTCGCACACCGGCAGGCTGATCGTCGCGCTGGCGCGACGGCGGATGCCGGCGCTCGTCGCTGGCGGCTTCGACTGGGTGGATGTCCGCGACATCGCCAGCGCCGCGCTGACCGCCGGCGACCGCGGCCGCCCGGGCGCCCGCTATCTCGTCTCGGGCCACTGGCTCCCGGTCGCGGAGCTCGCTGGCGAGGTGGCGCACGCGACGGGCGTGCCGGCGCCGCGCATTGTCGCGCCGTTCTGGGTCGCCCGCCTCGGCGTGCCGTTCGTCACCCTGTATGCGCGGCTTCTGCGGCGCTCGGCGCTCTACACGGCGGAGTCGCTGCGGGCGCTCCGGTTGAGCCGCCGGGTCGACGGCGCGAAGGCCCGCCGAGAGCTCGGCCACGCACCGCGGCCGTTCGCCGAGACGATTCGTGACAGCGTCGGGTGGCTGCGGGATCACGGATACCTGACCGGCGACTGAGGAGCTGAGGGGCGCGCAACGATGCCGACGATCGATCCCGGAGCCTTCGCTGCCTTCACCTGGGCCTGGATCGGCCTCGCCGGCGCGGTCTTCGTGGCGCTCTTCTTCGTCAGCGCGCCCTACGGCCGCCATCTGCGCGGCGGTTGGGGACTGCCGGTGCCGCCGCGGCTCGGCTGGATGCTTATGGAGGCGCCGGCACTGCTGCTCGTCGGCCTCAGCCTCGCGCTCGGATCGCGGCCGCTCGACGCCTACTCGGTACTCCTCGGCGCGATGTTTCTTGGCCACTACGTCAACCGCACGCTGATCTTTCCGCTCCGACTGCCGTCCGCCGCGCGCCCGATGCCGCTGTCGATCGTCCTCTCGGCGGTCTTCTTTAACCTGGTCAACGGCTCGCTGCAGGGACTCTGGCTGGGGGAGCTGGCGCCGTCGCCGTTGCCGCTGGGCCTCACTGCGCCGCGGACGGCGATCGGCCTGGGGCTTTTCGTCGCCGGCGCGGCGATCAACCTGCACTCGGATGCGATCCTGCGCGGATTGCGGCGCGGGTCCGCCAGTTATGCCCTCCCGTGGGGAGGCCTCTTCCGCTACATCTCCAGCCCCAACTACTTCGGCGAAATCGTCGAGTGGACCGGCTTCGCCTTGGCGATGGGTGCCCTTCCCGGCTTCGCCTTCCTTGCCTGGACGCTGGCGAATCTCGTGCCGCGGGCCGTGGAGAATCATCGCTGGTATCGCGCGACGTTTCCCGACTACCCGCGCGACCGGCGGGCGCTGGTGCCGTTCCTGTTCTAGGAGGTCAGCGCAACGCTGCCGCGGCGCGGGTAGCCTGGTCGAGCCATTCGCTGGCGTCGGGCTCGCCTGCCTCGAGGCGTTGCCGCGCTGCCCGCTCGGCCTGCGCGGCGGCTTCGAGCGCCGCCTCGCGCGAGCCGTTGCGGGCCAGCGCTTCGGACAACGCCAGCAGGTTGGGTGGGAAGGCAGGGGCGAGCCGGACCGCTTCCTGCGCTTGCGCAAGACCCTCTGCCGGGTCGCCGGGTCCGATCGGCCAGGCCGGTGCGCGCAACAGTACGAGCGCCAACACGCGGTGCCCGCCGGCCTCGTCGAGCTCCGGCGCCGCGGCCACTACCTTGCGGAGCAGCGCGGTCAGGCGGGGCAGGGCATCCGCCGCCGTCGACGGGCGCTCGCGCGCCTGCTGGCCGAGGGCTAGAGCCAGGCGGTAGTCGCAGTCGATGCGTCCGGGAGCGCGCTGGTCGCACCATTGCGCGAGCTCCACGCCGGCGGTGGCGAGCTCCGCCCGGCGGGCTCTGTCAGTCGAGTGCTCGATCAGCCAGGCGCCGGTGACTGCGCCCCCGAGCAGCCCCTCGACGCTGCTCTCATCGGCGCGTGCGGCAGCGAGATAGCACTCGCGCGCCTGCGTCACCGCCGTGAGATCGGGCCGCCGCGCGAAGAGTGCCGCGGCCTGCTCCAGCAGGCGAGAGCTGTCGGCGGCGCCTGTCGGCTCCAATCCGGGCGCTGGCGACGTCGCGACAGCGCTCGTCGCCTGGGCTGCGAACTGGTCCACCGGGCGCGGTGTGTGCAGTGCCGCCGCGCAGCCCGCGAGCAGGACTGCGGTCAGGGCGACGGCGGCGGAGTCGCCGAACCGCATGTCAGTTGGAAACGCGAGCGTAAGCGGTGCGAGCGCGCTCCAGGGCCTGTGCGTCGACCGGCACGAAGCGCGCCAGACGAACTCCGGCGAGGGCTTCGACCCCCACTGGGGTGTCGCCCAGGGAGGGAATCCTCTCGACGAGCTGGTGGAGGCGGGAGGCGGGCAGGCGGTCGGCGATCGTGCAGAGGACGGAGACGGGAAGGGGTGGCGAGCGCGCGACGATCTCGAGCTGCGGCGCCGCCGGCAGCGTCGCCATGGCCGCAGCCTGGGCGCGATCGAGCAAAAGGACGACCTTCTCACCGGCGGCCGCGCGCCGCAGGCCGGAAAGCACCGCCCCCGAAAAGACGATCTTCAGCTCCGGCGGCAGCGGGCCCCATGCCCCGAGCGCCGGCCCGCGCACGAAGCGCGGCGTGTTGCCCGCCAGACTCAGGAGCTCGAAGGCGGCGAGGCTTGCTGGACTCGTCACCGCGCCCTTCTGCGCCACGAGACTCCACGCCTCGGCAGCTTCGCCGCCCTGCGGGATCGCCTGGAGCTGTGGTTGGAGCCTCAGGCGCTCGCCGTGTTCGAGCCAGAAGTTGAGCGGCACGAGAGCGAGCGTGGCTTCGGGCGCCGCCAGCCGTGCGACGCCGGCGGCTTCATTCTCGAAGTAGATGCCGGCGAGCTCGCCCGGTTTCCAGCCGGCCGCCGTCGTGATCGCCGCTGCGAGCCCGTCCATCGCCGGTTGTGCCTCGAGCGTCGAACCGGGATAGCCGGGTGCGCAGACCACGAGGAGGCGAGGCGCGCGGGCCGCCGCCTGGGCACAGGCGGGCGGGCCGGCGAGCGCCACCGCTACCAGGAGGGCCGCCTGGAAGGCGAGAGCGGCCCGGTGTGTTGCTGTCGAGGCTCCTGGGTTCGGCTCCGGCATGGCGATCTCCTGCCCGATAAGATTCCGCAAGATGATGACACCAACCCCGGGTGCGCGCCTCGAGGCGTTCTTCGCACGCCTCCTCCGGTGGCGCTGGGGCATTGTCTCGATCTATGCCCTGCTGCTGCCGGGGGCTCTGACCCTCGCCCTGCGCATACCGCGGGACAACGCGGTCGAGCGCATGGTGGTCGCCGGCAATCCGGACGTCCTGGCGACCCGGGAGTTCCAGCGCCTCTTCCCCGAGAAGCCGCTGGTGATTCTCGTCGCCCGGACAACGGATCCCTACTCCGCGGAAGCCCTCGCGGGTCTTGCGTCGCTGCAGACGGGTCTCGCCAGGGTACCGAAGGTCGTGCCGTACTCGGTGCTCTCCGTTTGGCAGCGCCTGTCTCGACCGCAGACCGGAAGATCGCTGGACAAGATCGATGCCGCGGCCTTGCGGCGCTTCGTTGAAGGGACCGACTTCTTTCGCGCCCAGGGTCTGGTGGGTGACGATTTCTGGGGGGTCGTCGCGGCGCTCGACGTTGCCGACGCCGCCGAGCGCGACGCGGCTCTCGCCGGCATCGACGGGGTCATCGCCGCGAACCTCGACGGGAGAGCTGCCGGGCAGGCGCATCCGGGGCGGATCTCCGCCGTCGGTCGCGTCGGCGCACCGTGGCTCGACGCCTGGCTGGAGCGCGAGACGGCAGCGGCGACGCTGCGTTATTTCCCGCTCTTCGGCACCTTCGTCGTCCTGCTGGTTCTGGGGCTCTACCGCTCCTGGCGCGCACTCGTCGCGATTCTCCTCAGTCTTGGCATGGCGGTGCTCCTCGGTGTCGCCTTCGGCGGTCTGGTCGGCTTCGCCTTCACCATCGTCTCGTCCCTCGTGCCGCTGGCGCTGATGGTCACCGCTACCGCCAGCCTGGTCTACCTGCACTCGCGCTTCGTCGACCAGCGCGGCGGACTCGCCCTCGAGGAGCACCGGGTCCACGCCCTGCGCAACAAGTTTCTCGCCGTCTCGGCCTCGGTCTTCGCGGCGGCCGTCGGTTTCGCGGCGCTCGCCGTTTCCGAGATCCGGCCGATCCGCGAGCTCGGCATCTGGACCGCCGCCGGACTGCTCCTCGGCTGGCTGGTTTGCTTCACTCTCTACCCGGCGCTGCAGGTCTTGCTGCGCGCGCCGACGCGCCGTGAGCGCGCCGTGGCGGGGGGGTGGGTGACAAGCGTCGCCGCGCGCCTGCCGCGGTGGTCCTATCGGCGGCGGCGGGCGATTCTCGGCGCCGCGCTGGTGTTGGCGATCGCCGGCCTCGTCGCGCTCGTCGGCCTGCCGGGCCGGCCCGACATCCTCGCGCCGATGCGCCTCCAGGTCGATGCCCTGGACTATGTCGACCCGACGCTCCCCGCCGCGCGCGACACCCGCGATTACACGGATCGCGTCCTCGGGTTGACCTCCGTCGCGTTGCTGGTCACGACACCGCCCGGAGCGGTGCTCGAGCCCCGGACGCTCGCGGCGCTCGACGCCTTGAGCGACGAGCTCAGGGCGGAATCGGCGGTGGGTTCGGTGGTCGGTCTCCCGGCGCTACTGCGGCTGCGGCGCTACGTCGCAGGCCTGGGCGATGCGCTGCCCCGGGACGAGACCGCCATGGTGGCGGTGGCGGCCGATCTCGAGCAGGTACTGCTGGTCGAGCCGACGCTGCGGCAGTGGGTGGATACGACAACCTTGCAGCGTACCTATCTCACGGTGACCGCCCGCGCCGGAGCGCACGGCGGTCTCTCCGCCCTGAGCGCGGGCGTCGAGGCCGCCTGGCGGCGAGCCGCCGCGGCTTCACCGGTGCTGCGGGGGTTCTCCTACCGCCTCGTCGGCAGCGGCGTCCTGCAGGCGACGATCGCCGCGCACCTGGTGCCGACCCTGATTCAGAGCTTCGCGATCACCTTCGCGATCATCTTCGTCACCTTCCTCCTGGTCTTTCGCAGCGGCCCCGCGCGTCTTACGGCGATGCTGCCATCGCTCTTGGCCATTCTGGTGATGTTTCTCTTCATGCGGCTTACGGGCATTCCGCTGAATGTCGCGACGATCCTCATCGCCACCACGGTGCTCGGTGCGACCGAGAACGATCAGATCCACTTCTTCTTCCACTTTCAGGAACATCGCCCGGGGGCGACGACGGAAGAGGCGCTGGCTCACGCCATCCGGGTGGCCGGCCACCCGATCTTCTTCGCCACGCTGATCAACGCCGGCGGATTCCTCGCTCTGGTGCTGTCGAACCTGCCGCCCATGCGGCAGTTCGGCATCGTCACCTCGGCGGCGTTCGTGATCGCCATGGTGGCCGACTTCACCATCCTCCCCGCCGCCCTCTGGCTCCTCTTTCGCGAACGGCCGGGTGCGCGGGACGGGCGGCTCGAAGCCGCCTGAAGTCCGCCGTCGGATCTCCCTTAGCGCGCCACGACCGCCATCTCCCGGCGGAGCGCGGCGACGAACTCGTCGACGTCGGCCGCGCTCGTCGCCCAGTTGGTCATCCAGCGGACTTCCCGGGGAGAGTGATTCCAGAAGTCGAAGTGGAACTCCTTCTGCAGGCGCTCGGTCACTGCGGGTGGCAGATAGGCGAAGACGGCGCTCGCTTCGACTCGCTGGGTGATCTCGATGCCTGGGATGTCGCGCACGCCCGCCGCGAGGCGCTGCGCCATGCTGTTCGAGTTGCGGGCGTTGGCCAGCCAGAGGTCGCCCTCGGCCAGGGCGAGCCACTGCGCCGAGACGTAGCGCATTTTCGAGGCGAGCTGCATCGACTGCTTGCGCAGGAAGAGCATCTCGCCGGCGAGCGCCGGATCGAAGACAACGACCGCCTCGGCTCCCATGGCGCCGTTCTTGGTGGCGCCGAAGGAGAGGATATCGACGCCGGCGTCCCTGGTGAACGCCCGCAGCGGCAGGCCGAGCGTGGCCGCCGCGTTGGCGATCCGGGCGCCGTCCATGTGCACCCGCAGGCCGAGCTCGTGTGCCGTGCCACAGAGCGCGACGAGCTCGTCGCGGGTATAGACGGTTCCGTACTCGGTCACCTGGGTGATCGAGACGACCGCCGGCTGGGAATGGTGGAAGTCACCGCTGCCTTTCATCGCGGCGCAGAGCATCACCGGCGTGAGCTTGCCGTCGGCCGTCGGCACGTCGATCAGCTTGCAGCCGGTGAGCAGTTCCGGGGCGCCGCACTCGTCCACCTCGATGTGCGCCTGCGCACTGCAAATCACCGCCTGCCAGGGTCGGGTCAAGGCGCGCAGCGAGAGTACGTTGGCGCCGGTGCCGTTCCAGACCGGGAAGACCTCGGTCTGGCGGCCGAACTGGCCGCGGAACCACTCGGCCGCCCGCGCCGTCCAGGGATCCTTGCCGTAGGCGTGACTCGGTCCGTGGTTGGCGGCGGCGAGCGCTTCGAGGACCGCGGGATGGACTGGGGCGGTGTTGTCGCTGGCAAACTCACGGGGAAGGCTCATCGGGGCTCCGCTGCGGTCGGGTTGGGAGTCGTCTGCTCGCAGTGGGAGGAGGCTACCATCGAGCCCGTGGGAGGAGATCCATGTTCGAACGCGTCTCCCGTGGGTGGCCGGATTCTTGTACTGTTCCGGGGCAGGGACAGGGAGCCCGGTGGCGATGGCGGAGCGTGCAGAGGCTGGCGTAGCGCAGCACGACGGCGCGGAGACGTCGGACCGCAACCTGCGTCGAATCCTGGCGGTGGGCATGGAGCCGGAGGTCTGGCGCCGGATCGAGGCACTGCTCAATCGCTCCTACTTCGAGGTCGACAAGGTACCGCGCGGCGATAGCGGCAGGGTTCTCTGCGCGGCCATCGCCTTCGACCTGGTTCTCGTGCGCTACCCCCTGCCGGACATCGACGTCAGCGATCTGCTCGCCGCACTCAGGGTCCCAGGGTCGCCTTGCGCACCGAGCCAGGTTCTCCTGCTGGCCGACGAGGCTCGGCTGTTTCAGGCCGAGAGGCTGGTCGGCAAGGGCGCCGACGCCGCGCTCGCAACGGAGCGGGCCGGCGAGTCGCTGAGCGAGTTCGCCGCGCGGCTGCTGCACGTAGCGCCCCGCGTGGCCTCCCGGATCATGGTCCGCCTCCAGGCGCGGATCGGCGATGGCGACAGCCAGGTCTACTGTCAGACTGTCGATCTCTCGACCAGCGGCATGTTCGTGCGCACCGACGCGATCTACCCCCTCGGCACGAGGACGAGCTTCCAGCTCTTTCTGCCGCAGGACAACGAAGCCGTGGTTGGTTCCGCCGAGGTTGTCAGGCACGCCTCCGGCGGGCAGGGCAGGCCCGAGGGCATCGGCCTGCGCTGGATCGAATTCCGCAGCGGCAGCGAGGCGCAACTGCGGACCTTTCTGGCGCGAGCTGCCGTACCCATCTAGCGGCCAGAAGCTGCGGGCTGGCCGAGAGAGGGTGCCGCCCGCGGCTAGGCGAAGGCGATTCTGGGCCTGGCGGATTCGGTCTAGGATAGGCCCCGCATGCTCGAGCTGCTCAAGCCCCCGAAATCGATGCCGCAGAGCGAGGAGTCGGAGCGCGCCGTGCTGGCAGCGGTGCTGCTCGACCCGCGGCTGCTGCCGTCGGTTTCCGGGCGGCTCAAGGCGGAGGATTTTCACACCGAGCGCCATCGGCTGATCTACGCCACGATGCTCGACTTGCAGGAGAACCAGGTCTCGATCGACTTGCGCACCGTGCAGGCGAAACTGGAGCAGAAAGCGGCCCTCGAGAGCGCCGGCGGCCTCGCCTATCTGGCCGGACTGGACGTCGACCTTCCCGACCTCGGACGCTTCGAGCAGTACGTCGAGATCGTCAAGGAGCGCTCGGTCCGGCGGCGGCTGATCGACGTCTGCCGCGACATCACCCGCGACTGCCTCGACGGCGGCGTCGATGCCCAGAAGGCGCTCGACCGCGCCGAGTCGGCGGTCATGGCGCTCGGCGAGGAGGCGGTCCGCCGCGGCTTCGTACCGTTCGACCGCATCATCGAGGAGACCCTCGAGATGCTCGAGGAGAACCCCGGCGCCGCCCTCACGGGAACTCCCTCCGGCTTCATCGACTACGACCGCATGACCCACGGCCTCGGCAAGGGAACGTTGATCATCATCGGCGGCCGCCCGGGCATGGGCAAGACCAGCTTCGCGCTCAACGTCGCCTCCCACGTCGCGATCCGGGAGAAGAAGACGGTCGGGATCTTCTCGCTCGAGATGGGGCAGCAGGAGCTCGCGCTGCGCATTCTCTGCGCCGAAGCCGATGTCTTCTTCTCGCGCATCCGCTCGGGCCACCTGTCGCAGCAGCAGTGGGTGAAGGTGGTGCAGAAGATGGGCGAGATCGGCAAGGCGCCGATGTTCATCGACGACTCAGCCTCGCCGACGCTCCTCGAAGTGGCCTCGAAAGCGCGGCGCCTGAAGGCCGAGAAGGGCCTCGAGGTGCTGGTCGTCGACTACCTGCAGCTCATGCAGGCGGGCGGCCGCTACGAGAACCGCAACCTCGAGATCTCGGCGATCACCCGCGCGTTCAAGCAGCTCGCCAAGGAGCTCGATATCCCGATCATCCTGCTGTCGCAGCTCTCGCGCGCCTCGGAGAAGCGCGGCGGCGACCACCGGCCAGTGCTCTCGGACCTGCGCGAATCGGGTTCGATCGAGCAGGACGCCGACCTGGTGGCCTTCATTTACCGGGACGAGCTCTACAACAAGGAGGACCCTTCGGTACGCGGCCTCGCCGAGTTGATCATCGCCAAGCACAGGAACGGCGAGACCGGCACCGTCCAGCTGGTCTTCAAGGGCGAGACGACGCGTTTTCACAGTTACGATCCGAGCCACTCCGGGAGTGATGTTGGCTGAAGCCGAGGGCGCCGCGCACTCCCTTCGCAGAGCCTGGGTCGAAGTCGATCTCGCGGCCCTTCGGCGCAACTACCGCCACCTCGCCGGGCGCGTCGCGCCAGCGAAGATCCTCGCCGTCGTCAAGGCCGACGCCTACGGCCATGGCGCCGTCGCCGTGGCCCGCGCGCTCGAGGCCGAAGGCGGGAGCGCGGCGAGCCTGGCCGGTTTCGCGGTCGCCACCGCAGAAGAGGCCATCGAGCTCCGAAACGCCGGAGTCCAGGCGCGGATTCTCGTGCTCTCGCCGCTCCCCGACGAGGCCTTTCCGGTCCTGCGGCAGCACCGGTTGACCCCCGTCATCAGCAGTATCGAGAGCCTCAGCGCTCTAAAGACTTTCAGTAAAGGGAATGGGTGGTCTGCGCCGCTCCACCTCAAGTTCGACACCGGCATGACGCGCCTCGGTATCGACTGGAAGGAGGCTGCTTCCCTGTTCGAGCTTTTCCGTTCTTCTCCAGAGCTGAGGCTGGAAGGAGTCATGTCGCATCTTGCCGAGGCCGAAACGCCCGAGTCGGAGTCGAATCGGCAGCAGCAGGAGCGGTTCGCCGAGGTCCTCTCCTTCCTTGCCGAGAAGGAGCGGGCGATGACGACGTTGCACCTCGCGAACAGCGCTGGAGCTCTGCATCTGCCAGGGGCCCGGTTCGACTGGGTTCGGCTCGGGATCGCGCTCTACGGGTACGACTCAGCAGGGCGGCTGTCCGCCGACCTCGAGCCGGTGCTTTCCGTCGAGGCCGAGATCGTTCAGTTGAAGGAGATTCCGGTCGGCACCCGGGTCGGCTACGGCGGACGCTGGACCGCTGAGCGTCCGAGCCGGATCGGGATCGTACCGGTGGGCTACGCCGACGGCTACTCCTGGCGCCTGGGAAATCGCGCCGAGGTCCTCGTCGCCGGCCAGCGCGTGCCGGTCGTGGGCTCGGTGAGCATGGATCTCCTCGCCGTCGACGTCACCGACGTTCAGGCCGATGTCGGGACGCGCGCCACGCTCCTCGGTCGTCAGGGCAGCGAAGCGATCTCGGCGGTCGAGCTCGCCGCGGAGGTCGGAACCATTCCTTACCAGCTGCTTTGCCTTTTCGGGTTGCGCTTGCCACGCCGGGTCGTACAAGGTGACGTGGGAGCGCGGGTGGCTGAAGGCGACGCCTCGGCAGTCGGTGCGGCGCGATGAAGCCAGCTGCTTTGCCCCTCGAGGGCTATTTCACCGAGATGGGGAGGTTCTTTCAGATTCTCGGGCGGACTCTCGCCTGGACGTTTCGCCGGCCCTACGACCCGCGGGAGCTGATGCGGCAGATGGTGCGTATCGGTGTCGACTCGCTGCCGGTCGTTCTCCTGACCGCCCTGTTCACCGGCATGGTGATGGCGCTGCAGACCTTCTCGACCCTGAAGCGCTTCAACGCCGAGGGCTTCGTCGGCTCCCTCGTGGCGCTCTCCATGGTGCGCGAGCTCGCGCCGGTGATCTCGTCGCTGCTCATCGCCGGCCGTTGCGGCTCGGCGATGGGAGCGGAGCTCGGCACGATGCGGGTGACCGAGCAGATCGATGCGCTCGAGGTGCTGGCCACCGATCCGGTGCACTTTCTCGTCGTGCCGCGGGTCTGGGCGACGGTCTTCATGTTGCCTCTGCTCATCGTGGTCGCCGACGCGATCGGAATCGTCGGCGGCTACCTCATCTCGGTGGTCTACTTCGGCGCCAACCCGGTGACCTATGTCGAGAACACCTTCCGCTACATGGACCTTCAGGACCTCTCCTCGGGTCTCGTCAAGGCGGCGGTCTTCGGGCTGATCATCGCCGTCGTGGGTTGCCAGAAGGGCTACTACACCCGCGGTGGCGCCGAGGGCGTCGGTCGGGCGACGACTCGTGCGGTGGTACTCGCTTCGATCGCGATCCTGATCTCCGACTTCTTTCTGACCAAGATTCTCTTCTGACCATGTCGACGCAGAGCGCCCTGCCGCCGATCAAGATCGACCTGCAGAAGGTCTCGAAGTCTTTCGGCGACAAGAAAGTTCTCGACGAGCTCGACCTGTCGATCTACGAGGGCGAATCGGTGGTCATCCTCGGTGGATCGGGGAGCGGCAAGAGCGTGCTGCTCAAGCACATGATCGGCCTGCTCGTCCCGGATTGCGGAAGCGTGATCGTCGACGGTGTCGATATCGCCTCGCTCGATGGGCGCGCGATCACCGGATTTCGCCGGCGCTTCGGCATGGCATTTCAGGAAGGCGCGCTGTTCGATTCGATGACGGTGGCCGAGAACGTTGGCTTCGCCCTGCGCCGCGCTGGCCGCCCAGCGGCGGAGATCTCCGCGCGGGTCGCCGAGTGCCTCGAGATGGTGCACCTCGAAGGCGCCGAGGCGAAGCTTCCGGCCGAGCTTTCCGGTGGCATGCGGCGTCGTGTCGGGTTCGCGCGCGCCATCGCCCTCGAACCGAAGATCCTGCTTTTCGACGAGCCGACGACCGGTCTCGATCCGGTGATCAAGGCGGTGATCGATCAGTTGATCCTGGAGCTGCAGGCGAAGCTCGGATCGACCGCGGTCTCGATTACCCACGACATGGACAGCGCCTTCCGCATCGCCGAGCGGATCGCGATGTTGTATCAGGGAAAGATCATTGCCTATGCGCCGCCGGCGGAGTTTCGCGCCTCGCCCGATCCGCGGGTGCAGCAGTTCATTCAGGGACTGGCGACCGGACCGTTGACCGAATGAAGTCGCCAGAGGAAGAAGCGAAGGAGTAGCCGATGTCGAACACCTCCCAAGTCGTCAAGGTCGGGATCTTCATGACGATCTGTCTCGTCATTCTGGGCTGGCTGATTCTGCGGGTCGAGGACTGGAAGCTGTGGGGACCCAAGGGCACCCGCGTTGACGCCATCTTCGACTCGATCGTCGGACTGGACGACAAGGCTGCGGTGCGTCTCGCCGGCGTTCGGGTCGGGCGGGTCGACGGCATCCGGCTCGAAGGCAGGAAAGCGCGCGTCTCTCTCCTCCTCGACCAGCCGATCGCTTTCGTCGAAGGTAGTTACGCCGCGATTGCCAATCAGGGGCTGCTCGGCGACAAGTTCATCGAGCTGCGGCTGGGAGCCGAAGGCGCCGCCCTGCTGCCTGCGGGAACGGTGCTGCCCGGCAAGACGCCGGTCTCGTTCGACGACGCAATGGCGAAAATCGACGGTATCGCCGATTCGATCCAGGGGTTTATGGGCGGGGGGGGCGGAACCGGCGGGGCGGGCGGCGCAGGTGGGGCAGGCGGCGGAATCTCCGTCCTGATCGACAGCATCAAGGCGACTTCGGACGAACTGCGCGCGCTGATCGCCGAGAATCGCTCGAATCTCTCCGGCACGATGGCGAACTTCGAGCGCTTCAGCGAGACGCTCGCCCGGGAGCTGCCGCGGATCACCGAGCAGATCGCGCGCGTCCTCGATCAGGTCGACGGCGTTCTGGCGGAGAACCGCGGCAATCTCAAGGATTCGATGGCGAACATCCGCGAGCTCACTGCCCAGGTGCAGACTTCGGTCGACAATCTCAACTCGATCACCACCAAGATCGCCAGCGGTGAAGGCACGATCGGCAAGCTCATCAACAGTCCCGAGGCACACGACCAGCTGATGAGCGCTCTCGGCAGTGTCGAGAAGGGAGTCGATGCCCTGGGCTCGACGCTCAGCCGGGTGAATGAGCTCAAACTCGAACTGGGGATCGATGGGGCCTACCTCTCGGAGGTCGAGGACACGCGCTCGGCGTTCAGCCTCGATCTGTTGCCGCACGGCGACGCCAGCGAGCGCTACTACCGCGTCGAGCTGGTCTCGGATCCGCGCGGCCGCATCTCGGAGAAGAACGAGATCGTCACCGTCACGCTGCCCGACGGCTCGACGGCGACGACGACGACCGACCGCCTGACCAGCGAAACGCGGCGCAATAACTGGTCGGCGCTCTTCGGCTTCCCGTTCGCCGAGAAGCGCGGTTCGCTCTGGGTCGGAATCGTCGAAAACACCGCTGGGGTGCAGGTGGACTACAGCTTCTTCGACAAGCGCGCGATGCTGTCCTTCGAGGCTTTCGATTTCGGCCGGGAGCTGAACCTCGATCCACACCTGCGCCTCACCGGTCAGTGGAATTTCTATCGCCATCTCTACATTCAGGGTGGCTATGACGATCCGCTGGTGGAGCAGTTCCGCTCACCTTTCCTCGGCGCTGGCGTCCGTTGGAGTGACGACGATCTGAAGTACCTCATGGGCGCGGTTCCGAAGCTCTGACGATGGCGGCTTCGCGGACCCTCTACGCCTGCCAGAGCTGCGGCTACCAGTCGACGAAGTGGCTCGGGCGCTGCCCGGAGTGCGGCACCTGGTCGTCCTTTGTCGAGGAGATCCGCGAGGCGCCGAAGCGCGCCGGCAAGGTCGGCGAGCGCGCCGCGAGCGCACCTGTGGCGCTGTCCGATATCGATCAGGAGCAGGTGCTGCGCACCCCCTCGGGGATTCCGGCGCTCGACCGGGTGCTGGGTGGCGGGGTGGTCGCTGGCGGCGCGGTGCTGCTCGCCGGTGAGCCGGGAATCGGCAAGTCGACGCTTTTGTTGCAACTCGCGGCGCGTCTCGCCGGGCTCGAGCGCAAGGTGCTCTACGCCAGCGCGGAGGAGTCGCCGCGCCAGCTCCGCCTGCGCGCCGAGCGTCTCGGCTGCGCCTCGAGCGATGTACTGGTAGTGGGGGAGACGCGCCTCGAAACGGTGCTCGAGGCAGCGCGGGCGGCGGAACCGGCGGCGCTCCTGGTCGACTCGATTCAGGCGATCGCCAGCGACGAGCTCGAGAGCCCACCGGGGTCGATCGGTCAGGTGCGCCATTGCGCCAACCGCCTGGTCGATTTCGCCAAGCGCTCGGAGTCGACGCTCTTCCTGGTCGGCCACGTGACGAAGGAAGGGACGATCGCCGGGCCGAAGTCGCTAGAGCATCTGGTCGACACGGTGCTCAACTTCGAAGGCGAGCGCGAGTCGGACTACCGCATCCTGCGCGCGACGAAGAATCGCTTCGGTCCGACCGGTGAGATCGCCATGTTCGAGATGCGCGAGTCGGGGCTCGAGCCGGTGCTCGACCCGTCGCAGGTGCTGCTGGCGCGGCGGCGCCGCGGGGCGCCCGGCTCGGCCGTCCTGCCGACGCTCTCCGGCGCCCGGCCGCTCCTCGTCGAGACGCAGGCGCTGGTGAATCCGACCAACTTCCCGTCGCCGAGGAGGATGAGCGTCGGCCTCGACGGCAACCGGGTGATTCTCCTCGTCGCCGTGCTCGAGCGCTTCGCCAAGCTCGGCCTCGCCGACCGTGACGTCTTCCTGAACGTCGTCGGCGGCCTCACCCTGAAAGAGCCCGCCGCCGATCTCGCCGTCGCCGCAGCACTCATCTCTGCTTACCGCGGCGTGGCGCTCCCCCCCGACGCCGTCTTCTTCGGCGAGATCGGCCTGCTCGGCGAAGTCCGTCCCGTCAGCCAGGCCGAAGCCCGCCTGCGCGAAGCGGCCGCCCACGGCTTCAAGCAGGCCTACCTGCCGCGCGTCGAAGGCCTCGCCAAGCGCATCGACATGCAACTCCTCCCGATCTCCACCCTCGAAGAGCTCGCCGAACAACTGCCCGGCTGAGGGCCTGTTGGGAGTCGTTCTAGCGCGATGTCCCTGGCCAGATGAGGTCGGGGGCGGGGCAGGCGGGGCGGCCGAGGAGGTAGCCCTGGGCGTAGTCGACGCCAGCTTCGACGGCGGCTTCGAACTCGCCCGTGGTCTCGATCCCTTCGGCGACGGTCTTGGCGTTCATCTCCTTGCACAGGTTGACGATCGAGCACAGGAGCTTGAACGGGCGGTTGCCGGGGACGCAGCCGATGATCAGCTCGCGGTCGAGCTTGACGATCTCGGGCTGCAGGTCGGCGATGTACTTCAGGTTCGAGAAGCCGGCGCCCAGGTCATCGATGGCGAGCGACATCCCCTTTTGGCGGATCTCCGCCAGCACACTGTGGCACTGGGTGAAGTACTTGATCGGCACCGACTCGGTGATCTCTACCGTGATCGGATGGCGATGGCGGAAAAGCGGATCGTCGGGGCGCACCAGCCAGCCGTAGTCGAACTCGTGCGGGTCGATATTGATGAACAGCGGGTAATGCGGGCAGAGGCGCACGGCCTGGTCGCGGTGCAGGCGCCCGAGCTCGGCGACTCGCCCGGCCTGCACGGCGGCGCCGAACATCTCCGGTGTGCTCTTGAACAGCGGCTGCGAGTTCCGCGCCAGCGCCTCGTAGGCGAGGATGCGCCGCTTGTGGATGTCGGCGATCGGCTGGAAGACGATGCCCACCTGGGCGCTGTCGACGAGCTCGTGGATGGCGCGAATCTTTTCGGCGGTGAGCATTTCCGGGGCCAGTCCCTCCTGGACCATCGTTGCGACGGGCGTTCGGTGATCAGAGACGAGGTTCGCGCCCGGTCAGCCGGCGGAACGCCTCGATGTAGCGCTCGCGCGTGCCGGCGACGACTTCGGCCGGCAGCTCGGGTGGCTTCGCCTCGTGGTCCCAGCCCGATGCGTCGAGCCAGTTGCGGACGAACTGCTTGTCGAACGAGGCCGGTTCGGTGCCGGGTTTCCAGACCGCTGCCTCCCAGTAGCGCGACGAGTCCGGGGTGAGCGCCTCGTCGATGAGCACGATCTCGCCGTCGATCACTCCGAACTCGAACTTCGTGTCGGCGAGCAGCAGTCCCTGCGACTCGGCGTGCGCGGCGCCCGCCCGGTAGAGGTCGAGCGTCAGCTGGCGCAGGCGGCTCGCGGTCGCGGCGCCGACGCCGGCTTCGAGTGTCGCGAAGTCGACGTTCTCGTCGTGCCCGGACTCTGCCTTGGTGGCCGGTGTGAAGATCGGCTCCGGAAGGCGGCTGGCGCGTTCGAGCCCCGGCGGCAGCGCGATGCCGCAGGCGGTACCCGAGGCCCTGTACTCCTTGTGGGCGCTGCCGGCGAGGAAGCCGCGCGCGACGCACTCGAATGGCACCACCGCGGCCTTCTTCACCAAAACGGCCCGCCCGTCCAGCCGGTCGGCGTGGCGGCGCAATTCCGCGGGGAAGTCGCCGACCGCGGTGGCCAACAGGTGGTTTGGAACGACCCCGGCGAGGCGCTCCATCCAGAAGTTGGTGAGCTGGGTGAGGATCTTCCCCTTGCCGGGGATCGCCGGACGCAGGATGTGGTCGTAGGCCGAGAGGCGGTCGGTCGCCACCAGAAGAATCCTGTCGCCCAGATCGTAGATGTCGCGGACCTTGCCGCGACGGGGTGCCGGCAGACCCGGGAGATCGGTCTGCCAGACGGAGCCGTTTTCGCCACCTTTGCTCATCATGACTGTCTCTGCTCTCCTCGAGGACGTTGGATGCGAATCGTCATTGGCTCAGGGCGGAATTGAATTCGCGCTCGATCAGCTCCATGAGCCCGCCGCGCAATTCGACCAGGGTGTTGTCCCCCCAGAGCGAGGCGTCCACGATCTCATAAACCGGCAGGTTGTCGAGGCCCTTGAGGTGGGCGACGCCGAGCTTGCGGACGCCGACCAGGAGGCTCCCTCCGGGCGAATCGACCTTCACCGCGACGTAGGTCCGTTCGCCGTCGAGCAGGCGGAAGATACGGCTGGGGATCGACTCCTTCTCCAGGCGCTGGATGAAGTCGAGCGTCGCGACGATGCCTTCGTTCACCAGCGAGCCGTTCGGGTTGATGTAGGAGTAGAAGCCGCGCGACTCTTCGATCTTGTTGACGACGTCGAGGTTCTGGCGCGTCATCGGCGCGAAGAAGCGGTTGACGACTGCCTCGGGATAGCCCAGGGTGATGAGCAGCGTCTTGATCTCGTCGATCTCGCGCGAGGCCTTGCCCGAGGTGAGGCGGGTGAGCTCGACCACGCCGTGGCCGAAGAACTCATAGCGGTCGCCGCCCTCCTCCTTGCCGCCGATCTGGATCGGCAGAAGACGGTACTGGCCGTGGTTGAGCGCGATACGCAGGCCGTTCGAGAACGGGAAACCCCGTGCGAGGGCTTCGCGATAGGCGCGCTGAATGTGAATCGCCAGGATGAGCAGGTGATGCGCCTCGCGGCTCGAATAGAAGGCGCCGTCACCGAGGTACTTCTCGAGTTTCGCCTTGTGCTGAAAGGCGAGCCGATTCACCTTTCGCTGGAAACGGAACATCATCCGGAACGAGCGATCCTGCTCGAGGGTGCCCGAGCGGCGCAGCAGCGAGACCGTCTCGGTGAAGTCCGAGATGTCATAGATCAGCCCGAAGCGCGCCACCAGCGGATCGACGACCCAGGGAGCCATGAAGTCGAGCGGCCGGGTGCTGGAGGAGAGGCGGATCGGCGTCGTCGTGTTGCCGATGCCGACCCGGGTGGAGAAGCGCTCGCGCCCGAGCACATGGTCGCCGTCGCGCTCGACGGCGACGATGCTGCGGCGCAAAGCGTGGAAGAGCTCGAACTCCTTGAGCTTTACCAGCAGGCTCTCCCAGACCTGTATCCCCGGCGGCGAAAGGAGGCGCGCGGGGTCGTAGGTCGGACGGCCAGCGAGAAAAGTGAGGTAGCCGGAGCGATTGAGATGCAGTCGCGGGTCCTTGCCCGGCTCTTCTCCCAGGAGTCGCGAGAGGTGGACGAGCTCGCTGTCGTGGCGCAGGAGCTCCGAGTACCACTCGTGGACCTGCATGAGGCGCAGCCGGAAGTCGCGTCCGTCGAGTTTGAGACAACCGGCGAAATAGCCGGCGAGCTCGGCGAGATTCGGGCTGATGTGATCCTCGGTGAAGATGAGGATGTTGTCCTTCATGCGCGTGAGGAGGGTCGGGAAGAGTTGCTGTTCGACCTCCTCGGTATCGGTGGAGAGCCGGTTCACCAGGTCGTAGGTCAGGTTCGACAGGCGGTCGAGAACGCGGTGATAGACGCGGTAGCGGAACTCGTCGCCGTTCTGCTTGCCCCACACCATGTCGCGACGCAGCAACCGCTTGGTGGTCTCTTTGAAACCGCGGGCGATAGCGCCGGAGTGGTAGAGCCAGAAGATCCCCGGGAAGCTCCGGCCGTAGCTCGCGGTGATCGAGTTCTCGGTGGCGCGGGTGAGCAGCAGGCGGTAGCGCTCCCAGGCTCCGGCGAAGGCCGAGGAGTCGAAGGAGATCCGCTGCAGCGTGGCGTACTCGACCTGCTCCTCCTGCGCCAGGTAGCCCTCGAAGGCCCGGTCCAGCGCCGCGAGCTCGGCGGTCAGCAGGACCGGGTAGCCGAATAGCGGTGTCGCGCTCTCGTCCTCCTGGTAGATCCGCAGCTGCGCCGGCAGGATCTGTTCGGCGTCCGGCACCAGGCGGCGGACCTCTTCCGGGCTCCTGCCGAGGAAGTTGAACGGGCCGGTCAGCTGTTGCGAAGCAGGAATCATCTGTTGATTGCTACAATACCGCGGCTGCCCCCCGGGCGGCTCACCCATGAACTCCCTCGCGCCCTCTCCCTCCGAGCCCCGATCCGCCGGCTCTCCGGCCGTCGACTGCTCGGTGCTGGTGCCGGTGCTCGACGAGGCCGGGACGGTACTCGAACTGGCCCGGCGAGTGCGCGATGCCATCGTTCCGCTCGGCCTCTCCTACGAGATCATCTTCGTCGACGACGGCTCGCGTGACGCCACCTGCGAACGCGTGCGCGAAGCCCGGGCGCTCGACCGGCGAGTCAAGCTGGTCCGCCTGCGGCGCAACTTCGGCAAGGCTGCGGCGCTGACGGCCGGGTTCGACATCGCCTCCGGACGCCTGGTCGTCACCCTCGACGGCGACCTGCAGGACGACCCCGACGAGATCCCGCGCATGCTCGAAACCCTCGAGGAGGGCGGCTTCGACCTCGTCTCGGGATGGAAGCACGAGCGCCAGGATCCGCTTTCGAAGACTCTGCCCTCGCTGTTGTTCAACTGGGCAACGCGCAAGCTCGCGCAGGTCGATCTGCACGACTTCAACTGCGGTTTCAAGGTCTACCGGCGCGAAGTTCTGGAAGAAGTGCCGATCTACGGCGAGCTGCATCGCTACATTCCGGTGCTGGCGAGCCGCCGTGGCTTCGCGGTGGGGGAGCTCGCGGTGCGCCATCACCCGCGCCGGCACGGGGTCAGCAAGTACGGCTGGGACCGCTTCTACAAGGGGCTGCTCGATCTCCTGACAG
>JBDTQT010000024.1:0-25327 GCA_039932055.1 Thermoanaerobaculia bacterium
TTGTTATTCCAGCACCGGCGCCATGAGCATCACCACCGGCACGACGGTGACCCTCAATGGCCCTGGCGTTTACATCTTCAGGCCGGGTGGCGCGCTGAACACGGAAGCCAACTCCATCGTGCTGGCGGCCAACGGCGCCTGTGCATCCGATGTGTTCTGGGCTCCGAACGGCGCCTCGACGATCGGCGCAAATTCTTCCTTCGTGGGGAACATTCTCGAAGGGGCTGGCGCCGCCAACGACATCACGGTCTCGAGCACTGCGAGTTTCGAGGGCAGAGCCCTGGCGTTCGGCCACACCGTCACGATCGACACGGACACGATGTTCGTCCCGACTTGCGGCGGCGGCGGCCCGCCGATCGTCGCCATCCCAACACTCTCCATGGGTCCGATGGTCCTCTTCGCCGGGCTTCTGGCCCTGTTGGGCTTCGTGGCGATGCGCCGGCGACTGGCGAAGCAGAACTGATCCCGGAACCGGCCTGACATTTCTGGGGCCGCGAACTGAGACCGGCCGCGAGGGGAGGAACAGCTCCCTGGCGGACCGGCCAGGGCGCCCCGAGAGGACCCGACTCGGGGTGTCGAGCCGGATCCTCCCCTGCGTTGCGACCGCGACCCGCCGCAAGTGGCGGGCGACCTGTCAGTGATTCGCCTTCTGTCGCGCCTCGCCTTTGAGCTCCTTGAGCTTGCCTTCGGCCTGCATCTGCTCATTGCCGAGCAGCGCGCCGACCCGGTTCTTCGCCGCGCCGGTAAGCTCTTCGACCTTGCCCTTGACGCGCTCCGCTGCCTTCGCGGTCTCCTGCTTGGCCTGACCTTCGATCTTCTTCGCGTGACCCTCGGCCTCCATCTGCTCGTTGCCGATGACCTTGCCCACGGTCTGCTTGATCTTGCCGCCGAGCTCTTCGGCGGCGCCTTCGCTGCGCTTGCTGGCGTTGCTCATCCGTTAGCCTCCTGAGATCGCGACCTCTGAAGAGAGGTCGCTCTCCCGGCTACCGCAACCACTGTGCCAACCGCCGCGCCAGACCGTTCAGCGGCACTGTCGATCCGTGTGCGTCGAGAGTTCCGGCGCCAGCCGGTGAGTAGGTCTCCGGCGTTCGCAGGAACCGACAACGATCGCAGGAGCCGACCAAATTCGGCCACCGGAGATTGTCGATTGTAGAAACTACCGGCTGTCGCGAGACTCGGGCAAGGCATCGCGGTGGTCGAACTCGTTCACCTGCTCTGTCCGATCAACCCTACGCGGACCGCGGGCGAGGTCGAACGCTATCGGACCGAGTTTTGCGTGCCGGCGGGAGACGCCTGCCATCCTCCGCGATGCTCGTGCGGGCGGTTCTCCGCGCGAAGGCGGCACGCTGGTTGCAACCAGAGAATGGAGTCGTTTCCGGAGTCGCATCGGGAAGTCCAGGAGAGAAACCATGAAATGGGCGAGTGCCTACCTCGTAGGTTATGTCTTGTTGATGGCGGGAATCGTGGCGGCGCTGTGGAAGATCGGGCTGCTCGACAACGTGAGTCCGGCTTGGGTCGTCATCGGGGTCGTGATCCTGCTCGGTGTGGGAGTCATGGTTTCCGTCGCCAACAGCGGCACGAAGGAGTCGATTTCGATCGACAAGTAGTCGACCGTGAGCCGCGGTGCGAAGCGCGCATCGCCGAAAAACTGGGCACGGTCCGTGTTCTTGCGCACTCCAGAGGAGAATCAATATGAGCACCATTCTCATTGTCATCTTGCTGGTACTGCTGCTCGGTGGCGGTGGCGGGTATTTCTACCGCCGCCGGCGGTAGCCGACGAGGCGGAAAATCCCCGGCACGCCCGCAGTAGCCCTCGCAAGTCACTGCTCATCGCGAGAGGAATTCAACCGGTTGTCCCCGCCGGCTCTAGGTTGGACCGTCCGCGTCGAGCCGATGCCCCGGGCAGCTGTGAGAAGCTAGGAGACATGGACCGTTCGGTGCCGTCGACGCGCGAGCTGGCGATGAAGCTGGATCTCGCGGATGAGCTGGCGCGCTGGCGCGAGCAGTTCGTGATCCGCGACCCGGAGCTCGTCTATCTCGACGGCAACTCGCTGGGCCGCACGCCGAAACGAACCCTCGAGAGAATGCGGGAGGTGCTGACGGAGGAGTGGGGCAGCGGTCTCATCCGCTCCTGGGCGCGGTGGCTCGACATGCCGCAGCGCGTCGGCGACCGGCTCGCGCCGCTGCTCGGCGCCCGCCCTGGAGAAGTTGTCGTCCACGACTCTACTTCGATCAATCTCTACCAACTCGTGCACGGCGCCCTGGCGATGCGCGAGGAGCGCGGCGCGGGCCGGCGGCGGGGTATCGCCGTCGCGGAGAACGAGTTCCCTAGCGATCGCTACGTCGTCGACGGAATCGCTGAAGCGACCGGGTGCACCGTCCATCACGGCTTCGACCGCCTCGAAGAGGCTGCCGTCGTGGTGCGTTCCCTGGTCGACTACCGCACGTCCGAGGTGGCCGATCTCGCCGTCGAGACGGCGCGGGCGCGCGCCGCGGGCGCGATGGTGGTCTGGGACCTGTCGCACGCCGCCGGAGTGCTCGAGATCGATCTGGCGGCGGCTGGCGTCGAGCTGGCGGTCGGTTGCACCTACAAGTATCTCAACGGCGGGCCGGGCGCGCCGGCTTTTTCCTACGTCGCGACGGAGATCCAGGGCGCGATCCGCCAACCGATCCAGGGCTGGTTCGGCCAGGAGGAGCAGTTTGCGATGGGTCCGGCCTACCGGCCGCGCGTCGGCATCACGCGCCTGCTCGTCGGGACGCCTTCGATCCTGGCGTTGACGGCGGCCGAGGCTGGCATCGAGCTCGCCGCGGAGGCGGGAATCGGGGCGATCGCCGCCAAGGCTGCGGCGCTCACCGCCTACGGGATGGATCTCTGCGACCGGTTCGGTCTGGCGACCGCGACGCCCCGCGAAGCGCACCGACGTGGCGGGCACGTCGCGGTCGTGCACCCCGAGGCTCGCGCCTTGACCGCCGCCCTTGCCCGCCGCAAGGTCATCGTCGACTTCCGCGAGCCCGACATCGTACGGTTCGGAATGTCGCCGCTCACCACGCGTTTCATCGACGTCTGCGAAGGCCTCACGGTCCTGGCCGAGCTCGCTGCCGGGCGCTGACCGGCGCCGGCGAAAGCTCCGCGCCGACGAGCGCGGTGCGCTCTTCAGCGACGGCGTCGCGTCGAGGAACGTCGGCGCCTGGTCTTGGTAGAGCGCCGGGCGCCGGGGTAGCTCAGCCCTTCTTCGGTCCCCCGAGCAGCGAGCCGAGGATTCCGCCGCCCTGTTTCATCAGGTCGTCCATGACGCTGCCGTCGTGGTTCGAGTCGAGGACGGAGGAGAGCAAATCGCCGATCCCGCCCGCGCTCTGGGTGACGCTCGCGGGGGCCTGGGCGGCGGACTTCTGGAAGGCGCCGCCGAGGATGTCGGCGAGGCCGCCCTGATTGAGGCCGCCGCTCTGCTTGTTCTGCTTGCCGAGAACGCCCATGACGATCGGCGCGAGCATGGCGAGGAGCTGCAGGATCTGACCCGACTGCAGACCCGTCGATTTGCCGAGCGAAGCGGCGACGTTGCCCTGCTTGCCGCCGAAGACATGGCCGAGGATCGCGCCGCCCATGTCCATCATGCCGCCGCCGCTGCCGCCGCTGCCGCCGCCGAGAAGCCCGCCCAGAATGCCGCCGATCTCGCCCAGCCCGCCACCGCCGCCGCTCGCAGCGCCGCCGAGCAGACCGCCGAGGCTGTCGAGGAGGCTGCCGTCGTGGTCGCGCTCGAGGGCGCCGAGAATGCCGGCGGCTCCCTGCGGCGTGGCGCTGTTGCGCGCGAGCGCTCCCAGGAGCATCGGCATCGCGGCCGAGACCGCGGTCTTGGTCTGACCCGGCGTGGCGCCGATCTGGCTGGCGATCTGGCCGATCGTGTCGGCGTTGACATGCTGCGAGAGCTGATCGAAGAGGCTGGACATGAGGAACTCCCTAGTTTTCGGCCAGAACGATGACCGAGTCGCGCTCGCCGAAGCGCACGCGCTTCGACTTTGCCGGGTTGGTGAAGACGCCGTGGCCACCACTGCCGGCAGCCGGAGGTTGACGATAGCCGATTGCGATCTCGCCCCGCTGCCGCGCCGCTTCGACGAGCGTGGCGAAGCTGACCTCGCGATCGAGCTGCACATAGTTCTTCGCCGGCTTGAGATAGATCTCGGAGCCTTCGGGGTCGAAGAGATCGGTGAACACCGCGTTGAGCGCCTTGTTCTCCGAGATCTGCGTCAGCAGCAAGCTCACCAGCTGGTCGCCGATGATGAAGTCGTCGGCCCGGGTGACTTCGGCGAGCGCCCGGTTGCGCACGTCCTGCATCTCCGAGACGATCGAGAAGCGGCTGCCGCTCTGCTCGCGGATGTCGCGCAGATGGAGCAGGGTGACCAGGCTCCGTGCGTCGGTGCGCTCGTCGTCGTCGGGGTGCTCGGAGAGCAGGACGATGTGGTCGAAGGCCGAAATTTCCAGCCGGTCGAGGGTCGCGCGATCGGTCGGATCGCCCTCGAACAGGGTGATGCGCAGTTTTTCGGTCGGCGGGCAGGCGGCGCGCGCCGCCTCGATGCTCTCGGGGTAGCTGCCGACGACGCGTGCCTGCGACCCCGCCGCGACGTAGACCTCGAGCTCGCGCAGCAGGAGCGGCGCCATGGCGTTCCAGCCGAGGATCAGGGTGTGCTCCGCCTGCGGCAGCTTCGCTTCGCCGAAGACGATCGCGGCCTCGTCGATCGCTGCGGCGCCCGATCGCGACAGGCGAATCGTGTCGTCGTCCTGCGAGACCGCGATGACCTGGTCGCCGGCGCCGATCGCTCTGTCCATCGCCGGGTTGAGCTGAATCGTACCGTCCGCCCGAACGAGGCCGAGAATCGAGGAGTCTTCGTAGAGCCCGAGGATCTCGCCGAACGGCTTGCCGGCGAGCGCTGGCTCCGCCTTGAAGTAGATCTCGTCGCCACCGAAGTCGAGCAACTCCTGGTAGACCACCGACAGCCCGGCCTGGCGCGAGGTCTGGACCGTGACCCGGGCGAGCATGTCGGGCACCAGCACGAGCTCCACCTCGCCGCGCGCCGCGAGAGCCGCCACCGGCAGGTTCTTCGGCTCACGGATTTCCGCCACGATGTGGTACGGCGCGTCCCGCCGGTCCGGGCTGTTGGTGATCGCGAGCAGCGCCTTGATGGTCTGGATGTCCGACTCCGGGCCGACCGGCGGCAAGAGGATGATGCTCTTCGACTCCGGCAGGTTGACGATGGCGAGGTCGCCCATGTCCTCCGGGTTGCCGGACCGACAGATCACGCGCGTCGTCCTGGTGTCAGGGATGCGCTCGCGGATCTCGTCCTCCATCTCGACCTTGTCGCGCTCGCCGAGGATCACGATCGCGGCCCGCCGCTGGTTCTCGTTGGCGATCACCAGCTCCGAGACGATCGAAAAGACCCGTGGCGACCAACCGAGAATCACCGTATGGCCGCTCTCGAGCACTCGCGACCGCCCTTTGCGTAGCGCGTCGAGCTTGGCTTCGATGGCGGTGGTCAAAGTGCCGATGAACGTGCTGATGACGAAGATGCCACCGAAGGTCACCACCAGCATGGTGAGGAGAAACGTCCAGCTGCCGGTGTCGCCGGCAACCGTGCCGGAATCCAGCGTGCGCATCAGCGTCATCCAGACGACGGTGGCGAGGTCGGGGTGGCCGCCTTCTGCGCTCTCCGGCGCGATCCCGGTGGTCCAGACGAGCGCGGTGAACACGACGATCAGGCCGAGCGACAGCAGCGCCAGCCAGGCGATGAGCACCACCGGCCCGCGCGAGAGGGAGTTGTCGAAAGCGTACGCGAGACGCTCGCGCATGCTGGGTTTGACCATGACCGGTCTCCGGGTATCGACCAAGATGCCGGCGGATCATAGTCGAAGGCCGGACCGCGAACGACGGTGCGGCGCGGAATTCCGTGGCCGGCCCGGAGGTCCGGCTGCCCACCCCGGATTTCGTCGCGACCCGGGAAGGTTCAGGGGATCGCGGCGCTCCACTGAGCGGTATTGCCGCTCTCGAAGCCGTCTTCGAACAGAATCGGCCGCACGACGCCGAGGGGGGTGTAGCCGGCATATCCTGGGAAGACCTGCTGCCAGTTGGGGTTGCCCATACGGCCCACCAGCAAGTCCGAGAGCACCCGCCTGAAATCGGTAGTGATCGCGAGGTCGGCGTTGTCGAACAGCTGGCCGGTGGCGAGGCCCGGCCAGGTGCCGTGCAGCCCGCCGACGACCGGGCCGCCCACCAGCGTGATGACGCCGCCGTGGCCGTGATCGGTGCCGGAGTCGTTGTTCTCCTCGAAGCGGCGCCCGAACTCGGACATGACCGCCACCGTCGTACGCTTGGCGTAGGCGCTTGCGCCGACGCCGTCGAGGTCGGTGTAGAAGGCGGTGAGCGCCTGCGAGAGCTCGACGATCTTGTTCCAGTAGAACTGGCCGCTCGTGGCGGTGCCTTGGCCGTTATGGGTGTCCCAGCCGCCGAGATCGAGGGTCGCGGCGCGCAGCCCCATGTCGAGCTTGATGAGCTGCGCCGTCAGCTTGAGCGAATCTCCGAAGGAGCCGGTAGGGTAGACCGCGCCGTTCGCCGGCACGTAGGAGGACAGGGTCGGCACGTTCTGCTCGATGAAGCCGGAGGCGTCGAGCGATTCGAGGCCGCTGGCGTAGCGCGGGTCGGTCAGGGCGTTCATGTCGAGCACATTGCGCAGCGACAGTTTTTGCGCATCCCGCCACTGCGAGGGTCCGGTATTGAACAGGAAGTCGTCGCGGTTGGCGAAGGCGACCACGTTGGTGTCGGCGAGCCAGGAGGTCTGGATCGTCGACGAAACGGCGATGCGCTGCACCAGCGGAACCTCCGATGGAAGCCCGGGACTGGTGAGGAAATGGCGCGTCAGCCAGCCGTCGTTGGTGCCGCCATTTCCCGGCGTGCCGAGCTCTATCTGAGCCTGGTTGTCGAAGTGGCTGCGGCTCGAGGTGTCGAGTCCGGAGGCGTGCACGAAGGCGACGTGGCCCGACTGGTAGAGGCCGTGGAGATGGGTGGCGGCCGGGTGCAGGCCGAACTGGTTGCCGCCCCAGGTGCCCAGGGCCAGCGCAGCATTCGTGCCGCTCGCCGGAATCTTGATCACCGGGCGGGCGGTCTCGTAGAGGCTCCGGTCGACTCCGGCCGTGGGCATCACGAACGAGAGTCCGTCCATTCCGCCGCGCAGGAAGAGGACGATCAAGGTGTCGTAGCCGGGGACGGTCAACGGGTCGGCGAAGACCAGGTTGGTGAAGCGCGCCGCGGCGAGATTGGCGATCGCCGCCGAGCAGCCCATCATGAATCCGCGTCGGGAGGGTCTGTACATGAGGGCGCTCTCCTACTTGAGCAGGAACTCGGGCAGCATGAACATGAGACCGACCAGCGAGCGCACGCGCGAGCGGATAGCCGAAGAGGTATTCAGGTTCAGCACGAGCGCCGGGCTGTTGCCCTGGGCCATGAAGTCGATCAGCTCGTCGCGTTGCGCTGGATCGATAACACGGCCGAAGACGCTCGGAATGAAGAGGTCGACGAGCTGCTCCGACGAGGCCTGGTGCGACGGATAGGCCGCGTAGACCGTGCCCAGCACGTCGAGGCGAAAGTCATCGGTGTTGGTATCGCCATCGATCGCCTGGTCGATCATCCAGGAAGCGAGCCGGAAACACTGCAGCCGCGTGTTGGTGCTCGACCACGAGTCTTCGATGTCGGCGAAGCCGTCGGGAGGGATGCGGGCGAAGAGGTTGTGGCCGGTCTTCGACTGACGGTTGAGGAGGTCGTTGGTGTCCGGTTCCGTGGTCAGCGGATTCTGCGCGGTGAAACCGAACTGCCAGTTGCTGCTGCAGGCGCGCATCGCGCTGACCGTGAACTCGACCGGACGCTTGATCTTCGCCCCCCAGGTCGCGCGGAATTCGGCGGACTCGAGAATGAACTGGTAGACCTGCTTCAGCTGGTCGCCCGCCAGCCACTGGGCGGTGAAGAGATCACCAGCGGCCTCGACCAGCGCCGCCGGCGGCTCGTCGGCGATCAGCCGGCGGCAGAGTTTGCGGGCGATGTGCCGGCCGGTCCCCGGGTGGGCGGCGAGCATGTCGAGAACCTGGTTGCCGTCGACCTCGGGCGCCTGGTTCGGCCCGAGGTTGACCAGGCCGAAGGAGAGGATCGCCTTCTGGAAGTTGTCGTGATTGCCGGAGTTGTAGGTGTAGAGACCCGTCGTGCCATTGACACTCCAGCCGGTGAAGCAGCGCGCCGACTCGTAGATGTCGTTGTCGACGTAGCCGGCGGGGATCGGTTGACCGGCGGAGGGCAGCCCCGCCGGCCAGAGAGCGCCTCCCGGCCAGGGCGGCACGATCGTCTGCGAGCCGGCGCCGTAGTAGTTCTCGGCTCCCAGCGTGTGCAGCTCGAAGTTCTCCCGCGCATAGTTCTCGTTCGGGCCGGCGACCGTGCTGGTGTAGTTGTCGAGGAAGTAGAGCATCGTCGTGCTCTGCGCCACGGCGCCGAGAAGATCGCGGAAGTTGCCGAACAGGTGGAACCGGATGACGTCGCGGTCGTAAGCGACCAGGGTCTCCTGGGTGTAGGTCTCGAAGCCGTAGACATTGAAATGGTTGTGCCAGAAGTCGGCGAGGATCTCGCGCAGCTGCCACTTGCTGTAGACCATGCGCATCCAGGTGTCGAGTCGGACCTCGAGTGCCGGACGGTTCGCCGACGATCCAGCTGGGGGAGTGCCGGTGCGATAGGTCTGCCAGAGTGTCTGGAGACTCAGGCCGAGGGTGGCGAATCCCGGATTCGGGTAGCCGGCCAGGCCGTTCCGGCGCTGAAAGTAGCCCGGATCGTTGGCGGCGCTCGGCACCGGCGGATTCAGCTGCTGCTGAATGTAGGCTGACAGACGGGCATCGTCGTTCGCGCCGAGCGCGTTGAACGCCGCGACGTCGCCCGGTCGCGGACCGAAGCCCATGCGGTTCAGCGCCACCAGGGCGATGCCGGGAGAGTCGAGCGGGGCCAGTCCAAGCGCACTTCCCGCTCGTTGTGGCGCCATCGGCGCGGGCGGCTTCAGCAACTCGCGGCGCGTGGGCCGGTAGCGGGGAATGGCGGCAGTTTCCGTCATGCGGGCTCTCCCGGGAATACGTCTCGTATTGCGGTTCGAGCCGAGAGGCTAGATTCGCCAGTACTTCCCGCATATGGACCAGTGCACAGGCCGGCGGGGCGCGGCCGCCTTCAGCCGACGACGGCGCTCCATCGGGTCGGGTCGCCACTCTCGAAGCCGTCGGTGAACAGGTCGGCGCCGATCGGCGGCAAGTCGGAGCCGCTGACGATTCCGATCGGGCTGTAGGCCTGGTAGCCGGGGAAGATCGTGCCGAGGTGCGGATTCCCGAGGCGCCGGATCAGGATCTCCGACAGCACCCGCCGGAAGTCGGTGGTGACCTCGACATCACCGTCGTTCAACTGGCCGTCGGCGAGTCCCGGCCAACTGCCGTGCAGGCCGCCGGTGGCGTTCCCCGAGAGCACGAGCATGTTGTTGCCGTGGCCGTGGTCGGTTCCGCCGTCGGCGTTCTCGAAGAACCGGCGTCCGAACTCGCTCATCACCACGACGGTCAGGCGCTGCGTGTAGTTGGCCGCGCCGACGCCGTCGAGGTCGGTGTAGAGGGCGGCCAGGCCCTGCGCGAGCTCTTCCACCAGGCCGGCGTACATGCCGCCGCCGGCGTTGCCCTGGTTCTCGTGCGTGTCCCAACCGCCGAGGTCGAGCGTCGCGACGCGCAGGCCGAGGTCGAGCTTGGCCATCTGGGCGATCGTCTGCAGGTTCTCGCCGAACCAGGTCTGCGGGTAGACGGCGCCGTTGGCGGGAGTGTAGGCGCCGGAGGCGTAGAGCTCGATGATGTCGACCGCGTCGAGCGCCTGCAGGCCGGTCTGGTGCAGCCAGCTCGAGCCGCCGGCGTAGAGATGGCGCAGGGCAGTGCGCTGTGGGCTCCGCCAGGCCCAAGGCCCCGTGGAGAGGGAGAAAGAGTCGACGCTCGACAGGTTGATGGTGTCGTAGCTGGCGAGCAGCGAGATGGTCTGGGTGCCGCCCACGGCGAGCGACGGCATGATGATCTCGGAGGGGAGGTTTCCGGCCGACTGGAAATGGCGCGTCAACCAGCCGTTGGTGATGTTGCTGACCCCCGGAGTGCCGAGCTCCATCCAGTTCATCGAGTCGAAGTGGCTGCGTTCGTTCGCCGCCATGCCGCAAGCGGTGACGACCGAGAGTCTGCCGTCCTGAAAGAGCTCGTGCAGCGGCGCGGCGGAAGGGTGCATCCCGAAGCTGGTTCCGCCGAGGGACCCGAGCGGCAGCGCCGCGCCGGGTCCGCTCGCCGGCACGCGCAGGTTCGGCCGTGCGAGCTCGTAGAACTGCCGGTCGTTCGAGGCTCCGCCGGTCGGGACGACGAGGTTCAGCCCGTCCTGCCCGCCGCGCAGGAAGAGCACGACGAGGATCTCGTCGTTGTAGGGGCCGCCGGCGCCGCTCGACCATCCGCTACCTTCCTGGGCGAAGGCGAACGAGTTGAAGCGCGATCCTGCAAGGCTGGCGATGGCGGTGGAGCAGCCGACCAGGAAGCCGCGGCGCGTGGACGGACACATGGCGAAATCTCCTTGCCGAAGCTCTTCAGCGCCAGAGAAATTCGGGTGACATGAGCATCAACCCGATGAGGGTGCGCAGTCGGTCCTGGGTGTAGTCGGGCCAGTCGTTGGTGTCGATCGGCAGCGCGAACGCCGGGTTGTGTCCGGCGGCCATGAAGTCGACGAGCTCGTCGCGGTCGGCCGCGGCGAGGGCGCGGCCGAAGATGCGCGGCATCCAGAAGTCGACGATGGCCTCCGCCGAGCGCGCTGGCGAGGCGAGGGTGGCGCCCGTGATGTCGAAGAAGCGGTCGTTGCCGTCAACATCCTCCTCGACCAGCCAGTTCACCAGCCGCCAGAGTGCGACGCGCGGATTGGCGCTCTGCCAGGCGCCCCGCACGTCCGGATAGCCATTCGGCGGATGCCAGGAGAAGAGCGCCTGGCCGCCGGCTTCGAAGTACCAGTGGAAGGAGTTGACGGCGTCCTCGTCGGCGAGGAAGACAGTGAACGGGAAGTCCGCTCCCCCGGCGCGCAGCGCCGAAGCGGCGATCTCGAACGGCCGCTTCACCTTCTCGCCCCAGGTGGTCCGGAACTCGTTCGACACCACGATGTGCCGGACGACCTGACGGATCTGATCGGGGGCTTGCCACTGGGCGGTGAAGAGCGCGGCCGCGGAGTCGATGAGCGACTGCGGCGGGAAGTCGCTCACCAGCCGGCGGCAGAGCTTGCGGGCGATGAAGCGCCCGGCGGCGGGGTGCGAGGCGAGGCGGTCGAGCACGGTGTGGCCGTCGCTCGCGGCGGTCCCGCCGCCCGGGATCACCGCGCCGAGAACCTGCTTCGGCAGCGTGTCGTGAGCTTCGTCGCAGTAGAAGAAGTGGCCGTCGTTGTCGCCACCCTCGGGACAGTCCCACTCCACCCAGTCGATGGCGAAGGTCCAGCCGGTGAGGGCGCGCGCCACGTCGACGACGTCCTGCTGGCAGTAGCCGTTCGAGTTCGGATAGCCGGGAACCTGCTCGCGCGGGAGGTTGCCGTAGGAGCTCTCGGCGCCCAGACAGTGCAGCTCGATCATCTCGCGCGCGAAGTTCTCGTTCGAACCGATCGGGTCGCCGTCGAGGTCGGCAGCGAAATTGATGTAGTTGTCGAGGTAGACCAGCATCGACGGCGACTTGACGACTGCCTCGAGCATCTGGCGGAAGTTCCCCAGGGCGTTGGCGCGGATGACGTCGCGGTCGTGATGCACCCAGAGCGGCGCCTCGATGAACTCCCAGGCGTAGACATTGAAATGGTTGTGCCAGAAGTCGACCAGGACCTCGAACAGCTGCCGTTTCGAGTACACCGCGCGGATCCAGGTCGCGAGCTCGGTTTCGGTGGCGGGCCGGATGCGCTCGTACCACTCGGGATCGGCGACGTGGTGGTCGAGGAAGAGCTGCGTCAGGCTCTTGCTCAGGGTGCTGAAACCGCTCGCGGCGAGCCGGGCGTCGCAGGCGGTGTCGGGAATCGCCGCCGGGTCGAGCTGCTGGTCGACCCAGGTCGTGAGGCGTGCGAGATCGGGTCCGGGGAGCGCATTGAATGCGGCGAGGTCGCTTGCAGAGGGGCCGAAGCCGAGCCGGGTGAGCGCCAGGATCGCCGTGGCCGGAGGCGTCCGGGGTGCCTCCACCGCCATTTCCGCGACGCCGATGCGGCGCATCTCGTGCACCGGTTCATAGGGGCTCCCGGCGAGCGGGCGCAGGAGGCTGCGCCGTGAGCGGCCGGACGAAGCCGGCGGCGGGGGCGCGGGGCGGCGATGACGCTCTCGACGCGGATGAACGTTCATGAGACTGCGTACCCTACTTTCGGGTAGGCCGGCGTCGAAGTGAACGAAGTCACAGGCCGCCAATGGATTCCCGCCGCGATATAGTTTCTGCGTCATGTCCGCCGATCCGATTCTGCGCCGCACGCCGCTCTATGAAGCTCATGTCGCAGCCGGTGCCAAACTCGTCGATTTCGCCGGCTGGGAAATGCCCGTGCAGTACAAGGGGTTGATCGACGAACATCGCGCGGTGCGCACCGCCGCCGGGCTCTTCGACTGTTCGCACATGGGCGAGTTCTGGATCGCCGGGCCGGGCGCTCTGGAGTTCGTTCAGAGTTTCACGCCGAACGATGCGTCGAAGCTCGCCCTGGGGCGCATTCACTACAGCGCCCTGCTCACCCACGAAGGCACCTTCATCGATGACCTGCTGGTCTACCGCATGGGCGAGCAGGAGTTCATGCTGGTGGTGAACGCGTCGAACATCGCCGGCGACTTCGCCTGGGTCGAGTCGCTGCCGCGGCCCGCTGGCGTGACGCTCGAGAATCTGTCCGACAAGTTCGCGCTGCTCGCTTTGCAGGGGCCGCGCTCGATAGCAATCCTGCAGCCGCTGACCGCGACGCCGCTCGCACCGATCAAGTACTACGGCTTCGCGCATGGCGAAGTCGCCGGCCGCAAGGCGATCCTCTCGCGCACCGGCTACACTGGCGAGGACGGCTTCGAGCTCTTCGTCGATCCGCAGGATGCGATGGATCTGTGGCGTGCGCTGTTCGCCGCCGGCGAATCGGCCGGGCTGGTGCCGGCGGGTCTCGGAGCTCGCGACACCCTGCGTCTCGAGGCCGGTATGGCGCTCTACGGACACGAGATCGACCGTGCGACGACGCCCTGGGACGCCCGGCTGGACTGGACGGTCAAGCTCGACAAGGGGGACTTCGTCGGCCGCGCCGCGCTCGTCGACGCGCGGGCGCGGGGCGAGAGCCGCCATCTGATCGGCTACGAGGTCGAGTCGCGCGGCATCGCAAGGCAGGGCTGCGCGATCATGAAAAATGGACAGCAGGTGGGCGTCGTCACCAGCGGAACCTGGAGCCCCACCTTCGAGAAGGCGCTCGGTATGGGGTACGTCCCGGTCGCCATGGCGGCGCCGGGCACGGCAATCGAAATCGACGTGCGCGGAAAGCTCCTGCAGGCCCGCGTCACCGCCTTGCCGTTCTACAAGCGATCACGCTAGCGCACCCCGGGCACGGAAGGGCGCGGCTCAACCAGCTCCGGAAGGGAGACTGAAATGTACCCGGAAGATCTTCGCTACACGACGGAACACGAATGGGTGCGGGTCGAAGACGACATCGCGGTGCTCGGAGTCACGGATTTCGCCCAGAAGGAGTTGGGCGAGGTCGTCTTCGTGGAGCTGCCGCAGGTCGGGCACGTCTACGACGCCGGCGACGAGATCGGGACGATCGAGTCGGTCAAGGCGGTCGCCGAGGTCTTTACCCCCATCGCCGGCGAGATCGTCGAGATCAACGAGGCCTTGGCCGACGACCCCGAGCTCATCAACGAAGATCCGCACGTCGACGGCTGGTTGGTCAAGGTTCGCTACTCCGCTTCGTCGGACCTCGACGGCCTGATGGACGCCGAGGCCTACGGCGAGTTCGTGCAGCAGGGGAAGCACTGACTTGTTCGAGCCGCTCGACACCTTCGTCCGCCGCCATATCGGATCGAACGACGCGGAGATCGGGGAGATGCTCCAGGCGCTCGGCCTGGGCTCCATCGACGCGCTCGTCCAGGAGACCGTCCCGGCGTCGATTCGCGCCGCCCGGTCGCTCGCGATCGATGCCTCCGGTGAAGACCGGGAGCCCGGCGAGCAGGAGATGCTCGACCGGCTGCAGTCGATCGCGGCGCGCAATCGCCGCTCGCGCTCCTATCTGGGGCTCGGCTACAACGCGACCCGTATGCCCGGAGTGATTCAGCGCAACATCCTCGAGAATCCAGGTTGGTATACGCAGTACACCCCCTACCAGGCGGAGATCGCGCAGGGGCGGCTGGAGGCGTTGCTCAACTTCCAGACGATGATCGCCGACCTGACGGCGCTGCCGATCTCGAACGCCTCGCTGCTCGACGAGGCCACCGCCGCGGCGGAGGCGATGCACATGTGCGCGGCAATCCATCCGCATCTGGAGAAGATCGAGCGCCCGGTGTTTTTCGTCGACCAGGCCTGTCATCCACAGACCATCGCCGTGGTCCGGACGCGCGCCGGGGCGGTCGGCATCGAAGTCGAGACCGGCGATCCGTTCCGCTTCGACTTCGCCGCCGGCCGGGCCTTCGGCGTGCTGGTGCAGTACCCGACGACCGATGGCAAGGTCCTCGACTACGCTCCGCTCGCGGCACTCGCCCATGCCGGCAACGCGCTGCTCGTCGTCGCGGCCGACCTCCTCTCGCTGACGCTCCTGCGGGCGCCGGGCGAGTTCGGCGCCGACATCGCCGTCGGCTCGACACAACGCTTCGGCCTGCCCATGGGCTACGGCGGGCCGCACGCCGCCTTCATGTCGGCGCGCGACGAGTTCAAGCGCCAGATGCCGGGGCGGATCATCGGCCTGTCGAAGGACAGCGCCGGGAATCCCGCCATTCGCATGGCGCTGCAGACCCGTGAGCAGCACATCCGGCGCGAGAAAGCGACCTCCAACATCTGCACTGCGCAGGTGCTGCCGGCGATCCTCGCTTCCATGTACGCCGTCTACCACGGCCCGGAAGGGTTGCGGGCGATCGCCTCGCGCGTACACCAGATGGCCGTGGCGCTCGCCGAAGGCCTGCGGCGCGCCGGCCACAAGTTGGCGGAGGAGCCGTTCTTCGACACTCTTGCCGTGGAGTTGGGTGGCGTCGATTCGAACGCCGGCGGCGATGCCGACGGCCTGCTCGCCGACGCGGCGCGGCGCGGCATCAACCTGCGCAAACTCGGCGAGCGCAGCGTCGGCATCGCGCTCGACGAGACGGTGGGCGCGGACGACATCGCCGACCTGCTCGATCTCTTCGGCACCGATCCCCAGGCGCTGGCGGCGCTGGCGGCGGTCGCCGCGCGCTCCTCGATTCCGGCGCCGCACGCGCGCACCTCGGAGATTCTCGTCCATCCGGTCTTCCATCGCTACCACACTGAGCACGAAATGCTCCGTTATCTGCGGCGGCTGGAGGCGCGCGATCTGTCGCTCGCGCATTCGATGATCGCTCTCGGCTCGTGCACGATGAAGCTCAACGCCACTTCGGAGATGGTGCCCCTGTCCTGGCCGGATCTCGCCGACCTGCATCCGTTCGTGCCGGTCGAACAGGCCGAAGGCTACGCCCAGATCCTCGCCGACCTCGAGCGCTGGCTGTGCGAGGTCACCGGCTTCGCGGCAGTCTCCCTGCAGCCGAACGCCGGCAGCCAAGGGGAGTACACCGGCCTGCTGGTCATTCGCGCCTTCCATGAGAAGCGCGGAGAAGGGCATCGGAACGTCTGCCTCATCCCGGTCTCGGCGCACGGCACCAATCCAGCCTCGGCGGTGATGGCCGGCATGAAGGTCGTGACGGTGGCTTGCGACGAGCACGGCAACATCGACATTGCCGATCTCGAAGCGCGGGCCAGAGAGCACTCCTCGCACCTCGCGGCCATCATGGTGACCTATCCCTCGACGCACGGCGTGTTCGAGGAGGCGATCGGCCGGCTGTGCGAGATCGTCCACGCGCACGGCGGGCAGGTCTACCTCGACGGCGCCAACATGAACGCGCAAGTGGGACTTTGCCGTCCGGGCGATTTCGGCGCCGATGTCTGTCACCTGAATCTGCACAAGACTTTCTGCATCCCGCACGGCGGCGGCGGCCCGGGCATGGGCCCGATCGGCGTCGCCCGGCATCTCGCGCCGTTTTTGCCCGGCCATCCGCTGGTGCGCTGCGGCGGCGAGCAGGCGATCGGTCCAGTGGCTGCGGCGCCCTGGGGCAGCGCCCTCATCCTGGCGATCCCGTGGATGTATATCGCGATGATGGGTGGTCGCGGCCTCCAGCGCGCCACGGAGGTGGCGATCCTCAACGCCAACTACATGGCCGCGAGGCTCAGCGAGTTCTACCCGATCCTCTACCGCGGCGCCCAGGGGCGTGTGGCGCACGAGTTCATCCTCGACTTGCGGCCGTTCAAGGCGAGCGCCGGCGTCGAAGCTGAGGATGTCGCCAAGCGCCTGATGGACTTCGGCTTTCATGCGCCGACGATGTCGTTCCCGGTGCCCGGGACTCTGATGATCGAGCCGACCGAAAGCGAATCGAAGCGCGAGCTCGATCGCTTCTGCGAAGCGATGATCGCCATTCGTGAGGAGATCCGCTCGATCGAAGAGGGGCGGAGCGATCGCAAGAACAATCCGCTCAAGCATGCTCCCCATACCGCCGCCGCGATCGCGGACGACGGCTGGGACCGACCGTACTCGCGTCAGCAGGCGATCTTCCCCCGCGACTGGGTGCGCGACGGCAAGTTCTTTCCCGCCGTCGGTCGGATCGACAATGTGTACGGAGACCGCAACCTGGTCTGCCTCTGTCCTCCCGTCGAGGAGTACGCGAGCCGCTGAATGAAGAGCCTCGGCGTCTTCTGCGGGTCGCATGTCGGGCGGGGCGAGACTTATCGTGCGGCGGCGGCGCAGTTCGCGCGCGAGGTGGCGCGCCGCGGCATCACGATCGTCTATGGCGGCGGTCATGTCGGACTCATGGGGGTCGTCGCGGATGCCGCGCTGGCTGACGGTGGACGCGTCGTGGGCGTGTTGCCGCGCTTCCTGCACGATCGCGAGGTCGGGCATGCCGGCCTCAGCGAGCTCCACCTCGTCGACTCGATGCACGAGCGCAAGGCGCTGATGGCGGAGCTCTCCGACGCCTTCGTCGCGCTGCCGGGCGGTCTGGGGACGCTCGAAGAGCTCTTCGAGGCCTGGACCTGGATGCAGCTCGGCTTGCAGCACAAGCCGTGCGGACTCCTGGCGGTCGGCAACTTCTTCGAACCGCTGCTCGCCTTTCTCGACCGGACGGCCGAGGAGGGCTTCGTGACGTCGAGCCAGCGCGCGCTGCTCAAGGTGGCGAGCGACCCCGCCGTCCTCCTGGCGAAGCTGGCGAGCGCCGAACAGGCGTCCCCGGCCACTCTGGCTCCGGCCGTGGATCGCCTCTGAATCCGGCAGGAGGCTCGACGAGCCTTGTTACACTGGCGGCAATGAGCGACTCGGACCGGGCCCTGCGGCGGGCGATCGAAGCCGACTTCGCGGCGGGCGGACCGGTGCTCGTCGCCTTTTCCGGCGGGGTCGATTCCGCGGTCGTCGCGGCGCTCGCGCAGCGCGCCCTGGGTGGGCGGGCGCTCGCGGTCACTGCAGCGGCGGAGACCCTGGCCGGCGCCGAGCTCGACCAGGCCCGATCCCTCGCCGCCGAGATCGGCATCGACCACGAAGTCGTGACCTATTCCGAGCTCGACGATCCCGCATATGTCGCCAATCCCTCCTGGCGCTGCTATGTCTGCCAGGGCATGCGGATGGACCGGATGGTGCGTCTCGCGGCCGAGCGTGGCTATGGCCGGGTCTGCGACGGCACGAACGCCTCCGACCCGGGCCCGGACCGGCCCGGCCTGCGGGCGGTGCGCGAGCGCGGGGTCGAGAGTCCCCTGCTCACCCACGGCGCGACCAAGGATGTCGTCCGGGCGATCGCCCGTGATCTCGGCCTCTCGGTCTGGGACAAGCCGGCGAACGCCTGCCTTTCGTCGCGGATCCCGCACGGCCAGCCGGTGACCCTGGGCAAGCTCCGCCGAGTCGAACGCGCCGAAGGACTGCTCCATGGCCGCGGCTTCCGCGTCGTGCGGGTGCGCCACGGCGACGCCGGAGCGCGCGTCGAGGTGGGTGCCGACGAGGTCGTCCGCCTGCAGGCGATCTGGCCCGAGCTGCTGCCCGAGCTGCTCGCACTCGGTTTCCCCGGCGCGACGCTCGACGCCGCAGGCTACCGCAGCGGCGGTGCCGACCGCACCCCCCAGAACGTCGGCGCATGAACCCGGAACGCCTGAAGAGCCTGCTCGCCGACGTCGCGGCGGGCAGGGTCACGCCAGAGACGGCGCTCGCGCGCCTCGCCGAGCTGCCGTTCGCCGATCTCGAGTTCGCCAAGCTCGACCTGCATCGCGAGCTCCGCACCGGTCATCCGGAGGTGGTCTACGGCGCCGGCAAGCGCTGGGAAGACCTGGTGCCGATCTGCCGCCGCTTCGCCGAAGCGCACGGCCGCTTCCTGGTGACGCGACTCGCTGCCGAGATCGGCGTGCGCCTGGCGGCGGAGTTCCCGGGGGCGATCCACCACGATCGCGCGTGTGTCGTGACGCTGGGTGGCGAAGCCGCGCGTCCGGAGGGCGAGATCGCCCTGCTTGCCGCCGGAACCTCGGACCTTCCGGTGGCGGAGGAGGCGGCGGTCTGCCTCGAGCATTTTGGTCATCGGGTCGTGCGCTACTCGGATGTCGGAGTCGCCGGCCTGCATCGTCTGCTCGACCGCCTGCCGGACCTCCGGCGGGCGCAGGTCGTCATTGCCGTCGCCGGCATGGACGGCGCGCTCGCGGCGCTCGCCGCCGGCCTGGTCGCCGCGCCGGTAGTCGCCGTGCCGACGAGCGTCGGCTATGGCGCGGCGTTCGCTGGCCTGGCGCCACTCCTCACGATGCTCAATTCGTGCGCCCCGGGCGTCGCCGTGGTCAACATCGACAACGGCTTCGGCGCCGCGGTGGTGGCGAGCCGCATCGCTCGGTCAGGCTAGAGCTCGCTCCGGCACTCGGTGAGCATGGCGTCGCCGTAGGAGTAGAAACGGTAGCCCTGGGCGATGGCCTCGGCATAGGCGGCGAGCACCCGTTCGCGGCCGGCGAAGGCCGACACCAGCATGAGCAGGGTCGAGCGCGGCAGGTGGAAGTTGGTGAGCAATAGATCCACGACCTGAAAGCGGAACCCCGGCGTGATGAAGATCGCCGTCGTACCGGCGCCGGCGGCGATCCCTCCCGGGACGAGCGCAGCGCTCTCGAGTGTCCGCACGACGGTCGTGCCGACGGCGACGACCCGCCGACCCTCGCTCCGGGCGCGGGCGATCGCCGCGGCGGTCGCTGGCGGAATCTCGTAGCGCTCGCGCTCCATGCGGTGTTCGTGCACCAGTTCGACGGTCACCGGTTTGAAGGTGCCGATGCCGACGTGCAAAGTGACGAAGGCGCGCTCGGTTTCGCGATCGTCGAGCCGCTGCAGGAGCTCCTCGGAAAAATGCAGGCCGGCTGTAGGCGCGGCGATCGCCCCGGGCTGGCGGGCCCAGACAGTCTGGTAGCGGGCGCGGTCCTCCGGCCGGTCGGCGCGGGCGATGTAGGGCGGCAGCGGCACATGGCCGAGAGCCTCGAGGTGCGGCTCGATCTCGACCGAGAAGTCGAGCGTGTGGCGGCCGTCCGCCTCTTTGGCGACGACCAGCGCCTCGACCTCGGGCGCGAGCTGCAGGCGCGTTCCGACGCGGGCTTTGCGACCGGGTTTGGCCAGGCAGTGCCAACGCAGCGGGCCGAGCTTCTCGACCAGCAGCAGCTCGATGTTGCCGCCGGCCGGAAGCCGTCGCGCGAAGAGACGAGCGGGAATCACCTTCGTGTCGTTGAGGATCACGAGGTCGCCGGGCCGAAGGATCTGCGGCAGATCGCGAATGTTGGCGTGGCGCGCCGGGCCCGCGGCGTCGAGCTGCAGCAGGCGGCTCGTGCCGCGCGGCGCGGCCTCCTGGGCGATGGCGCTCTCGGGGAGCGCGAAGTCGAAATCGCCGACCAGCATCAGGCGCCGGGCGAGGCGCCGAGCGCAGAACTGTGCGGAGTGTGGAGCGAGCCTTCAGGCAGCGAGGCGGACGCGGCCGTCGGCGTCTGCGCGCGCGGATCGAGCGCGTCGCGCAGGCCTTCGCCGATCAGGTTGAAGGCGATCGCGGTCAGGGCCAGAGCGGCGCCGGGAAAGAACGCGACCCACCAGCCGGCGGAGAGCGTGGAGCGGCCATCGGCGATCATGCTCCCCCAGCTTGCCGTCGGCGGCTGCAGGCCGAAGCCGAGAAAGGAAAGCGCCGCCTCGTTGACGATCGCCGAGGCCGCGGCGAGGGAGGCTTCGACGAGCGCCGGCGCCAGAGCGTTGGGCAGCAGATGGCGCAGAACGATCCGCAGCCGCCCGGCGCCGGCGGCGCGCGCCGCGAGGACGAACTCGCGATCGCGCAGTGAGCGGACCTCGGCGCGCACCAGGCGCGCCATCGGAATCCAGCCGGTGAGGCCGAGGATGAGGACGACCGAGACCACTCCCGGCCGCACGATCGCGGCCAGGCCGAGGAGGAGAAAGAGTCGCGGAAAGGACTGCAGGGCCTCGAGCGTGCGGAGGACGAAGCGGTCGACCGCCGGCGGAGCGCTGCCGGCGGCCGCGCCCAGCGGCAGGGCTACGAGCGAGATCAGCAGCACGGTCCAGCCGGCAACGGCGAGCGAGACTCGGCCGCCGGCCAGCAGTCGCGCCGCGACGTCGCGCCCGAACTCGTCGCTGCCGAGCACGAAGCGCCGAGTATCGAGCGCGCCCGCTTCAGGCCCGCCCCCCGCGAGGTCACGGAAAGCCACCCGCGTCGGGCGTGGCTGGCCCTGGAGGACGAGCTCTTCCGCGCCGACCTCGACCGCGACCGCGACGGCCGCCAGGGTTCGGCCGTCGGCCAATCGGACGGTATCGAACCGGCTTCCGGGCCGGGCGAGGCCGGCGACGGCCGGGTCGAGCTGGCGGTCGGGAGATCGCTGCCAGATGAGCGGCAGGAGGGTCACGGCGCCGACGACGAGCGCGAGCAACACGGCTCCGGCACGGACGGAGCGCTGCCGGCGCTCGCCGCGATGGGTCCACCGCTGGCGGCTGCCGGTCTCAGGCATCGCGCAACCGGGGGTCGAGCCAGGCCTGAAGGGCTTCGGCGAGGAAGCTCCCGGCGATGACGAAGGCGGCGGAGAGGGCTGTACCGGCAAGCAGCAGGGGGTAGTCGCGTGCCACCAGGGCGTCGTAGGTGGCGCGACCGATACCGGGCCAGGCGAAGATGACCTCGACGGCGATCGTTCCGGAGAGCAGCGCCGCGAGCGACAGGCCGGCCAGTTGCGCGATCGGCCCCAGGCCGGCGCGCAGGGCGTGCGTCCAGAGCACGCGTCCGGGAGAGAGGCCGCGGGCGCGCGCCGACTGCACGTACGGTTCGGCCAGCCGCTCGAGCACCGTCGAGCGCACGAAGCGCGCCGTGGCGGCGGCGGCAGGCAGGCCGAGCGCCGCGGCCGGCAGCGCCAGATGCCAGAGGAGATCGAGGCCGCGGCGCCCGAGGCTGAGCGCCTCGGCATCGACCGAGTGCATTCCTCCGGGTGGGAAGATCGGCCAGGTGACGGCGAAGGCGGCGACGAGCATGAGCCCGAACCAGAAGGTCGGCAGCGACCAGAGTGTGAGGGAGAGGACGCGCACCGCCCGGTCGGCGAGGGAGCCTGCCCGCGCCGCCGCGGCCACGCCGAGCGCGAGCCCCAGGCCGAGCTCGAGCAGGAGAGCGGCGGAGGAGAGCAGGAGAGTTCTGGGAGCCGATTCGCGCAGGATCCGGCTGACGGGCCGATGCTGGCTCAGTGAGTAGCCCCATTCGCCGCGCGCCACGCCGCCGACCCAACGCAGGTACTGTTGGGGCAACGGCTTGTCGAGACCGTAGACCGCGCGCAGGCGCAGACGTTGTTCCTGCGGCACGCGCGGGTCCTCGAAGATGGTTCCCGGCTCGCCCGGAAGCAGCCGGAGGAGAAAGAAGACGGCCGTAAGGACGATCCAGCACGCGACCAGTGCCGCGGCGAACCGGGCGAGGAGCGCGCGGATCACGGGCTGTCGGGCTTGGCCCGACGCTGCCACTCGGGCAGGTTGAAGTAGGCCGAGATCGCGTTCGGCTGCACGTTGGTGAGATCGGCGCGCACCGCGCACAGTCGCTGCGGCTCCCAGAGAAAGGTGTACGGCTGCTCCGCGTGGAGGATCTGTTGCGTCCGCAGGAGATCGGGCAGCGCCTCCCCCGGCGTCGCCGCGCGGCGCGCGGCCTCCAGCAGCCGGTCGACCTCGCTGTTGTGGTAGCTGCCGAAGTTGTAGCCCCCGGCGCTCTCGCTCGAGTGGAAGTAGGGCTTCAAGTCGAGCGTGGTGTCGATCGCCCAGCCCGAGAGCGTGGCGTCGAACTCGTGCGCGCGGTTGGACTCGGTCAAGGCGTGGATCTCGATCGTGCGCGGCGTCGCCGCGATTCCGACTTTGCGCAACTGTTCCTGGATCATGACCAGGGCCGCGGTACGGATGCGGTTCGAAGAGTTGGTCGTGAGCTCGAAAGCGAAGGGCCGGCCCTGGCGCTCGACGATGCCGTCGCCATTGCGTTCGCTGAAGCCCTTCTCCGCAAGAATGCGGCGCGCCGCGGCGGGATCGTAGGGTAGCGGCACGAGCGCGGGGTCGTGCGCCCAGAAGTTCGAAGGAATTGGCGACGAGGCCACCCGCGCCCGGCCCTTGAAGAGCGTGTCGACCAGCGCCTGCCGGTCGATGGCGAGGGTGAGGGCGCGGCGGATTTCCGGGTCGTCGAATGGTGCCCGCAGCGTGTTCCAGCAGATGTAGTCGTACTGCCGGTTGTCGAACGCCACGATGCGCAGGTCCTTCCGGGCGGCGATGCGCGCCGCATCCGCCGGCGTGACACCGCAGGCGAAGTCGAGCGTACCGGCGAGCAACTGCTCGATGTGGGTCGCGGCATCGGGGGCGACGCGGAAGATCACTTTGTCGAGCTTCGGCAGTCCCGCTTCGAAGTAGCGCTCGTTGCGCGCCAGAACCACCTCCTCGCCGGGCCGCCAGGCGGCCAGCCGGAACGGTCCGCTGGTGACCAGGTGGTCGCGGAACCAGTCGGCCCTCTGCCGCCATTCGGCGAACGGTATCTGCTCCCAGGCGTGCTTCGGCAGGATCTTGCCCTCGATGGCGTCGAGCAGCTGCGAGGAGTAGGTCTCGCGGAAGTGAAAGCGCACCGTGTGCGGATCGACCACTTCGACGTCGGTGATGGCGTCTTTCAGGTCGGCGTAGCTCCAGGCGATCGCGGGAGAAACCTGCGCCTGCCAGGTCCAGCGCACGTCTTCGGCGGTGATCGGCACACCATCGCTCCAGACGGCGTCCTCCCGCAGATGAAAGGTCAGCGCGCGGTGATCGTCCGACCAGTCGTAGCTCCGCGCAAGTTCGGGTGCGAACGTCGGCGGGTGTTCAGTGAAGTCGGCCTGCTCGGAGAGCAGTTGAACGAAGAGCTGGTCGAGAATGTCGGTGGTGAACTGGATGTCGGCGGCCAGCAGCTCATTGACTCCGGAGAGGTCGGAGATCGTCGCGCCGACTGCGAGCGTCGGAAGCTTCGCCGGCGCGGGAGTGCCTGCCTTTTCTCCAATGCAGGCGCACATGGCGGCGGCGAGCCCACCGACCATGGCGAGGGCGCGGAGGCAGGAGAACGAAAGTCGGGCCGCCGGAGCTGGCGCGCCGAACGGACCCTTTGAGGCGCGACCAGGGGCCATTGACGAGGGATGGTAGAGAACTCCTCCGCAAAAGAAAAGCGGGAGCCTTGCAGGCTCCCGCTCGGTGCTGACCGTCTGCGCGTCGAACTCAGAGAATGGTCACTTTGCGCGGCTTGGTCTCCTCCGCCTTCGGCACCAGGATGGTGAGGACGCCCTTGTCGAACTTGGCCTCGATCTTGTCGGTCTTGAGGTTCGTCGGCAGGGTGAAGGAGCGGGAGAAGCTGCCATAGCTGCGCTCGATCCGGTGACAGGTCTCGTCCTTCACCTCCTTCTCGAAGTTGCGCTCGCCGGCGAGCGTCAGCACCTGGTTCTCGATCGTGATGTGGACGTCCTGCTTCTCGAGGCCCGGCAGCTCGGCCACGATCATCAACTGCTCGGGCGTCTCGCGGATGTCCACCGCCGGCAAGAATCCACGGTTCGCCACATCCTCGGTGGGCATCGGAGTCCAGGGGGCGTTCACCATCTGGTTGAAGAGGCGATCCATCCGGCCGCGGAAGAGGTCAGCCTCCGGGTTGAAGCGAATCAGTCCTGTGGTCATTTTCCTTCTCCTTTCGTGGAAGAGGCCCGACCCGATCGGGCCGGGGGTGATGTTCATAGTGTTCAACACTCAGATTTGGCTGATTATTTCCGGATTGGAAAAATCTAATCAATAGACACTCATATTGCGCCCTCCTTCCCAAATGCTGCCTTTTCATCGGGTTAGCTCGAGTGATCGAGGGCGGTGCTATGATTCGCCGGTGCTTGCGAGGCCCAGAAGGCCCCCTTCCCGGCGCAGCTGGATCATCTTTGCCCTCCTCGGGCTGTTCATCGTCAGCGACTTCGCCCTCTTTTCCTGGCTGATCTTCCAGACCCTGTCGCGCCGCGAGCTCGATCGGGTCCTGCTCGAGACCCGGCGCGAGGCGCAAGATCTGGCCGGCCGGATCGCCGGCAGCGCCGAGAGCACCGGCGGTGACCTGTTCACCGCCGTGGCGCTCGAGCGCGAAACCCAGACCTACATCGACTCGGTCCTGCGTCAGCGCCAGATCGTGCAGACGGTGGAGATCACCGACCGCGACGGCGTTCTGGTGATGAAGGAAAGGCGCGAGACACAGATCGCCGCGACCACGCCGACGGCCGGCGCCGCCCGCCCGGAGCGCGAGCTGCCACCCGGGACGCCGCGTGTGGAGAACCGCACCCTCGAGCGCCAGGACACCCGGCCGGTTCGCCTGCCCGCAGACGCGGTCAACTCGCTCGACGTCACCGTGCCGATCGGCGAGTTCGGTTCGTTGCGCATCGGCATCAGCCCGCTCGAGATGGACCGCCGGATCGGCGAGCTCCGGCTCGAGCTGATCCGCCAGACGACCTGGATCGGCGGCCTCACCGTGGCGATCGTGGTCATGGCTTTCCTGC
>JBDTQT010000025.1:0-24749 GCA_039932055.1 Thermoanaerobaculia bacterium
GCCCTCTTCGCCTTCTCGCGCGAGATCGCCGGCGCCGCCTCGGGCTTTGGCGCGGAACGGATGGGCTACGGCGGCTTCTTCGCCTTCACCGCCCTGCTTGCCGTCCCGGCGCTTCTGCTCCTGCCGTGGCTCAAGCCGCAGATCGCCTCTGCCTCTCCAACCGCGACGGCCGGCCCCGCGATCGACCTCGACTAGGCTCAGCGCGCCTGAAGCTCGAGCCAGGCGGCGCTCCGCGCCGCCGCACACAGGGAAAAAGACGGCGAAACTGTCAACTTGGCTGGCGAAAGGATGCGTTCGCAGGGCCCGAGGGCGGCGCGCCCGCCACACCCTTTACTGGAAGCTTTTCGCGCCCCGCAGTTCGAGACCTTTCGGGAGTCGGAAGCCTGAGAAGAACTACTTCCGGAATCTCGCGACTGGGCGTTGTCGACCTTGGGATTGATAGACTGCTGCGGCCCGAACCGGTTCAGCTCACCGTCGCCCCATCCGGCCATCCGGCCCATCTGACCCTCCGGAGACTCTCTTGCAAGCGATCCGCGACTTTCTGCATCTGCTCTTCTCGGTCGAAGGCCTGACCCAGCTCATCCAGTGGGGCGGGCTCGCCGGCCTGACGGCGATCATCTTCGCCGAGACCGGGCTGCTCATCGGCTTCTTCCTGCCCGGCGACACCTTGCTGCTGACCGCCGGGCTTCTCTCGGCGGCGACCGGCAAGCCCGACCTCGGCATGATGCTGATCGTCCTCTCGATCGCGGCGATTGTCGGCGACTCAACCGGCTACTTCATCGGCCGGAAGGCCGGTCCGGCGCTCTACAATCGCGAGGACTCGCGCTTCTTCAAACAGGCCCACCTGCAGCGCGCCAAGGCGTTCTACGAGCACTGGGGGGGCATCACCATCGTCCTGGCGCGCTTCGTGCCGGTGGTGCGGACCTTCGCGCCGATGGTCGCCGGCATCGCCGGGATGAACTACCGCCGCTTTGTGCTGTTCAACGTCTTCGGCGGAATCCTGTGGATATTCTCGATCACCCTGGTCGGCTACTTCTTCGGCCAGATCCCGTTCGTCCAGAAGCACCTCGAGAAGATCATCCTCGGCGCCCTGCTCGCCCACGTCCTCATCATCCCCGTCGTCGCCACCGTCCTCAAGAAGATCCGCCTGCGCAAAGCGGGCTGAACCCGCCAAGAGGCTACAGCCCCCCGCCATCAGGGAACCAAAGTACTCCAGGCGTAGAGATCGCCGTGCTCGAAGTCGTCGCTGAACAGGGCGCTGCGTTCGAGGGCGCCGAGGTCGAGCTGGATGCCGACGATGCGGTCGCCGTGGGCGGCGTCGAAGGGGCCGACGGAGGCGAAGGCCTGATTGCCGGCGTTGGCGGCGACCGAGGCCGGGCCGAGGCGGAAGTCGCCGCCGGCGGCGTTCAGGAACTGCGGATCGACACCGACCAGGTTTTCCGCCGAGACGTCGGGCGTGCCGTTGAAAACGTTCAGATTCGATCCGGAAGCGGTCGCGTTGCCGAAGGCGATCGAGTTCTCGACCCGCAGGGTGCCGGAGTTCTCGGCCAGCACCAGTCCGTCGTCGGGATGCCCGGCGACAGTGAGATTGCCGGCCAGGAGGTTGGCCGAGCCAGAGGTCGAGAGAAAGACCCCCCAGCCGTCACCGTTGCCGGCCAGGAGGTCCGAGACCGTCCCCTGGCTGGCTCCCGAGAGAAGGATCGAAACCTGGCTGCGCGATGTCCAGCCGTGGTTCTGCACCAGCCGGACGCGCCGCACGGAAACCACGCCATCGTCGGCATTGAGGCTCAAACCGACATCGCTGTTCGATCCAACGGGGGTGCCGAAGCTGTTGTTCTCGAAGTCGAGGTCCTCGAGCAGAGCCGAGCCCGCGGTCTGGTTGGAGAGCACGATTCGAGCCCCAGCGCCGATGCTGAACGACGGGGCGGTAATCATGTTGCTGAAGAAGTCGAGGTGGCGGAGCTCGACGTTCGCCGGCGCGAACGACTGCAGAAAGAGCCCGGCTCCGGCGCGGGAGAAGCCGCCGGGATCCACCGAGAGAATCTCGTTCGAGAGAAAGCTCGAAGCGACGATACGCACCGTGCCGCCCGCCTGCAGGTCGACATAGAGCCCGCCACCTGCCGACTGCCCGGCCTGAGTGCTGTTCTGATCGAACGTCGACTCGGCAACGTCGAGCGTCTTTCCGCCATGCGACTTGAAGGCCACGCCGCCGCCGTCGGCAGCACTGGAGAATTTGATCGCCATGCGGCGCAGCGTGAGGTCGGAGTCTTCGGCCAGAACAGCACCACCCTGTCCCGCGACGAAGCCGTTGATGACAGTGAAGTTTTCGAGCGTCAGGCTCGAGTTACCGAGGACGTAGAGCAGGCGCTGCGCGCCCTGCAGGTTGACGGCATAGGCGGTGCGGGGTTGGTCGCCGTCGCCGCGGATCGTCAGCTGCCGGTTGGCGCTGGCGATGGCGCCGGCCTGCAGGCTGTAGGTCCCGACCGCGTCGAGCACGATCGTGTCCGGACCGGCGTCGCCGACGCACTGGTCGTTGGTGAAATCGGTCGACGCCGCCAGCAGCGCCTCGCGCAGCGTGCAGTTGCCGTTGTTCGCGGTGTCCTCGGCCAAGGTGGTGATGGTGTAAATCGCCGCAGAGGTCCGTGCGGCGACGAAAAACGAGAACAACGCCCAGTGTCGAAGCATCCTGGATCGCATGGAATCCCCCTGGCGAATGAGCCGAGTCTCGACTCAATCTACTACGCGACAGACAGGCGCTCCGGGGCTCAGCTCGCCTTTCTCACCGCGCGCATGGGCCTGGGGCGGTCGACCGCGACCGGCGCGACCGGAGCTCTTGGAACGATGGCGAAGCGCTGCAGGGCGGTCTCGAAGCGCTCAGCGACCGCCTGGGCACCGCGGGCGTTGGGGTGGATTTCGTCGGCCCACTCGCCGCCGACGGCGCCGCGGGTCTCTATGCGGTGGAAGCGGGTCGGAAGCTCGCCCGCGAGCCGGTCGAGCATGGCGCAGAAGCGGTCGAGCAGCAGCCGCGGAATCTCGCGCTCGAGCGCGCTTCCGGCGGGGTAGCCCTTGGCCGCGAAGGCTGGCCGCAGCCAGGGGCCGGGGATGCGCCCGCCCAGGAGCCGCACCTCTTCGCATGACGGCTGCGGCAGGTCGTACGAGTTCACCAACAGACGCAGGTCGGCGCCGTCATCGAGGACGATATCGATGAGCTCGCGGTAGCACTCCTCGATCTGGTGCAGGCGCCTCGTCAAACGCTTCTCCACCAGCGCATCGGCCGCCGGGATACCGGCCTTGTAGGGCTCGAGCAGCGCGCCCAGGTCGGGGCCGAGGAGATCGTTGCCGCCGGCCGAAAAGAGCAGGGCGTCGACCTCATAGCGCTGCAGGATCTCGTTCATGAAGGCGCGCTCGCCGCCGGTCATCACGCCGAGGATCTCGTCCTGGGTGCGCTCGAGACGCAGCAGCGACCAGTCGCGCTGCGAGGGCGCCTCGCCCTTGGGGTCGGGCGTGCCGCTACCTTGCCGGGGTTCGTCGAGAAAATCGATGACGTTCTTCTCGTGCGGGTAGGAAAACCACGAGTCCCCCTGGCTCACCACCACGGGCCAGTCCGGGTGGTCGCGGATCGAGCGTTCGAAATCCCTCTGCCAGGCACGCCGATAGGCCATCCAAAAATTCCTCCTCTACCTATCTAGTTGCTTGACCCCCCTCGAAATGTGACAAATCCAGAAAAAAAAACAAAAAAACTTTCTGGTAGAGAAAAAGCGCCGGCCACGCCGCGGAGGTTCCTTGGGGCGACCTTGGCAGGGGTGAAGAAAGGCTTGCTGGTAAAGGAAAAAACGACGAACAGGAGGGGCGAGTGCTGGCGGGCTCCCGGCTCCCGGCCGGGGGCGTAATTCAGGCTTTCGTGGGGGGGCTGAGGAACGCTCCGGCCGCCTGGCGGAACTCGTCGGTCCACAGGTGGCCGCCGGTGAAGGTCAGCACTTCGGGGTGGACGCCCTTTGTTTGCAGCAGTTGGACATCGGCGGCGAGCTTCTCCGGGGTGTACCACGGGTCCTGGTCGCCGTGGGCCAGGAGGACCTGCTCGGGGAAGGGTCCCAGGTGTGCCGCGAGCTCCGGCGGGATATCTCCCGCCAGCGCGACGACCTTGGGCGGCGGAGCGCCGCCGTGGCCGGCGAGGAGCGCCGTTCGCCAGGCCATCGACGCCCCTTGCGAGAAGCCGAGGAAGGCGAGCGGCAGGTGCCAGCCGATTTCCGGCCGGACCTGGTCGAGGATCCGCCGGACGTAGGCGACGTTGTCTGCGATCGCCTCTTCGCGCAGCTCCCGGGTCATCCAGCCGCGCAGCACCTCGCCGGTCGAGCCGGCGTAGAAGGCGTGCAGGGCGTCCACCGCGAGGAGCGCCCAGCCGTCGGCGCCGGGGATCCGCTCGAGCTCGGCCAGATGGCGGGTGGCGTTCTCGCGGTAGCCGTGGAACCCGACCAGAAGGAGCGTCGGTTCCCGATCCGGACGCCGCAGCAGGTAGCGCCCGTGGGTCGAGGTCGCGATCGTCCGCAGCTCGGCCTGCACCGCGGTCGGCTCTTCCATCAGCGGCGCCTCGTGCCGGCGGCGAGGTCGCACGCCCGCTCGTGGACGAGAGCCTCGAGCTCCGGTGCATCCCCGGCCTCGCCGATCAGGCGCACAAGCGCGCTGCCGACGACGACGCCGTCGGCGACCTTGGCCACGGCGGCGACCTGCGCCCGCGTCGAGATGCCGAAGCCGACCGCGAGCGGCAGCTTGAGCGTCTTGCCGAGGGCCTTGGCCTCCCTGGCCAGCGCCTCCGGCAGCTCGCCTTGCTCGCCGGTCACGCCGGTGCGCGAGACGTAGTAGACGAAGCCGCTGCCCAGCCGCGCCACCGCGCGTACCCGTTCGCGGGTCGAGGTCGGCGCGAGCAGGAAGATCGCGTCGAGCCCGCGCGCGCGCAGGGCGTCGAGGTACTCCCCTTCAGCCTCCTCGGGCGGCAGGTCGACGCAGAGAACGCCGTCCACACCCGACGCCGCGGCGTGCTCGGCGAAGCGCGCGACACCGTAAGCGTGGATCGGATTGAAGTAGGTGAACAGGACGACTGGGATGCCGAGCCGGGGCTGAAGCCGCGCCACCAGGGCGAGGATGCCGACCAGCGTCGTGCCCGAAGCGAGAGCTCGTGCCGCCGCGGCCTGATTTGCTGGCCCGTCGGCAATCGGATCGCTGAACGGCACGCCCAGCTCCAGGATGTCGGCGCCAGCCGCCGCCAGGGTGACAGCGAGACGCTCGGTCGCCGCGAGATCGGGATCGCCAGCGGTGATGTAAGGGATGAACGCTGCCCGGCGTTCGGCCCGGGCGCGCGCGAAGGCCTGCGTCAGCGGCCTGCCGGTCGTCGCCGCGCGCCGGAGAGCGAGTGCACCGAGGAGTTTCATGCCTTCCTCCGCGACGGCTTGACGGCGGCGACCGGCGGGTGCGCGGCATCCCAGGCGATCACCGACTCGAGATCCTTGTCACCGCGGCCGGAGAGATTGACCAGCAGCACGTGACGACGGGAGAGCGCCGCGGCGCGCTTCATCGCCTCGGCGACGGCGTGGGCGCTCTCCAAAGCCGGCAGGATCCCCTCCGTCTCGGCGAGCTTGTGGAAGGCGGCGATCGCCTCGACGTCGGTCGCGGTCGTGTACTCGACCCGACCGAGCTGGCGCAGCAGCGCGTGCTCCGGCCCGACCGCCGGATAGTCGAGCCCGGCGGAGACCGAGTGCGTCGCCGCGACCTGGCCGTCGGCGTCCTGCAACACCATGGTGCGCGTACCGTGGAGAACGCCGAGCGCGCCGCCGTCACGGGCGAAGCGCGCCGCATGCTCTCCCAGCCCGGGGCCGCGCCCGCCCGCCTCGACACCGATCAGGCGCACGCTCGGGTCGTCGAGAAAGGCGGAAAACAGGCCGATGGCGTTCGAGCCACCGCCGACACAGGCGATCGCGGCGTCCGGGCCCTTGCGCCCGGTGCGCTTGAGGATCTGGCGCTTCGCCTCCTCGCCGATGACGCGATGGAAGTCGCGCACCATGCGCGGAAACGGATCGGGCCCGAGGACCGAGCCGAGGATGTAGTGCGTCGTGCGCACGTTCGTCACCCAGTCGCGCATCGCTTCGTTGATGGCGTCCTTGAGCGTCTTCGCGCCTGAGGTCACCGGCACGACCTCGGTGCCGAGGAGTCGCATGCGCTCGACGTTCGGGTGCTGGCGGCGCATGTCCTCTTCACCCATGTAGACGACACAGTCGAGCCCCAGGAGGGCCGCTGCGGTCGCCGTCGCAACGCCGTGCTGGCCGGCACCGGTCTCGGCGATGACCCGTTTCTTCTTCATCGCCCGTGCCAGCAGCGCCTGCCCGAGGGCGTTGTTGATCTTGTGCGCGCCGGTGTGCAGGAGGTCCTCGCGCTTGAGGAAGATGCGCGCGCCGCCGAGCTCTCGCGACAGACGGTCGGCGAAGGTGAGCGGCGTCGGGCGGCCGACGTAGTTCTTGAGCAGCTCGTCGAGCTCGTCGCGGAAGCGCCGGTCACGCGACAGCCGATCGTAGGCCTTCGCCAGCTCTTCGAGCGGGGCCATCAGGGTTTCGGGGGCAAAGCGGCCGCCGAACGGACCGAAATGGCCGCGCTCGTCGGGACCCGTCGACAGCTTCTTTCTAGGTGAGGCCACGTTTCAGCTCCTCGAACAGCATTCTCAGTCTTCGTGGATCCTTGACTCCCGGGCTCGACTCGACGCCCGAGTTCACATCGACACCATCGGCGGCACTCTCGGTGAGCGCGCGCCGGACGTTCTCAGGGGAGATTCCTCCGGCGATGACCATCGGCTTGGGCGAGCGCACGTCGCGCAGTCCCCGCCAGTCCCAGGTGATGCCGGTGCCGCCGAACAGCTTGGCGCTCGGCGTGTCGACGAGGTAACCCCAGACGTGGGGGTGCTGCGCAATCTGCACCGGCGTGACGGGGAGACTGCGAAAGACCTTGATCGCCCGCCTGCCAAGCGCCGCGACTTCGTCCGGCCACTCGTCGCCGTGCAGCTGCGCGAAGTCGAGGCCGATAGTGTCCATGATCGCCATGAGCTCGCGGGAGGGGGTGTTGACGAACACCCCCACCGTGCGCACCTGGCCGCGGACGGCGTCGGCAATCTCGCGTGCCTTGCCGAGAGTGAGCGATCGCGGGCTGCGCGGAAAAAGATTGAGCCCGATGAAGTCGGCACCCAACGCCGCCGCCACCATCGCGTCCTGGACGCGGGTGATGCCGCAGATCTTGACCAGCGGTCTCATCCGAAGAGCTCTCCGAGTTTCTCCGCCGGATTCTCGCAGAGAAGCAGGCTCTCGCCGACAAGGTAGGCATCGAAGCCCGCGGCGCGCAGCCGCTCGACGTCGCCGCGCGTCGCGATGCCGCTCTCGGCGACGGCCAGCGCGCCCGGCGGCAACCGCGATCGCATGCGGATCGAATGCTCGAGATCGACCGCGAACGTCCGCAAGTCGCGGTTGTTCACCCCGACCATCTCCCACTCGTTGCCGGACAAGAGCTCGAGATCCGACGCGTCATGAGTCTCGACGAGCGGCGCCAGGCCGCGTTCGCGCGCCGCGCCGGCCCAGCCGGCGAGCTCCGGAGCCGAGTAGAGGGCGGCCACCAGCAGGATCGCGTCCGCACCGGCGGCAACCGCCCAATCGAGCTGGCGGAGATCGACGACGAACTCCTTGGCAATCGCCGGCAGGCCGCAAGCGGCCTTGCAGGCGGCGAGGAGCTCGTAGCTGCCGAAAAAGTAGTCCGGTTCGACCACCACCGAAAGAGCCGCCGCTCCCGCCGCGGCGTAGGTCGCGGCCTGCCTCTCGGGATCGAAGCGCCCGGCCAGCGAGCCGAGCCGCGGCGAGCCCATTTTCACTTCGGCGATCACCGCCCGCCCGCGCCGCGCGGCGAGCGCGGCCACGAACGGATTCGCCAGCGAATCAGCAAGCGAAAAGCTTCCGGTAAAGGAAAAGGGCGCATGGGTCGATGGCGAGACCCCGAGGCGTTCGCGGCGGGCGGCAACGATACGCTGCAGGATGTCGGCTGGCGGCACGGGCTTCGTCCTTTCTTCTCTTACCGGAAGCTTTTCAAGGCTTCGAGCTTCGCGAGAGCAGCGCCGGAGCCAATCACGCTGCGTGCGCGGTCGAGACCTGCGGCGATCGAGCTGGCCTGGCCGGCGACGTAGAGCGCGGCACCGGCATTCAGGGCGACGATATCGGCGAGCGCTCCCGGCTCGCCGGCGAGCAGGGCGAGCAGGCGTTCGGCGTTCTCCTGCGAGGTTCCGCCGGCGAGGTTCGCGGGCTCCGCGCGGCGCACGCCGAGGTCTTCGGCGTCGAGCTCGTAGGTGTGGACGGCGCTACCGCGCACTTCGGCGACATGGGTGATGGTCGTGGTCGTGATCTCGTCGAGGCCGTCGTGGCCGTGCACGACGAGCGCGTGCTCACAGCCTAGGCCGGCCAGGACCTGGGCCACCGTTTCGACCCGGTTGCGGGCGTAGACGCCGACGAGCTGGCGCCGGGCGCCGGCCGGATTGGTCAGCGGACCGAGGAGATTGAACAGCGTCCGCACGCCGAGCTCCCGCCGCACCGGTGCGACCGCCTTCATCGCCGGGTGGTAGGCCGGGGCGAAGAGGAAGGCGATGCCGACGCTTTCCAGCTGCCGCGCCGATTGCGCCGGTTCGACCTCGACCGGCAGGCCCAGCGCCGCGAGGAGATCGGCGCTGCCGGAACGCGATGAGACCGCCCGGTTGCCGTGCTTGGCGACCGCCGCGCCGCCCGCCGCGGCGACCAGCGCCGCGGCCGTCGAGATGTTGAACGTGCCGCGCCCGTCGCCGCCCGTGCCGCAGGTGTCGATGACGTCGGCGCGCGAGTGCGGCACGGCGCGCACGCGCGCGCGCATCGCCTCGACGGCGCCGGCGATCTCTTCCGGTGTCTCGCCCTTCATGGCGAAGGCGACGAGGAGGGCGGCGATCTGACTGTCGGCGATTTCGCCGTCCATGATACGGCCGAAAAGGCCGGTGACCTCGGCGCGCTCGAGGTTCTCGCGGTCGAGGAGGCGCTGCAGGATGCTGCCGGCGCCACTCACCGGCGCACGGCCTCGGCCGAGACAGGCGCGCAGCGGGCGAGGAAGTTGGTGACAATCTGCGGACCGGCGACCGTCAGCACCGACTCGGGGTGGAACTGCACGCCCCAGTAAGGCAGCTCGCGGTGGCGCAACGCCATGACGATGCCGTCGTCGCTCCAGGCGATCGCTTCGAGCTCGGCCGGCAGGGTCGCCGCCTGGACTTCGAGCGAGTGGTAGCGCGTCGCCTCGAACGGATTCGGCACCCCGGCGAAAATCCCGTCGCCCGTATGCCGCACGGCGGAAGTCTTGCCGTGCATCAGCACCGGTGCGCGGTCGACCGTGGCGCCGAACGACTCCCCCATCGCCTGATGTCCCAGGCAGACGCCGAAGATCGGCAGTTTGGGGCGCCGGGCGAGCAGCGGTACGCAAACTCCGGACTCCGCTGGCCGCCCGGGGCCCGGCGAAAGCAGGATTCCCGCCGGGCGCATCGCCAGCAGCTCATCGACCGTCGCGGCGTCGTTGCGCACCACGACCGGATCGGCGCCGGCGACCGCCAGGAGCTGCACCAGGTTGTAGGTGAACGAGTCGTAGTTGTCGATCACCAGGATCATCGTTCCAGCTCCTCGGCGAGGGCGACCGCGGCGAGGAGAGCCGCGGCCTTGTTCTCGGTCTCCAGCTCCTCGCGGCCCGGATCGGAGTCGGCGACGATTCCGGCACCGGCGGTAACCGAAACCTCCGACCGGCCGTCGGACTTCCTGGCGACGAGAGTGCGAATCGTAATGCAGGTGTCGAGATCGCCGGAAAAGGATAGGTAGCCGGTCGCCCCGGCGTACAGTCCGCGCGACTCCGGCTCGAGCCGGTCGAGGATCTCGATGGCGCGGATCTTCGGCGCTCCCGAGACCGTCCCGGCGGGAAAGGCGGCGAGCAGCGCGTCGAGGGCGGTCTTTCCGGGGGCAAGGTCCGCTTCGACGCTCGACACCAGGTGGAGGACATGCGAGTAGTGCTCGACTTCGAGGAAGGTCGTGACCGACACGGTGCCTGGTGTCGCAACCCGACCGAGGTCGTTCCTGCCGAGGTCGACCAGCATGACGTGCTCGGCGCGCTCCTTCGGGTCGGCGAGAAGCTCCGCTGCAAGTGCCCGATCGGCCTCGGCGTTCGCCCCCCGCCGGCGGGTGCCGGCGATCGGCCGGGTCACCAGCCGGTCGCCGGTCTTCTTCACCAGCATCTCCGGCGAGGCGCCGATGAGCGCCACCTCGGGAAATTCGAGCAGCACCATGTAAGGCGACGGATTCACCCGTCGCAACGCCCGATAGAGCGCCTCCGGGGTCGCCTGCGAGGCGAGGCGAAAGTGGCGCGCCAGCACGACCTGGAAAATATCGCCGGCCAGGATGTGCTTCTTCGCCGCGACGACCGCGCGCTGGAATTCCGCCCCGGAGAGACTCGCTTCGGGTGCGCGGTCGAGTACCGGGCGCTCCTCCGGCAGACGGATGGCGCGCACGCGCATGTCGCGCGCCAGCGCGCCTTCGAGCCGGTCGAGAGCGCGCTCGGCCTCGGCCGCCGTCGTCTCACCGGCGATTTCGTTGGCGACGAGAAGCAGCCGCTGCTGGGCGTGGTCGAAGGCGATGACCTCGTCGAAGCGACCGAAGATCGCGATCGGCAGGCCCCAGGGATCGGGCGGCCGGGAGGGAATGCGCTCGACCAGCCGCACGAGGTCGAAACCGAAAGTGCCTACGAAGCCGCCGGCAAACGGCACCGGCAACTCAGGCGTCGTGTAGCCCCCGACCAGCGCGCGCAGGGCCGCGAGCGGCGCACCAGGAAGGTCGTGGCGGCGGCCGTCGCGCTCCACCTCAAGTCGGTCGGGATAGAGCCGATAGATCTCGCGCGGCGCGGCGCCGAGGAAGCTGAAGCGCGCCACCTGCTCACCGCCGGTGACGCTCTCGAAGAGAAAGCGCACCGGCGAGAGCGCCTGCAGGCGCTGATAAACCGCCAGCGGCGTCACCGTCTCGGCAAGCAGCTCACGCAGATGCGGGTTGACTTGTTTCAAGACCCTGTTCACTTTCCGCTGCTTGGCGTTCTCGGCTCGCTGCGCTCGGCAGCGACCGCGGTTCGCTCAGCACCCTTGTCCAGAAAAGGGGGACTGCCTTCATCCGCAGCTCGACTTCGATGCCGGTGGCGGGCGGAAAGCTCGCTAGCGAGATCTCCGCTGGTGACGCCGCTCGCAGTGAGAAGAACGGTCAGGTGGAAGAGCAGATCGCTCGCCTCTTCGATCAGCCGCTGACCGACCTCCATCCTCCCTTTACCGAGCTTTTCTGCATTTCGCTCCGAGACCGCGGCGGCGGCAGCGCCCAGCGCCGCGATGACGACCTCCGTCGCCTCTTCGCCGACTTTCTGCGCCATCCGCTCGATGCCTGCGCTCAAGAGTTGCGCAGTGTAGCTGGTCTTCGGGTCGGCAGCCGCACGCTGCCGCACGATGCGCTCGAGCGCGCCGAGGTCGAGGCCGCCGCGATCGCCGCCGTCGCCGTCGAAGCAGCTGGTAGAGCCGGTGTGGCAGGCGGGGCCGGCGGCGAGCACACGCAGCAGCAGCGCATCGCCGTCGCAATCGCGCTCGATCGACTGCACTCGCAAGACGTTCCCCGAAGTCTCTCCCTTGCGCCAGAGAGACTGACGGCTGCGGCTCCAGAAGTGCGCCTCCGCCGTGGCGATGGTGCGCTCGACCGCCTCGGCGTTGGCCCAGGCGAGCATCAGCACACGACCGGTGAAGGCGTCCTGCGCGACCACCGGCAGGAGGCCCGCCGCGTCGTAGCGCAGGGATTCAAGCGCAAAGTTCGCCAGCGAAGATTCGAGACTCAAGACACCCCCCTTACCGAGAAGCCCTGCTGCGCGAGGTACCGCTTCACGTCGGGCACCGACATCTCCTGGCGATGAAAGAGCCCGGCGGCAAGCACGGCAGCGGCGCCTGCCCCCAGTGCCGCAGCGAAATCGCCTACCCGCCCGGCGCCGCCAGAGGCGATGATCGGCACGTTGACCCTGGCGGCCGCCGCCGCAATCAACTCACAGTCGAAACCATCGCCGGTCCCGTCGCGATCGATACTCGTGAGCAGAATCTCGCCGGCCCCGAGCGCGACTCCCTCCGCGATCCAGTCGATCGGGTCGCGTCCGGTGCTCTTCCGGCCACCCTGCGTCACGACCTCCCACGCCGGCGCTGCCCTGTTCGAATTGCGTCGGCGCGCGTCGACGGAGAGCACGACCGACTGGCTGCCGTAGCGCTCCGCGAGCTCGGTCAAGAGGCTGGGGCGCTCGACCGCCGCCGAATTCAGCGCCACCTTGTCCGCCCCGGCCGCGAGCAGATTCCGCGCGTCGTCGAGAGTGCGCACGCCGCCACCGACGGTGAGCGGCACGAAGACGCTCTCGGCAACCTCTTCGATCCAGCTGAGCGCCGGACCGCGGCGCTCGTGCGAGGCGGCGATATCGAGAAAGACGATCTCGTCGGCGCCGAGCGCTGCATCGCAGCCTTCGGGGGCGCAGTAACGCCGCGCCGCTTCGGCCGGCGAGCCGAAGCCCGCCAGAGCCTCGAATTGAACCCCTTTGACGACCCTGCCCTCGGCCACGTCCAGGCAGGGAATCACCCGGCAAGCGAGCGCCGTCGCCCCGCCGCGCGGCAGCGTCGTAACGCTCATGCCGGCACCGCGGCACGCAAGGCGCGCAACGACTCGATTGCCGCGCGCAGGTCGATCCGGCCCTCGTACCAGGCCCGACCGACGATGACTCCGGAGATCCCCGGCGTCGCTGCAGCGGCGGCGATGTCCGCGGCGCCCGCGACGCCGCCAGAGACGATCGCCCCCACTCCGAGCGCGCGGGCGCAGTCGCCCGCGAGATCGAGATTCGCACCGCTCAGCATGCCGTCCCGGGAGATGTCTGTGACCAGCGCTTCAGAAAAAAGACCGGTAAAGGGAAGAAGCCTTCGCAGCAGCTCCGCGGGAAGCGCAGCCGCGGTCTCGCTCCAACCGCTCGTGCGCAAACTCCCAAGTGCGAACTCGAGCGCCGGAATCAGCCGACCCGGGTTGGCGGCGGCGCACTCACCGAACCTCTCCGGCTCACGCACCGCCATCGACCCGACAACGACGCGGTCGAACCCGCTGTCGAGAGCTTCGCGCAGCAAGTCGGCGCTCCGCAAGCCACCCCCTAGCTGAAGCCTTTCGCCTTTCGCCGCAGCGACAAGACTCGCCAGGAGGGCCGATTGCCGCGGCTCACCGAACGCCGCATCGAGGTCGACGATGTGGACGCGCTCGGCGCCGGCCGCCTGAAACTGGCGCAGGACCGCGACCGGATCGCTCGAGTAGACCGTGATGTCGGCGTCTCGCCCTTGGGTGAGACGCACGACCTTGCCGCGGCGCAGGTCGATCGAGGGGATCAGTTGCATGCGCCGCTCCCGCCGGAGATCGTCAGGAAGTTGCGCAACAGGCGCAGGCCGGCGTCGCCGCTCTTCTCGGGATGGAACTGGGTGCCGCAGACGCGCCCGGCGGCGGAGACGGCGGCGAATCGGCGGCCGTGGAGCGCGGTGGCGACGGTCTCTTCCGGCGCGCCGCCCTGCGGAGCGAAGCTGTGCACGAAGTAGACGAAGCTTTCGCTCTCGAGCCCGTCGAGCAGCGCATGCGGCGCGGCGACCTCGAGCCGATTCCAGCCGATGTGCGGCCGGGGGACCTCCGCCGGGAGCTCGGTCACCCGCCCGGCCAGCAGTCCGAGGCCCGCGGTCGCGCCGAACTCGTCGCTGCCCTCGAACAGCAACTGATAGCCGACGCAGATGCCCATCAAGTGCGCGCCATCGCCGAGGGCGCCGCGCAGCGCCTGCTCCAGTTCGCCGCGCAGCCGCTCGCGCGGCGGCCGGAAGGCGCCGACGCCGGGCAGCACCAGGCATCGCGCGGCGCGCACCACGGCGGGCTCCGCCGAAATCTCCGGCCGCCCGCCCGCCGCCGTGAGCGCGCGCACGACGTTGCCGAGGTTGCCGACGCCGAGGTCGACGACGGTCGTCGTTGCCGGTGCCGGGCTCATCCGACCAGCGTTCCCTTGGTGCTCGGCACGGCGCTCGCGGCGTCCCCGCCGGCGCCGAGCGCCACCGCCTGACGGAGCGCCACGGCGACCGCCTTGAAGCAGGCTTCGGCGACATGGTGCGGGTTGCGCCCGGCGACGACGGTGAGATGCAGCGTGAGGCGCGCGCGATCAGCGAAGGCCTGGAAGAAGTCCGCGACCAGCGTCAGTGGGAATTCGCGCGTCACCCAGACCTGCTCGAGCTCCGGCGGCACGCTCCAGACGAAGAAGCCGCGCCCGGAGAGATCGACCACGGCGCGCGCCAGCGCTTCGTCGAGCGGCGCGTAGGCATGCGCGAAGCGCACGACGCCGCGGCGGTCGCCGAGAGCGCTGGCCAAAGCCTCGCCGACAGCGATCCCGGTGTCTTCCACCGTGTGGTGCAGATCCACGCCGACATCGCCCTCGGCAGTGAGGTTCACGCCGAAGCCGGAATGCGTCGCGAACGCCTCCAGCATGTGGCCGAGGAACCCGTTCGGCACGCTGATCGCAGACTCTGCACCGGCATCGAGCTCGAGGTCGAGAACGATCTTCGTCTCCTTCGTCTGGCGTTGCATCTTCGCGCGTCTCATTGCGGCTCCCGCAGGGAAAGGCTTTCAGTAAAGGAAAAACGTTCATCCATCGCCTGTGACACGGCTCGAAGCGCCGCGCCGGTCCCGACCGAGAAGCGCAGGCAGCCCGCGAGACCCAGTCCGCCAGAGACGTCCCGCACGCGAATCCCGCGCTCCGCCAGACGCTCCCTTACCAGCAGGCTTTTTTCTTTCTCATTGCGCACCAGCAGGAAGTTGGCATCGGAATCGAAGACTTCCTGCTGGCTCGTCGCCAGCAGCGCGCGCCATTGCGCGCGCCGGGCGACGAGCAGGCGAACGCGGCGCTCGATGAGTGCCGCGTTGTCGAGCGCCAGCTCGCCGGCGATGGCACCGGCCTGCCCGAGGTTGTACGGCAGCTTGACCTTGACGATCTCGCGCACCAGCTCCGGCGCGGCGAGCAGGTAACCGAGGCGCAGACCGGCGAGCGACCAGGCCTTGGAGAAGGTGCGGAAGATCACCAGGTTCGGGCAACTCGCGAGCAGCGGGCGGTAGTCGTGGCGGCAGAACTCGCCGTAGGCGTTGTCGAGCAGCAGCGGCGCGTCCGCGGCGGCGAGTTTCGCCGCCCAGCGCGCGATCACCTCCGGCGCGATCGCCTCGCCGGTCGGATTGTTCGGCGAAGCGACGAGCACCGGCCGCCGCGGGTCGCGATCGATCTCGCCTTCGAGCTCCGCCAGGGGCAGCGCGAGGTCGGGGCGGGGTCCGAGCGCGCGATAGCGGGCGCCCGATTGCAGGGCGAAGACCGGATAGAGCCCGAAGCTCGGTGCGAGGCCGAGAATCTCCCGCCCCGGCCCGCCCACCGCCGCCATCGTCGCCGCGAGCAGCTCGTTCGAGCCGTTGCCGACCAGGACGCCCGCGGGCGTCCAGGCGTGGGTAGCAGCGAGCCGTTCGCGCAGGTGGTCGGCATGAAAGTCGGGATAGCGCGCCCACTCCCGGTCGACCAGACGACGGGCGACCTCCTCCTTGATCCTCCGCGGCAGCTCCCAGGGCACCTCGTTCTGGTCGAGCTTGAAGCGGCAGGGGGAGAGATCGAGCGTGTAGGCCTGCAGGGCCTGCACCTCCGGGCGGACGAACCGGCTCACGCGGCACCCCGCCGCGCAGCAGCTGCTGCAGCGTGCGCCGGCAGCCCCTCGGCCGTGGCGAGGGCTGCGGCCGCCGTCGCGAAGCGCGTCGCTGCCGCCGCATCGTGCACTTCGATCCGGTGCGTGCGCCGGCGAAATGTCTCGACCGTGAGGCCCGAGGCGAAACGTGCCGTGCCGCAGGTCGGCAGGACGTGGCTGGGGCCCGCGACGTAGTCGCCGAAAACCTCTGGTGTGCGCGCGCCGACGAAGATGGCGCCGGCGTTGCTGTAGCGCCCGGCTCCGGCTTCGATCTCGGCGCCGACGAGCTGCAGGTGCTCGGGAGCGATCTCGTCGGCGAGCGCGATCGCGGCGTCGAGGTCGGCGACGAGCAGCGCCCCGCCGTAAGCGCCCAACGCGGCGCGAGCGGTCTCCGCCGTCGCCAGCGTCCGCAACTGGCGTTCCATGGCCTCCGCGACCCGCCGCGCGAGCGCGCGCGAGGTCGTGACCAGGAGCGCCGCGGCGCGCGGGTCATGCTCGGCCTGCGCCAGCAGGTCGGCCGCGATCCACTCCGGGTCGGACTCCTCGTCGGCGACGATCACCACCTCGCTCGGCCCCATTAGCCCATCGATCGCGACGCGGCCTCCGACCTGCCGCTTGGCAGCGGTCACCCAGGCGTTGCCCGGGCCGGCGATGGCGTCGACCCGGCGCACCGATTCGGTGCCGTAGGCGAGCGCCGCGATGGCGTGCGCTCCGCCGACGCCCCAGATCTCCTCGACGCCGAGGCATGCCAGCGTGTAGCGCAGCACCGGCTGCTCGAGGTAGGTTCGGGCGGGCGTCGCGACCACGATCTCGGCGACGCCGGCGACCCGCGCCGGCACGACCGTCATGAGAGCGGTCGAGGGGTAGCTCGCCCGCCCTCCGGGCACGTAGAGACCGACGCGAGCGAGCGGCCGCACGATCTCCGCCAGCGTCACGCCCGGGCTCTCGACGACGAAACCGTCGCCACCGGCCGCGAGTTGCGCGCGGTGGAAGCGCTCGACGTTGGCGATCGCGAGATCGACCGCGGCACTGACGTCCGGCGGAATGTTCCGCCAGCCCCGGTCCTCGGGCAGCGGCGCGAGGCGCAGATCGGCGACCGCCGCGGCGGCAGTGAAACCGTCGTAAGTGCGTACTGCTTGGACCAGCGCGGCATCGCCGCCCTTGCGGATGGCGGAGACGATTCGGCGCACGGCCTTCTCGACTTTCGCATCGAGCACCGTCGCGAGGCGCAGCGCGATGCGGCGGCGCAGCCCGAGGCCCGCCGGGCTCTCGGCCAGAACGATGCGCAACGCGCTCAAGCCGCGACTCCAGCGCGTTCCAGCCGTCCGAGCAGAGCGGAGAGCTCGACGCGCCGCATCTGCCAGGCGGCGCGGTGGACCACGAAACAGGGGGCAATCTCTCGCACCTGCTCGATCTCTTCCAGGCCATGGGCGCGCAGGGTCGAGCCGGTCTGCACGATGTCGAGAATGAAGTCGGCAAGCCCGACGAGCGGCGCGAGCTCGATCGAGCCCGAGAGCTCGAGGATCTCAGCGCTCCAGGGCTTGCGTTCGAGAAACCGGGCCGCCGTGCGCGGATACTTGGTCGCCAGGCGCACCTGCGCGCCGTCACCAGGGAGCTTGCCTCCGGCGGGGCCGATCAGCGACAGGCGGCTCCTGCCGCCGACGAGCTCGAGCGGGACCAGCAAGTCGCCGTCGATTTCGTCCAGGACATCGCGGCCGACGACGCCGCAGTCGGCGACGCCGCGGCCGACGTACAGCGGCAGGTCGCGATCCTTGACCAGCAGGACTTCGCACCCCGCCTCGTGGAAGGTGTGCCAGAGCCGGCGCGAATCGCGGTCCGCGTCCGAGGAGAGCCGGCCCAGATCCATGCCGCCGGCCGCGAGGGCCGCGAGGGCCGTTTCGAGATTGCGCCCCTTGGGCAGCGCGAGGCGGATCACGGCCTCGCCTCCCACAACGGAAGCTCGGCCAGAGCGTCGAGCTGGAGCGAGAAGCCGACCGCGGCGACCTCGGCACCGAGCTTCTTGAACAGGGCGTCGTAGCGCCCGCCACTCGCCACCGGTCGTGCCCGCCCGGGCAGATAAGCGCGCAGAACGAGCCCCTCGTAGTAGGGCCGGAAGTCGCGCGCGCCGTTCTCTCGCGACGGCCCCGCGAAGTCGGCGAACTCCGCGAGATCGATCGTCGCCGCAACTGCCGGGTCCTGGCGCGCGAGCTCCTGGCGCACTCCTTCCAGGCGCACGAGGGCAGCAGCGCCGCCGACTCCGAGCCGCAGGCTGTCACGCGGCACGCCGAGCTCGATGATCTCGCTGATCGCCGCGCTCACTTCGGGCGCGGCCCCCGGCGGTAGACGCGCGGCGCCGCGCTCGCGGCGCGCGATCGCCCGCGCCAGCTCCGGCGCGCGTTCCGCACCGACCGCATCGACCAGAAGCTCGTCGAGCGCCCCCGCCAGTCCGAGCACCAGGCGGACTCGTCCGCTGGTCGCGAGGGCGAGCAGCCGCGCGCATACCCGTGCCGCCTCGCGTTCGAGGTCCGTTCCGTCCTCGGCCCTGCCGAGCAATTCACCGCCGATCTGATGCTGTTCGACTTCGCTGCGGGCACCGCGCTCCGGACAGCGCACGACATCGCCACGGTAGAAGAGTCGGAGCGGCAGCTCGAGTCCTTCCAGATGCGGCGCGAGCAGCCGGGCGAGCATCGGAGTGAAATCGGAGCGCAGGGCGAGGAGCTCGCCGTCGCGGTCGGCGAAGCGATAGAGCTCGGCACGCGCGGCGGGCGCGAGCAACGGCTCGTAGGGACCGAAGTAGTCGAGCATCGGCAGGACCGCTTCGCGAAAGTCGCGCGCCTCGAGCTCCTCGGCGAGCAGCGCTTCGAGCCGGCGCAAGCGCGCCGCCGATTCGAAGAAGAGTGCCGACACTCCCGCCGGCAGTGTGGACGAAAGTCTCAAAGCTCCTCCGCGGTGAGTCCCAGCACCTGGCCCGCGAGCGCCACCGGCAGGTCCTGCCCGGTCATCGCGCGGAACTGCGGAATCGCCTGGTAGAGCAGAACCTCGCGGCCGTCGATCGCCGCGAGGCCGCGCCGCCGGGATTCAGCGACCAGCGGTGTCGGAGTCTCACCGTAGACCAGGTCGACCACCACGGCGCCGGCCGCGAGACGCGCCACCGGCAGCGGCAGCTCGTCCGAGTTGCGGCGGCCGAGCGGCGTGGCGTGGACATAGACCTCGAAGCCGCCACCTGCAGGCGAGCCGGCGGCGCGCTCCTCGAAGAGCTCGGCGAGCGGCACGAACGGCAGGCCGAGCGAGCGCGCAGCCGCCATACCGCGCTCGGGTCCGCGGTTGGCCAGCACGACCTCGGCACCGGCGACTGCCAGACCGAGCGCCGCCGCCCGGCCGGCGCCGCCGCAGCCGATGACGGCGATCCGTCGACCGCGCGGTTCGACGCCGCGGGCGCGCAGCGCTTCGACCACCCCGTAGGCGTCGGTCGACTCGCCCTCCCAGACGCCGCGCCGCGGGGTAAGGGTGTTGACCGCCTGCAGTCGCTCGGAGAGCGGGCTCGTCGCGCCGGCGACCGCGAAAGCCACCTCCTTGTGCGGTGTGGTGATCGACAGCCCTCCGAGCACGAGACCGAGGTCGGCGATGGCCTCACTTTCGACGAGCTCGAGCCAGAAGTCACCGAACTGCTCGACGTCGAACGGCACGTAGACCGCCGGTAACCCCAGGGCGCGGTAAGCCGCGTTGTGCAGGCGCGGCGAGAGCGAGTGCAGCGCCGGCCAGCCGACAAGACCAAAGAGATGGCGCACCGCCGGCATGTCCGGGAAGCCGTAGTCGCGCCGGAGCTGCGTCACCGAGGGCTGGCCGGGCGCCGCGGCCTGCGCGCTCGCCGAACCGTAGACCACCGGCGCGCCGAGGCGCGGAGCGAGAATGCGCGTCCAGAAGCCGGCGTCGCCGCTGGCAAAAGCAATCACGTCGCGGCGCGGCGAGCCCGCCAGGAGTCGCAGCGGCGCGAGCTCCTCGCCGGCATTGGCGGCTCCCGGCACCAGCTTGTAGAGCGCCGCGGGGACGGAGGCGAGGTGGGCGAGACGCGACTGCAGCGCCAGCAGATCGATCGGCGCACCGTGCCAGGAGACAATCCTCCGGGAGGCGGGAATTCGCGCCAGGAGCTCCGGCACCAGGTCGCGCTCGCCTTCGAGATCGACGCGGTCGAAACGCGGTCCGGCCTCGCCGATCCGACGCAGGCGGGCGTCGCGCGAACCCTCGAAGGCGCCGCCTTCGAAGGCGCTACGCAGGGTGTAGACGAGCTCGCCGGGAAAGTGCGAGCGCAACCAGTCCGGGTCGAGGTCGCCGACCAGGTCGGCGCGAACTTCGAGCCAGTCGGCGGCGCCACCGAGCGCCGCGAGATCGCGGCCGTCCGTCGCCGGCGGCTCGGTCAGCGAGGCGACGATAATGGCGCGATTCGCCCGGTCCGCGCGATCGACTCGCTCTGAACTCTCCATAAAGCAAAAACCTCCTCCCGGGTTCCGGAAAGAGGTCAGCGGAGCAGGTACAGAGTCTCGGCTGGTCGTCCCGGGCCCGATGGGCCGGGACAAGAAGCCCCGGCCTACCTAATGCGCGTGATGATGAGCAGAGCTGCGCCAGCAGCTGGAAGCGACGACACCCGGCCCGGAGGCCGAGAGGTCGCAATGGGCGCGGGCGGAGCTCGGACGACTCATGAGATGCGGATTCCAACACCGCCCGCCCCGGCTGTCAAGTCGGCCTCAGATCTCACCGCGCAGCCAGGCGGCTCGTTCGATGCGGCCGACGATCCGTTCGACGCGTCGGGCATACACCTTGCTCGTCGCTCCCGGATGCCAGCTCGACGGCTTCGGCAAGCTGCCCGCGAGCGCCGCCGCTTCCTGCCGCGACAGTCCTGCCGCCGGCTTGCCGAAGAAGCGTTGCGCGGCGGCCTCCGCGCCGTAGACGCCGGGGGCGAACTCGACCACGTTCAGGTAGAGCTCGAGGATACGCCGCTTGGCGAGATGCTTCTCGAGCGACCGTGTGAGCAGCGCCTCCTTGACCTTGCGCAGCGGATTGCGCGACGGCGAGAGCCAGAGGTTCTTCGCCAGCTGCTGGGTAAGGGTGGAGGCGCCGCGCGGCATCTCCTTGTCTTCCCAGGCCTCCGCGACCGCCTTCTTGAGCTCGGCGACGGCGAAGCCGTGATGGGAAAAAAAGTCGATGTCTTCGGCGACCAGCACGGCGAGCTTCAACTCCGGCGAGATGCGCGCGTAGGGCACCGGTTGCCAGGCAACCCGATCGGGCTTCCCGGCTTCGCGCTGCCGTTCGCGATACCTCTCGATGAACGCGGTGCTCTTCGGCACTTCGCGCGCCAGGCGCGCGACATCGGGCCAGGTGATCCATTCGAAAAAGAAAAGGACCAGTAAAGGGAGTGCGATCGCAGCGGCGATGGCGAGGGCGATGCGGCGTCGCCGCAGCGCGGGAAAGAGCGCAGACATCAGGTTGCGGCGTTCGTCAGCTCGCCGGTGACGATGGTGACGGCGCGCCCGGCGAGGATCACGCGCTCACCCTCCAGCCGCACCTTCACCGTTCCACCGCGCGGAGAGGCCTGATAGCCCACCATCTCCTCTTTACCGAGCTTTTCACCCCAATAGGGGGCGAGACAGCAGTGCGCCGAGCCCGTAACTGGATCCTCGGGAACGCCGACACCCGGAGCGAAGAATCGCGAGACGAAATCGAATCCGCTCGCCGCGTCGCCGATAGCGGTGACGATGACGCCGCGCACCGGGAGCCTGCCGAGCGCGGCGAAGTCGGGCTCCAGGGCGCGCACCTCGTCCGCCGTCGCGACCTCGACGAAGTAGTCGTAGGCGTTCTTGCCGAAGTAGACCGGTCGCACGCCGAGGGCGGCGAAGAGCTCCGGCAGATCCGCGTGCGGACTCTCGCGGCGCTCGGGGAAGTCGAGCTCGATCCACGCGTCTTGTCCGCCGGCACGCCGCGCCGTGAGGCGGCCGGAGAGCGTGTCGAAGAGCGCCGGAGCGTCAGGAGCGAGGCGGCCGCTCTCCCAGAGCACGTGCGCCGAGGCGAGGGTCGCATGACCGCAGAGCGCGACCTCGGCCTTGGGTGTGAACCAGCGCAGGCTCCACGTATCACCTTTCGGGAGGAGGAAGGCGGTCTCCGAAAGGTTCATCTCGCCCGCCAGGGTCTGCATCCAGGCGGCACCGGGCTCGGGGCGCTCGCGGTCGAGCAGGCAGACCGCCGCCGGATTGCCGGCGAACGGGCGGTCGGTGAAGGCGTCGACGATCGAGATCGGCAAGGTCATCGCATTCCCTCCAGAACCTTGCCGGCGAGATGCTCGCCGATCGCCAGGGCGGCGGTGGCGGCCGGAGACGGAGCGTTGAGCACGTGCAGCTGGTTCTCGTCCTCGGCGAAGAAGAAGTCGTCGAGGAGCTTGCCGGTGCGATCCATCGCTTGCGCGCGCACGCCGCAGCCGGCGGGGCGGATGTCGCCCGCGGTGATCGCCGGCACGAGTTTCTGCAGCGAGCGCACGAAGAGACTGCGACTCCAGGCGCGCCGGTACTCCGCGAGACCGATGCCGGCATAGTGCGGCGCCATGCGCCAGAAGCCGGGGAAGGCGAGCATCGAGGCCGTGTCGCGCAGCGAAAAACTCGAGCGCAAATAGCCTTCGCGCTTCCAGGCGAGTACGGCGTTCGGGCCGGCCTCGATCGACCCATCGACACGGCGGGTGAAATGCACGCCGAGGAACGGCAGATCGGGATCGGGCACCGGGTAGATGAGGTGGCGCACGAGCTTCCGGGCCTCCGGCAGGAGCTCGTAATAGTCGCCCCTGAACGGCACGATGCGCATTCGCGGATCGAGGCCGGCGAGACGGGCCAGGCGATCACTCGCGAGGCCGGCGCAGCCGACGAGGAAGGCCGCCGTGTGGTGTTCGCCCTGCGCTTCGACCTCGACCGTCCGGCCGCGGTGACGAATCGCCGTCACGGCGGCGCCGGTGCGCACCTCGCTGCCGGCGGCGCGAATCTCCGCCGCCAGGACCTCGGCGACCGCCACGTAGTCGATGATGCCGGTCTCGGGCACGAACAGGCCGGCGATGCCGGCGGCGTGCGGTTCGTGCTCGCGGAGACCGTGGGCATCGAGACGGACAATTCCCGTCAATCCGTTCTCGCGTCCGCGGCGCTCGAGCTCGTCGAGGCGCGACAACTCGTCCTCGGTAACCGCGACGACCACCTTGCCGCAGCGTTCGTGGGCGATACCCTTCTCCGCCGCGAGACGAAAGATCGCCTCCCGCCCCGCGGCGCAGAGCCGCGCCTTGAGCGAGCCCGGCTTGTAGTAGAGACCGGAGTGCACGACGCCGCTGTTGTGGCCGGTCTGGTGAAAAGCCAGCCGGTCTTCGGCCTCGAGCACCAGGCAGCGCAGACGATGCTCGACCGCGAGGGCGCGCGCCGTCGCCAGACCGACGATCCCTCCGCCCACCACCGTGACGTCGAACGCGCCCATCGCGATCGGATCCTCGCACATCGGTGCCCATACCGGCGCGCGCGCGGTCGGCTCAATGCACTGCTGCATTGCCGCATCGGGCTGGATCTTCTGCAATGATCGCTTGCCCCGGCGGTTTTCCCGGGACGATTCGGAGAGGAGTCCGCACCATGTGGAAGCGCGAGAACGAACCCGCCCCCGCCCCGACGCCGGCTGCGCCCCCGCCCGCCGTCCGCAATGACCGGAACGAGCGCAACGAGCGCATGGAGCGGAGCGAGCCCGAGCCGCCGCCGCAGCGGACGGCCGAGAGTGGCGCACGAGCCGTGATCGGCGCCTCGCTCGAGCTCCAGGGCGAGCTCTCCGGTAACGAGGATCTGCTGGTCGAAGGCCGCGTGCAGGGCAAGATCCAGCTCTCCCAGAACGCCGTCACGGTCGGCGCCAAGGGCCGGGTCTCGGCCGGCGTCCACGCCCGCGTGCTGACCATCGAGGGCGAGGTCGACGGCAGCCTCGTGGCCGAAGAGCTCATCGTGCTCAGGAAGAGCGCGCGCGTGCGCGGCGACCTCGTCGCGCCGCGCGTGGTGATCGAGGATGGCGCGCGCTTCAAGGGCACCATCGACATGGATCCGACGAAGTCGACACAGGCTTCAGGACCGCGTCCGCTCGCGGTATCGGCGGCAGCGCCGGCGGCAGCGACGACGCCGGCGGGCGGCGCCGGTGGCAGCAAGGTGAGTTGAGAGCCGAGCACCCCGCTCCGGGGCTGAAGTCGGCGATCGATCATCTGCCGCGTCCGGGTGCCTCGGTGCTCGATCTCGGGCCAGCGCTCTCGGCAAACCTCGCCTTCTTCCAGCCGTTCGGCGTGCGCTTGCGCATCGCCGATTTCGACCGCACGGTCGACGAGGAGGAGGCGCGTGATGCCATCCCGGCGCTATGGGAGCGCCGGCTGCCGCATCTGCTGCCGTTCCACGCCGGCGAACGCTTCGATCTCGTTCTCGCCTGGGACCTGCCGAACTACTTCAGCCGCGAACGTTGGCTGGCGGTGGCCCGGCGGATCACCGAACGCCTGACCCCGGGCGGGTCGATGCACATGCTGGTGCGAGTCAGCGCGGAGATGCCCCAGCATCCGTGTATCTACCGCATCGTCGACGCGGGGACGCTGTCGGAGGAGATCCTCTCCACCGCGCTGATGGCGGCCCCGCGCCTGCCGCACGCCGACGTCGAGAAACTCCACCCCGGCCTGGTCGCGCCCCGCAGCCATCTCGGCAAGCACGGCGTGCAGGAGTACCTGCTCGAGCACGCCGCCGAGCACAATCTGCCCCCCCGCCCCACCGCCCAACTGCGCAAGCGCAGCCGGTAGGGCAAGGCGGCCGTTCAGGCCGGAGGTCCTTCGAGCAGAAACTGCCTCCAGTTCCGGGTGACGATCGGC